>CAMLIL010000090.1 GCA_946480015.1 uncultured Oxalobacteraceae bacterium | reverse complement strand
CTAGTCAAGAAGTAGCTGGCAGGGTCGCGCGGAGCTATGCCGGTGCGCGGTCGAACTCCAAGGATAGGCTTTTACCACTGCGCAGCATTTTCTCAAAAGCCTCGGCCGGCACCGGCTTGCTGAAGAGATACCCCTGCATTTCGTCGCAGTCGTGCAGATTCAAATAGTCCAACTGCTCCGGCGTCTCGACGCCTTCGGCAATGACGTTCAGCTTCAGGCTGTGCGCCAGCGAAATAATCAATGCCACGATCGCAGCATCGTCCGCGCCCGTTGCAATGTCCCGCACGAAGGACTGGTCGATTTTGAGCACATGGATGGGGAATCGCTTCAGGTAAGACAGGCTGGAGTAACCGGTGCCGAAGTCGTCGATGGACAACTGCACCCCGATCTTCTTGAGATCGTCCAGCACGCCGACAGCGCGCTCGACATCGGTCATGACCAGGCTCTCGGTCAGTTCGAGTTCCAGGTCCTGGGCTGCCAGTCCGGTTTCGTCCAGGATGTTCATGATGAACTCGGCCAGATTTTTTTGGGCAAACTGGCGCGCCGACAGATTGACCGCGACGCGTAAGCGGCCCAGGCCGGCGCGCTGCCATGCCTGGTTCTGGGCACACGCCGTGCGTATCACCCAGGCGCCGATGGGCACGATCAAGCCGGTTTCTTCGGCCAGGGTGATGAAGTGCGCCGGAGGGATCATGCCGAGCTCGGGATGGTTCCAACGGATCAGGGATTCCATGCCGACGATGCGGCCGCTGCGCAAGTCCACCTGGGGCTGGTAATGGAGTTCGAATTCGTTGCGTTCCAGCGCATGACGCAATTCGCCCTCAAGCCGCAAGCGTTCAAGAATGCGCGCATCCATGGCCGGCGCATAAAACCGGAAGTTGTTGCGCCCGACCTCCTTGGCGCAATACATGGCAATGTCGGCGTGCGTCATCAAGGTTTCCCCATCGGCACCATCATTCGGGTGGACCGCGATGCCCATGCTGCAAGTCGTCACAAACTCGTGCCCTTCGATCATCATCGGCTGTGCCACGGCATCCAGGATGCGCTGCACCACCGATGCGGACAGGCGGCCACTGCCGTCTATCCTTTCGGGCAGAACCAGCACGAATTCATCGCCGCCCAACCTGGCCACCGTGTCCGCTTCCCGTACCGCAGACTGCAGCCGCGCGGCGACCTGCTTGAGCATCGCATCGCCGGCCTTGTGGCCCAGGCTGTCATTGACCAGCTTGAAACGATCGAGATCGACGAAGATGATCCAGATCGGCGAGGGGGACCGCACGGCTGTCGCGATGGCCTGTTTCAGACGATCCTGCAGCAGGGCGCGATTGGGCAATCCGGTTAGCCTGTCATGGCTGGCCTGATGCTGTAGCAACGCTTCGAGCCGTTTATGCTCGTCGACGGAGCGCACCAGGCTGTCGTTCATGTCTTTCAGCGCTTGGAGCAGCTGGCCCGTTTCATCGTGGGAAGTGACCTCGATGCGGCTGGTCAGGTCGCCGGCGGCGACGGTTTGGGCGACCTTGAGCGCCTGCCGCAGTTGCCGCAACAGGGCGCGCGCAATGACGATCCCGAAGCCCAGCGTCAGGCAGAGGCTGAGCAGGCCGATGACGATCCCGGTGCTCACGGCCCCATCGGCATCGCTGGTGGCGTCGCCGATCGTGCCGGTGAAGCGCCTGTTGGCGTTATCCCGGAACGAGAGCAGATCCTTGCGATAGGTGTCGAGCCTGGCCGACATCGCTTGCAGCGACTGCGGATCGGGCGCGCCGCGCTTGTCCATCATTTCTTTCGCCACTGTGCGGGCAGCATCGTAGTAAGTGTCAAATTCGGCGGCCAGTCGCTGAAATTCTTCGGCCTTGTCGGTATCGATGCCGCGCAGCTTGGCATAGTTGGTGCGCACCTTGACGGCGATCGCCGCGGCCGCATCTAACGGGTCTTTTTCGCCGGAGCTGGCGGCGTCGTTGAATTGCTCGATGAGCTTGTCTAGGGCGCCGACGTTGTCGGTGGTGATTTCCAGCACGGGGAACAGCACGTCGCGCACGTTGGCAAGCCGGCTGTTGTTATGCTTGAGAACGAGGGTGGACGAGCCCAGGTAGACCAGCGAGCAAATCGCAGCGATTGCAAGCGGGAACAGCATTTTCCACAACAGTGGCAAGCGTTGCACGATTTTCACAACAGCGCCATCGCGAACGGCCCCAACTCCCTGGCTGTTGCTGAGATCGATTGCGCGTCCGTCACGCGCTTGACCGCCAAATCCTTGAGTTCGATCGCAGAAGCCGGTATCGGTCTCTTTTCCATATTCCTTGCTTTCCAAAAAACAATGAGAATTTTACGCCAGTTTTGGAACGTGAAATGGCGAGTAGATAAGCGCTTGAGCTTGCTCCTCGGTACGTCTGCCCTTTGCCTATATGGTCGACGTTGTGTTGTTTCCTTACATGAAAATATGAATTTCCCGACCTTTAATTTCGCAAGGCTGGGCTTTGGCTTGAACAAGTCGATTGACAAGGTCGCACCGATCACGGTCGGCAAATGTCGCGAAATTGCAGGATATGCATGCGCACGTAATCGGCAAGCCGACGGCGTTATCGATGTGGCAAGGCCGATGCTGCTATCGAGGATTGAGGATATTCAGGAAAGCCCTTACCACCGGCGCATCATCCTGGGTGGTGTAGGTGATGTACAGGTTGGCCGATGGCGGGTTGGTCTTGATCGGCAAGAACACCACGCCCGGCCAGCCGACCCGGCTGGTGGTCTCGGGCACCAGCGTCACGCCCAGACCGGCGCCAACCATCGCCAGCAGCGTTTGCGGCTCGTTCGCTTCCTGGAAGATCACCGGCTCGAAACCGGCATCTACGCAGCACTGGATCAGGTAGCGCGGGAAGGATGACTTGTCGAGCGCCAGCGTGAGCATCGGTTCGCTGGCGATATCGGTCAGTTCGATGTGCGCCTCCTTGGCCAGCGGATGCTGCTCATTGACGGCCACGCACACGTTCTCGCGGAAGCACAGATCCTGGCGCAGGTTGTCGTGTTTGAGTTCATCCTCGGGCAGCCGCGGTTCGCGCCAGAAGCCCACGTCGATCTGCTTGGCGCGCAGCGCTTCGTACTGCACGTTGGGTCCCAATTCATGCAGGGTCCAGCTCACGCGCGGGAAATTGGTCTGGAATTGTTCGAGCATGCTCGGAATCGGACCCCACATGGCCGAGCCCACAATACCGACGCGCAGCCGCCCGACTTCGCCGCGGTCGATCTGGCGGATGGTGTCGATCGTCATGCGCATCTTGGCCAGCAGGTCCGACGCTTCGCTCATCAACGCCTTGCCCGCCACCGTCAGCTCGAAGGTGCGGGTGGTGCGCGCGAACAGGCGCACCCCCAGTTCGCTTTCGAGTTTCATGATCTGCTGGCTAAGCGGCGGCTGCGAGATGTGCAAACGTTCGGCGGCGCGGCTGAAGCTCTTTTCCTCGGCCACGGCGAGGAAGTACTTCAGTTGTTTGAGGTCGATGGACATGCTTTTATTGTTGGGCCGCCAGTGCGACTGCCAGTTGTGCTCCGATCAATGCATTATGCTTGACCAGCGCGATATTGGTCGCCAGCGAACGGCCGCCGGTCAGCTGCTTGATCCGGTCCAGCAGAAACGGCGTGATCGCCTTGCCGCTGACGCCATGCGCGCCGGCGTCAGCCAGCGCCTGTTCGGTGATGCGGTCGATTTCGTCCTTCGGCATCGCGGCGTCCGCGGGCACCGGATTTCCGAGCACCACGCCGCCCTTGAGACCCAGGCGCCACTTGGTGCGAATGAAGGCTGCCTGTTCGGCCGCGCTATCGAGCTGGAAGTCGGCGCGAAAGCCGCTTTCGCGCGTGAAGAACGCGGGAAAGCCCGGCTGGCCAATGCTCACCACCGGCACGCCATGGGTCTCCAGGTATTCGAGCGTCAGGCCGATGTCGAGGATGGACTTGACGCCCGCGCACACCACCGCCACGTCGGTCTGGGCCAGTTCCTGCAGGTCGGCCGATATGTCGAAGCTGGTCTCGGCGCCGCGGTGAACCCCGCCGATGCCGCCGGTGACGAATACTTCGATCCCGGCCAGCTGCGCGCAGATCATGGTCGCGGCCACCGTCGTCGCGCCCAGGCGCCGCTGCGACAGCACGAAGGCCATGTCGCGCCGGCTCACTTTCATCGCGTCCTTCGCCGTGGCCAGCAGTTCCAGCCGGGCGCCGTCCAGGCCCACGCAGATCTTGCCGTCCATGATGGCGATGGTGGCCGGCACGGCGCCGGCGTCGCGGATGATCTGCTCGACTTCGCGCGCCATCTCGACGTTCTGCGGATAAGGCATGCCGTGCGAGATGATGGTCGATTCGAGTGCGACGACCGGCGTGCCGGCCGCGCGCGCGGCCAGCACTTCCGGCGAAAAGGACAGCAGGGGATGAGGCATGGTCAGTCCAGCGTGGAAGTCAGGGGTGGAATCGTGTCGAAATCGTGAATGTCGGACAGCAGTTCGGCATGCAGATCGGGGAACACGGTTTCTTCGCAGCCGAGCGTCATGGCCGATACGCGCAGGCCGCGCCGGCACGCCAGCGCGAGGTCGTCGCTGCCCTGGAACAGCGACCAGGCCACCGCCGCGGCGAAGGCGTCGCCGGCGCCGGTCACGTCGACGATGCGGGCAGGGGGGGCGTCCATGTGCACGATACCGTCGTTGGCGGTGTACACAACACCGGTGCCGCCGCGCGTGACGATGACGTCGCGCACGCCGCGCGCGCGCAGCGCGTTGCAGGCGACAGTGATGTCCTCGTCGCTGCTCAACGGCGCGCCATGGCAGGTTTCGAGCTCGCCCTGGTTCAGGATCAGCAGGCGCAGGCCGTCGAGTTTCTGCGGCAGGTTGGCCATCTTCGGCTGCGACACCGCCACCATGACCAGCGGCACCCCATCGCGCAGGGCGTCGGCAAGCAGCACTTCGAGCGATGCGCGCGGCAGGTTCATGTCGGCCACGGTGAGCGCGCCGCCCGCGCGCAGCGGCTGGCGGCTGTGAATGAATTCCGGCGTCAGCGCGTCGTACAGCTGCATGTCGGCCAGCGCCACCAGCATTTCGCCGTGGTCGTCCAGCACTGCGGTGTAGGTGCCGGTGCAGATGCCGGCCAGGCGCAGGGTGCCGCGCGTGTCGATGCCGGCCGCTTCGGCGTGGGCGATCAGCGAACGGCCGGCGCTGTCGTCGCCCACCGCGGTGATCAGCGACACGGGCGTGAGCAAACGCGCCAGATTCTCGGCGATATTGCGCGCCACGCCACCGAACGATTCATCCTGGCGCGCAGGATTGGAGGTGCCCATCGTGAGGGCGGCCAGGGAGCGCAGCTTGCGGTCCAGATTGGCCGCGCCCAGGCAGACGATGGGGCGGGTGTCGGGCAGCACGTAGGCGCGTCCGAGCAGGCGCCGTTCGCGGATCAGGCCCGCAATGTAGCCGGCCACCGCCGAACGCGACAGCCTGAGCTGCACTGCCAGATCCTGCTGGGAAATAAATGGATTGGCGCGGATGAGCTCGTAGAGCTGTTCTTTTTTCGAAAGTTCGGTCACGTCGACGCCCTCTGGACAAGTGTTCTTGATGTTAGACATATGTCCAGTTGCTGTCAATTTACATTATCCTGGCCCGTCTTGAATGTGGAACGAATGATACCGTCTATTTATTCAGTCGTCATATAAATGGGGAAGAAAAACGGTATTTGCCGAACATATCGCCGGTCGTGCATAGTTATAATGCTTAACAGGTGTCGTCTTGCTTGTTGGGCCCCCCAAGCCCGAATCAGGATAGGAAAAAAAGCATGGTTAACAACACCCCATTCGAAGCAGCCGACCTGATCCGATCGCGCAAACCCGGCTTCGAACCGCGTGTGGCAATGATCCTCGGCTCCGGCCTGGGTGTACTGGCCGAGCAGATGACCGACGCGGTAACGATCGGCTTCGATGAACTGCCGGGCTTTCCGATCAGCACCGTGCACGGCCACGCCGGCGAACTGGTGCTCGGTACCCTGGCCGGCGTGCAGGTGGTCTGCATGAAGGGGCGCGGCCATTTTTACGAGGGCTACGGCATGGGCGTGATGACCAGCGCCGTGCGCACCCTCAAACTGCTCGGCTGCGAGATGCTGTTCGTGACCAACGCGGCCGGCTCGCTGCGCCCCGAGGTCGACGCCGGCAGCCTGGTGGTGCTGACCGACCATATCAACTTCATGCCCGGCACGCCGATGATCGGCCCGAACGACGACCGTTTCGGCCCGCGCTTCTTCAGCATGGCCAATGCCTACGACGGCGATATCCGCGCAACCATCCTGCAGAGCGCCGCCGCCAGCAACGTCACCTTGCACGAGGGCGTCTACATCGCCTATCCGGGTCCGAACTTCGAAACCGCCGCCGAAATCCGCGCCATGGCGCGCCTGGGCGCCGACGTGGTGGGCATGTCGGTGGTGCCCGAAGTGGTCTCGGCGCGTCACTGCGGCCTGAAGGTCGCCTGCGTTTCCGTCATCACCAACCTGGCCGAAGGCATGTCGCCGTTCCCGCTGTCGCACGAGCAGACGCTCAAGTACGCGGCCATCGGCGCCAAGGATCTGATTACCCTGATCCTGGCCTTCCTCGGCAATCTGGCCGGCGTTCCGCGCGCCGCCTGATCCGCGTTTTCACTAGACTGCGAGCCTGCCATGTCCCGCGCATTCATCCTTCTGCTCGACTCCTTCGGCCTGGGCGCCACGCCCGACGCCGCGCGCTTCGGCGACAGCGGCGCCAACACCTTTGGGCATATCGCCGCATGGGCGGCGCGCGAAGGCAGGCCGATGTCGCTGCCGAACCTGGAAAAGCTGGGCCTGGGCGCGGCCGCCCACATCGCCAGCGGCGAATGGGCCGAAGGCTTCGTCCAGCGCGACGGCTTCACCGGCGCGTACGGCGCGGCCCGCGAGCGCTCGACCGGCAAGGACACCCAGAGCGGACACTGGGAAATCGCCGGTGTGCCGGTCGAATTCGACTGGGGCTATTTCCCGCGCACCGTGCCGTCCTTCCCGGCGCAGCTGACCGAAGAACTGCAGCGCATCACCGGCGTGGCGGGCTTCCTCGGCAATTGCCATGCGTCGGGCACGGAGATCATCAACAAGCACGGCGACGAGCATGTTGCCAGCGGCAAGATCATCATTTATACCTCAGCCGATTCGGTGATGCAGATCGCCGCGCACGAGCAGCACTTCGGCCTGGAGCGCCTGTACCAGGTGTGCGAAGCGGCCTTCGAGCTGGTCAAGCCGTATAACATCGGACGCGTGATCGCGCGCCCTTTCCTGGGCGAGAACGGCAACTACCGCCGCACCGGCAACCGGCACGATTACGCTGTCGCGCCGCCAGCGCCGACCTTGCTCGACCACGTCAAGAACGACGGCGGCGAAGTGATCGGCCTGGGCAAGATCAGCGACATCTTCGCCGCCCAGGGCATTTCGCGCGTGGTCAAGGGACCGGACAACATGGCCCTGTTCGACCACTTGGTCAAAGTGATGGACGAAGCCGGCGACAAGTCGCTCACTTTTGTTAATTTCGTCGACTTCGACCAGTCCTTCGGGCACCGCCGCGACATCGCGGGTTACGCCAGCGCGCTGCACGACCTGGACGCGCGCCTGCCCGAGTTCATGTCTCGCATGAAGCAGGGCGACCTGGCGGTGATCACCGCCGACCATGGCTGCGACCCGAGCTGGCCCGGATCGGACCACACCCGCGAACATATTCCGATGCTGTTCTTCGGTCCCGGCGTGGCGCCGCGCGCGCTGCCGGTCTCCGAGACCTTCTCCGATATCGGCGCCACTTTGGCAAAGCACCTGGGCGTCGCACCACTTTCGAACGGAACCAGTCTGCTATGAACAAACGCAACGAGGCGATGGGCCTCGATCTCGGCTGGGTCAACCAGATCAAGGTCAACCGCAACGCCACCGACCGCCGCGCCGCGAGTCTGGGCAACCGTCGCAGCGTCAAGAAGGAGTACCAGGCCGCGTGGCTGATCAAGGCCCTGCAATGCATCGACCTGACCACGCTGGGCGGCGACGACACGCCGGGCCGGGTCGAGCGTTTGTGCATGAAGGCCATGCGTCCGCTGCGCAGCGATCTGATGGAAGCGCTCGGCGTCACTGGCCTGACGACCGGCGCAGTCTGCGTGTACCACGAGATGATCGCCCCGGCCGCCAAGGTACTGAACGGCCGCCTGCCGATCGCCGCCGTGTCGACCGCTTTCCCGGCTGGCCTGGCCAGCCTGGAAACCAAGCTGCGCGAGATCGAACTGTCGGTCGCCGCCGGCGCCACCGAGATCGACATCGTCATCACGCGCCAGCACGTACTGACCGGTAACTGGCAGGCGCTGTACGACGAAATGGCGGCCTACCGTGGCGCTTGCGGCGATGCGCACGTCAAGGCCATTCTCGCCACCGGCGACCTGGTCACGCTGGAGAGCGTGGCCAAGGCATCGTGGGTATGCATGGCCGCCGGTTCGGATTTCATCAAGACTTCGACCGGCAAGGAAGGCGTCAACGCCACCATTCCGGTCGCGCTGACGATGGTGCGCGCGATCCGCGAGTACCACGAGCAGACCGGCATCCAGGTCGGCTTCAAGCCGGCCGGCGGCGTGGCCACGGCCAAGGCGGCCTTGCAGTACCTGACCCTGATGAAGGAAGAACTGGGCCGCGAATGGCTGGAACCGCACCTGTTCCGCATCGGCGCATCGAGCCTGCTGACCGACATCGAGCGGCAGCTGGAGCACTACGTCACCGGGAACTACTCGGCCGCTCACCGCCACGCGCAACCATAAACGTCACGGATTCGTCATGCCCACTATTCAAGATATCCTCCAGACCATGGACTACGGCCCCGCACCCGAAAGCACCAAAGAAGCGCAAGCGTGGCTGGACCGGCATGAGCGCCGCTTTGGCCTGTTCATCGACAACCAGTGGAGCGCCGCCGGCACCACCTTCGCCTCGGTCAATCCGGCCGACGGTGCGGAACTGGCCCGGATCACGCAGGCGACCGGCGAAGATGTCGAACGGGCCGTGCAGGCTGCGCGCCGCGCGCAGCCGGGCTGGGTCGCCCTGGGCGGCCATGGGCGTGCGCGCGTGCTGTACGCATTGGCGCGCCAGTTGCAGCGCCATGCGCGCCTGTTCGCCGTCATTGAAACGCTCGACAATGGCAAGACCATCCGCGAAACCCGCGACGCCGACCTGCCGCTGGCCGCGCGCCACTTCTATCACCACGCCGGCTGGGCGCAACTGCAGGCCGAAGAATTCGCCGATTACCGCGCCGTCGGCGTGGTCGGGCAGATCGTGCCGTGGAACTTCCCTTTGCTGATGCTGGCCTGGAAAATCGCGCCCGCGCTGGCGGCCGGTAATACGGTCGTGTTCAAGCCGGCCGAGTTCACCTCGCTGTCGGCGCTGCTGTTCGCCGAAATCTGCCAGCAGGCCGGCGTACCGGCCGGTGTGGTCAACATCGTCACCGGCGACGGCGCCGTGGGCGAAGCCATCGTCAACCACGCGGGCATCGACAAGCTTGCCTTTACCGGCTCGACCGAAGTAGGGCGCATCATCCGCAAAGCCAGCGCCGGCACCGGCAAGAAGCTGTCGCTGGAGCTGGGCGGAAAATCGCCGTTCATCGTCTTCGACGACGCCGATCTGGACGCAGCCATCGAAGGCATCGTCGATTCGATTTACTTCAACCAGGGCCAGGTTTGCTGCGCCGGATCGCGCCTGCTGGTGCAGGAATCGATCGAAGAGCGCTTCCTGGCCAAGCTGAAAGCGCGCATGGCCAACCTGCGCCTGGGCAGCCCGACCGACAAATCGATGGACATCGGCGCACTGGTCGATCCGATCCAGCGCCAGCGTATCGAAGGCCTGGTCGAAGCGGCGCGCGCCGAAGGCTGCGAAATTTATCAGCCGGCGTGCGAACTGCCGGCCAGCGGCTCGTGGTTCCCGCCCACCCTGATCACCGGCGCGTCCACCTCGGCCGGCATCGCCCAGACCGAAGTGTTCGGCCCCGTGCTGGTGGCAATGAGCTTCCGCACCCCGGCCGAGGCAGTCCAGCTGGCCAACAACACCGTGTACGGCCTGGCGGCCTGCGTGTGGTCCGAATCGATCAGCCTCGCGCTGGACGTGGCGCCGCAGATCAAGGCCGGTGTCGTGTGGATCAACACCGCCAACCAGTTCGACGCCGCCTGCGGCTTCGGCGGCTACCGCGAATCGGGCTTTGGCCGCGAAGGTGGACGCGAAGGCATGTTCGAATACCTGACGCCGCTGGCCGAGGACGCGCGTCCCGCCGCTCCGGTAATGCCGGTTAAAGGCGAGATCAAGCCGGCCGGGGGCGACAGCCCTTTCGCCATCGACCGCACCGTCAAGCTGTACATCGGCGGCAAGCAGGCCCGCCCCGACGGTGCCTACAGCCGCGCGATTACCGGCGCCGCTGGCGCCTTCATCGCCGATGTCGGCGAAGGCAACCGCAAGGACATCCGCAACGCCGTGGAAGCGGCGCACAAGGCTTCCGGCTGGGCCAAGGCGACGGCGCACAACCGCGCGCAGGTGCTGTACTACATCGCTGAAAACCTGGCCATCCGCGCCGACGAATTCGCCGCCCGCCTGGCCGCCATGACCGGCACCAAGGACCCGCACAAGGAAGTGCAGGCTTCTATCGAGCGCCTGTTCCACTATGCCGCCTGGGCCGACAAATACGACGGCCTGGCGCACCAGCCACCGATGCACGGCATTACCGTGGCGCTGAACGAACCGGTCGGCGTGATCGGCATCGTCTGCCCGAACGAAGCGCCGCTGCTGGGCTTTATTTCGCTGGTGGCGCCGGCGCTGGCGCTGGGGAACCGCGTCGTCGCGGTGCCGTCCGAAGCGTATCCGCTGGCGGCCACCGACCTGTACCAGGTGCTCGATACGTCCGATCTGCCGGACGGCGCGCTTAACATCGTCACCGGCAGTGCCGACGAGCTGGCGCGCACGCTGGCCTCGCATGCCGACGTGGACGCCGTATGGCGCCACGATGGGTCGGCCGCTGGCTGCGCCGAAGTCGAACGCCTGTC
Organism: uncultured Oxalobacteraceae bacterium; assembly: GCA_946480015.1. The sequence continues at coordinate 12,722 of CAMLIL010000090.1, read as the reverse complement.
GGCCGCATCGCTCAAGCGCACCTGGGTCGGCGGCGCCAAAGGGCGTGACTGGTACGACGTCAGGCAGGCCGCCGGCCGCACCGTGCTGGCGCATGCCAGCCAGGTGAAGAATGTCTGGATTCCATACGGCGTCTGAAAAACCAAGGAACTGAGAAACCCATGTTTTTGAACCAGGAAATCATCCGCAAGAAGCGCGATGGCGGCGCCCTGAGCGCCGAAGAGATTCAGTTTTTCGTGCGCGGCATTACCGATGGCAGCGTCACCGAAGGTCAGATCGCGGCGCTGGCGATGGCGGTGTATTTCAACGACATGAACATGGACGAGCGCGTCGCCTTCACGCTGGCCATGCGCGATTCCGGCCAGGTGCTGGAATGGCGTTCGCTCGACCTGCCCGGACCGGTGCTGGACAAGCACTCCACCGGCGGCGTGGGCGACGTGGTGTCGCTCATGCTCGGGCCGATGATTGCGGCATGCGGTGGCTACGTGCCGATGATCTCGGGCCGCGGCCTGGGCCACACCGGCGGCACGCTCGACAAATTCGATTCGATCCCCGGCTATTGCACGGTGCCCGATCCTGAGCTGTTCCGCGCCGTGGTCAAGGATATCGGCGTGGCCATCATCGGCCAGACCGCGCAGCTGGCGCCATCCGACAAGCGCTTCTACGGCATCCGCGACACCACGGCCACGGTCGAATCGGTGGCCATGATCACCGGCTCGATCCTGTCCAAGAAGCTGTCGGCCGGGCTGGACGCGCTGGTCATGGACGTCAAGGTGGGCTCGGGCGCTTTCATGCCGACGTATGAAAAATCGGTCGAACTGGCCGAAAGCATCGTCACCGTCGGTAACGGCGCCGGCACCCGCACCTCCGCGCTGCTGACGGAGATGAACGAATCGCTCGGCCCCGTGGCCGGCAATGCGCTGGAAGTACGGCTGGCGATGGACTATCTGACCGGCCGCTCGCGCCCCGCGCGCCTGCATGAAGTGACGATGGCGCTGTGCGCCGAAATGCTGGTGCTGGGCGGCGTTGCGCCTGATGAGATCAGCGCGCGCGCCAGGCTGCAGGCCGCGCTGGACTCGGGCGAAGCCGCCGAACGCTTCGCACGCATGGTTTCTGCGCTGGGTGGACCGGAAGACCTGATCGAACGGCCCGACGCCTACCTGAAAAAGGCGCCGGTCATGGTGCCGGTGCCGGCGCTGGGCGCGGGCTACGTCAGCTCGGTCGACTGCCGCGGCCTTGGGCTGGCGGTGGTCAGCCTCGGCGGTGGACGCCGGCGCCCGCAAGACCCGATCGACTTCGCGGTCGGCCTGACCGGGCTGGCCGAACTGGGCGATGAAGTGGCGCTGGGCCAGCCGCTGGCGATGGTCCACGCGCGCACCGAGGCCGGCGCCGGGCAGGCGGTACGCGAAGTGCAAGCCGCTTACCGCATCGGCGGCGCACGCAGCGCGCCCAATCCCATCATCTATCGCACGATCCGCTAAGGGACCCATGAGATACCAAAAACTGATCGCCGAAGCCGCCGCCGCACGCGCGCTTGCCTACACGCCGTACTCGAACTTTCAGGTTGGCGCCGCGCTGGAGTGCAAGGATGGGCGCATTTTCCGCGGCTGCAACGTCGAAAACGCCTCCTACGGCCTGTGCAACTGCGCCGAGCGCACCGCCTTCTTCAGCGCCATCGCGCACGGCTACAAGCCGGGCGATTTTGCCGCGCTGGCCGTGATCGGCGCCACCGATGGTCCGATCGCGCCCTGCGGCGCCTGCCGCCAGGTGATCCTCGAACTGGGCGGCAACGAGCTGCCTGTCGTGCTGACCAATCTGAACGGCGACATACTGGAAACCACCGCCGCCGCACAGCTGCCGAATGCATTCGGCGGCTGGGATTTGAAGAAGTAAGTGCTGCGCAAACTCGTCGACATTCAGGCTGCGGTCGCGCTGGCGGCCGGCGAGGCCATCGCCGCCAAGGAGCGCGGTACCTTCGGCGTGGGCGGGGTGATGCTCGACCAGCACGGCGGCCTGCTGAAATCGCTCTCCAACGACGTCGTGCGCGACGGGCTGATTCACGATCCGACCGCGCACAGCGAACGCCGGCTGGTCGACTGGTACTTTGCCGAACGGGCCAAGGGCCGCGCGCTGCCCGAGCCGCACGAGATCACCATCGTCACCTCGCTCGACCCCTGCGCCATGTGCGCGGGCGCCATCCTGGCCGCGGGCTTTCATGTGGTGGTGGCCGCGCGCGATCCGAAGGCAGGCACCAACCATGACGCGGCGGTGAACTTCGCTCCGCTGCCGGAACCGCTGCGTGGGCAGGCCGAAGCGCACTTTTATTATCCGGCGGTGCTGGGCGCATCGAGTTTCGCGCGCCCCGCAGCCGGCGGAGCACCCAAGCCCTTTTTCATCGGCAAGACCATCGCCGAGCCGACCCTGGCCCTGTGTTCGCTGGTGTTCGAATCCAATTGCGACAAGGTGCAGGCGCTGCTCAATAACGACCTGCCACGCGAGCAGTTATGCGATCCCGCCACGCTGGCGACGGAACATTCGATCGTGCGGCATCTGAAAGCGCTGTATCCCGACGCGCTGAAATGGCGGGGCACTCCCGATCCCGGGCTGGCGCCGTACCTGCGCGCGGCGATGGAACAGGATGAGCGGCAGGGCGGGGAGGGGGACGCAGTGGCCTTGCTCGATGCGTTCGGCAATCTGCTGCTGTGCGTGCCGGGCCGGCGCGACCGGTCGGCGATCGGCACGGCATTCATGGAATGCACGCGGAAATATGCGCAGCTGCGTCATTCACTGATGCGGGAAGGCGATGCCGATGTGCGGCGCTATCTGCCGCATCCGAAGCAGGGCACATTCGTGTTCGCACGCGGGCCGGATGAGAGCGCGCTCAGCTTCATGAATCTGGGCGCGTACGGTTCGACCATCGAAGGCCCGCTGCCGGCGGATAATCCGAAGCAGTTCCAGTACGTGCTGCCCTCGGTGGAGCAGGCGACGCTGGATGCGATCTGCGACCGCTTGCCGCCGATGTACCGCGAGACGATAGGCGTGCGGCCGGTGCAGGTCGGGGACAGCGAACTGATTGCGGCGCTTGCAGGTCGTCCTCGCGAACGCGGCGACCCATACTGAGTACGCCGTGCATAGGCCCCCGCATGCGCGAGGGCGACGGCGTTCAGGTCAACGCGTCTGTTCCGATTTGAGCAGTAGAATGTAGTCCCATGACGCTCTCGAAACTCCCATCGATGCTTGCCGAAGCGGTCGGACTGCACCAGAAGAGCCAGTTTGCCGCCGCGCAATCCCTGTACCGGCGCGTGCTGGGCCTCGACCCGCGCCAGTTCGACGCGCTGCATCTGCTCGGCGTCATTGAACGCCAGCTCGGCAATCCGGCGCGCGCGGTCGATCTGATCACGCAAGCAATCGTCGTCAATCCGGATCAGGCGAATGCACACTGCAATCTGGGCGCGGCCCTGCAGGATCTTGGTCAGCCGGAGAAAGCATTGCAAAGCTACGAGCGCGCCGTGCAGCTCGATCCGCGATACGCTTTGGCCTTCAGCAATCGCGGCAACGCCTTGCGCCACCTCGGCAGGCTGGACGAGGCCCTGCAAAGCTACCAGCACGCACTCAGCCTCAAACCAAACTATCCCGAAGCGCTGTGCAACCGCGCGATTGCGCTGAACGACGCGGGACGGTCGGAGGAAGCCCGTGGCAGCGCCGAACAGGCCATCAACGCCCGCCCGAACTACGCCGACGCGTGGCAGGCGCACGCCAACGCGCTGCATTCGCTCGGCCGGATCGTCGAGGCGCTCAACAGCTTCAACCGCGCCATCGCCATCAACGCCGACAGCGGCGAGCTGCACTGCTCGCGCGGCACCGCGCTACACCGGCTCAAGCAGTACGACGCGGCCCTTGACAGCTACGCAAGCGCGATGGAGCTGCGGCCGGACCATCCGCTCGCGTACCAATACCGCGGCAACACGCTGCGCGCGCTGGGCCGCAACGATGAGGCCATCGACGCATACCGCAAGGCGCTCGCGCTGGGCGGCGACAAACCCCAGATCGAGTTCGCGCTCGCCGCGCTGGGCGAGGGCAGTACTCCCGCAGCCTCACCGTCCAGCTATGTAAAGGCCTTGTTCGACCAGTACGCCGGCCATTTCGACCAGCATCTGGTGGACCTGCTTGGCTATCGGACACCGGCAATCATCCATGCGGCGATCGCACGGCAGCACGTGGCGAACGCCGATACGCTCGACCTGGGCTGCGGCACCGGTCTGTGCGGGCCTTTCCTGCGCGCGGTATCGCACCGCCTGACAGGCGTGGACCTGTCGGAGAAAATGCTGGAGAAGGCGCGCGCGCGTGCGCTGTACGATGCGCTGGCAGTGGCGGACATCGCCGACTATCTCAATGACAAAGCTGGCCAGTACGACCTGATCGTCGCCGCCGATGTCTTCGTGTATGTCGGCGACCTGAGCGCCATCTTCACCAGCGCGCACAAGGCGCTGCGTCCGCAAGGCTGCTTTTGCTTCTCGGTGGAGCAGGGCGAACGGGATTTCGCCCTGACCAGTGCCAACCGCTACACACACTCGCTCGACTACATCCGCAGGCTGGCTGGCGGCTTCGATATCGTCGAAGCCGGACAGCATACGCTGCGCACAGAGCGCGACGAAGAGGTCGGCGGCTACGTGGTGATGCTGAAGAAGACCTAAACCGGCGTACCGAGCATATTGGCGTCGCGCGCCAGCAGCCACTTGCCGTCGGCGCAAGCATGGGATTCAGATGCGGCTGGGCAAGGTCGTGGCTGCTGTAAGCTTTGGCTCGCCTAGTAGCTTGGCCTTGTAAGCCATAAGTTCGTCGTCGGATACGTCAAAGCGTTTCAGCCATTGTTCTGCGCCCCACCCGACCAGTCGAGGCTCGCCCTGCTTCGAAGCGATGTGCGCGCTCAGTGATGGTGCCCGCACTTGCCTGAACAACATGTTGGGCAGCACCAGACGTGCAGGCTTCGGATCAGCATCCGCCGGCGCCGCTTCAGGTTTCGGTCCGGCTTGGATCACTAGCCCGGCCTCGTAGTCATAAAGCGCAAACCAGTCCCTCGGCAACTCCGATCGGATGGTGAACAATCCGCCGATTTGCTCGATCATCTGATGGTTCACGGCCGTGAGCCACGATACCGTCTTGATGCCTTTCGGCGCATTGCGTGTTCCGCCGACCAGGTTGCCAACGTCGAGACCGTTGAGTCTATCGGCCAGATAGGCTTCGAAAGGTTCGTTGTCGTCGCTGCGCACGAGCGACAACACCAGTCCGTATCCGCCGTAGCCATGGATCGCCTTCAAGCGCCTTGCGAAATTGACGAACATCGCTTGAAAGGACCCGGGGTTTTCCTCTACATACAGCAGTGGCACACTAAACCGCAGACCAGACGTACCGCGCGCCAGCATCTTTCCCTCCCAGCCACGTCGACCGAAGACCTGGAATTCCCAGTCGCCGGCGTCGTACTCCTTTTCGCCGCTAGTGTAGGCAAAACTAAGAAGGTCATTTTCCCGCATGCGTGCGACCATGCTGCGCATGGACTTAGCCTTCGCATAGACCATTTTGTTTGGCCCATCCGGTGGTTCCTCACGCCACAGCCAAGTCAAGTGGTCCTTCGCGATGGCTTCGTACTCGTCGAAACAGGCACAGACTGCCGCGCGCACGTCGGGCGAATGTGCGCCAGTGAAGAACAGCGTGCCGGTGATGGCGGGGATGCAGCCAACGTAATCGTCAGCTCCTTCCTTGGTGAGCAAACCCCCCGGTATGCGCATGTCTTCGTTGTGTTCGCGCAGTAGCTGCAGCGGATCGAACGGAAGGGTAGTCATGAGATCCTCAATATGTGGGTACGGGCGCAGGTGGCGGGCGCTTGGTGAGCAGCATATACAGTAGGCCGGCGGCTGCAGCTGCTTTTCCCAGCTCCTCTACCGGGACCCGGGGAGACTGCGGCTCGCCTCTATCGCAGTCACAGTCTTTCGGTTCGAGTGTCACCAGCTTGTTATCGTTCCCGGCAATCTGAATATACGCGTCACGTTGGCCTTGGTTCCAGCCATTTGGGGGGGGCTTTGGGTAATATGGATGCTGAAGAAGACCTAAACCGGCGTACCGAGCATATTGGCGTCGCGCGCCAGCAGCCACTTGCCGTCGGCGCCCTTGCGCAGGATCGACAGGGTATGGCCGCTGCGTTCGATCGGCGTGTTTCCATGCTTGGAGATCAGCGTGATCTTCAGCTGCGTGCGGCAGTAAGCCATGTCGCCGGCGACCTCGATTTCCTCGATCTGGCTGCGCGATTCGACCACGTGGTCGGCCATCCACTGACGCATGCCGCGCTCGAACGCCTCGCGCCCGACCATGGGCGGCTGGCCGGCGGCGAGAAACACGACATCGGGCGCCATCAGTGCCAGCACCGCCTCGACATCGGCCTCCCGCGTGGCGCGCAGCCAGGTCTCGATCAGTGTGCGAATTGCCTGTACATCGTCGTCCATGTCGAACTCCCTGAATCACATTTGCTGGAAAAGGTGCGAGTGATTGCGGCTGACTTCAAGCGCACCGGGGAAGTTGCGTACCTTGAGCATCTGCCGGCCGCGGTCGTCGCGCGATACTTCGGCAATGGCGTCGACCCGCACCAGGGTAGACCGGTGAATGCGCCAAAACTCCTTGGGATCGAGCTCCGCTTCAAGCTCCTTGAGGGTTTTCCGGATCAGCATTTCGGCCTGCGCAGTCTGCACCACCGTGTATTTTTCATCCGAGCGGAAGAACAGCACTTCCTTGGTACTGATCATGCGCAGGCTGCTGCCGACCTGTGCCTGAATCCAGCGCAGGTATTCCTGCGGCTTGGCGCCGCCCTGCTGCAGCACGCGGGTCAGCTGTTCGAGCTGGGCACCGATGTCCTGCGGCGCGCGCGTCAGGCGCGTGCGCAGACGGTCGCAGGTGCGGCGCAGGCGGTCGGCGGCGACCGGTTTGAGCAGGTAATCCATGGCGCCATGCTCGAATGCGTCGAGCGCGTACTGGTCGTAGGCGGTCACGAACACGATGTGGCAGCTCTCGTACATGTGGCGCGCCGCTTCGATGCCGCTCTGGCCGGGCATGCGGATGTCGAGGAAGACGATGTCGGGCTTGGTCTGCGCGGCCATCGTCACGGCATCCACGCCGTTGGACGCTTCGCCCACAATCGACAGTTCCGGCCACACTTCGTGCAGGCGCATGCGCAGCTGGTCGCGCATGGGCTGCTCATCGTCGACAATCAGCGCGGTGACAGGCTTGGTGCTCATCAGTGCTTCTCCAGCGTGGTGTAGGGGACCCGGATCGATGCCAGCGCGCCGCCTTCGGCCGGGGCTTCGATCACCAGTTCGGCGCGGCTGCCGTACAGCAGATGCAGGCGTTCGCGGATGTTGGCCAGGCCGACGCCGTCGCCGGCATGCATGTTAAACCCGACGCCGTCGTCGCGCACGTCCACTTGCAGATTGCCGTCGATGAGGAAAGCGCGCACGTCGATGCGGCCGCCTTCGATCTTCGGTTCGAGCCCGTGCTTGATGGCGTTTTCGATCAGGGTCGGCAGCATCATGGGCGGGAACGGCGCCTGCTCGAGGTAGTCGGGCACGTCGAAGCTGACGGCCAGCCTTTCCTTCATGCGTGCCTGCATGATCGACAGGTAGGCGCGCGACAGCTCGACCTGGCGGCCCAGGGTGCCGCCGCCGCTCGACCGCATCTGCGGTAGAGTGGCGCGCAGATAGTCGATCAGGTGCATGTGCACCTTGGCGGCCTGCGGCGGGTCGGTTTCGATCAGCTGGCCGATCAGCGCCAGGGTATTGAACAGGAAGTGCGGTTCGACCTGCGCCTGCAAGGTGGCCATCTGGGCTTCCACCAGCCGGCGCTCGAGCGTGGCGACATCGGCCTGCGCGGTGGCTTCCTTGGCCATCAGTTCGGCCCTGCGTTTGCCGCCGGCAAGCACCTTGACCGCGAACGAAATCAGCACGAAGGCCATGCCGGTTTCGGCTGAATTGAAGACGATTCCGGTCACCATGACCGCCAGCACGTAGATGATTACCAGCTGGCGCCATTCGACCACCGCGAGCCAGTCGAAGAAGCGCCACCACAAAACGACCGCTTCGGCGGCCGCTTCGCGCAACGCATCCATTCCCTTGTTGAACTGGCTTGCCTTCACGACTTATTCTCCCTGACCGTCCACCGGCTTGTATGGCGTGGCCTTGCCGCGGCGCTTCTCCAGAATGAGAGCGCCAACCACCAGCTTAACGGCCATGAAGATCACAAACAAGGTCAGGGCCAGCGGCACCAGGGTCAGGGCCAGGGCCAGCATCACGCAGGTGACGGCCAGGGCCGGCCACGACATGGCCGCAATCGATTCGCCGGCGTACCGCGCGGCCCTGAGGATCGAATGCCCGATTTCTTCCAGCAGGGCAAAAAAGCGGTTGAGGGTAGGGTTGTCCATCTGATATCTCCAATCGGTTGATCGATGGATGCACTCTACCAATAGCGCATAAGCGGCTCCACACCGCTCCGACCAACGGCGTATTTCAGGGCATGACCGGCTGTGCCGGCCGACCGGCTGCATGCACCCAGTCCTTGCGCAGCAGGCCGTAGATCACCGAGTCGGCGGCCTCGCCGTTGACCAGCCAGCGTTCGCGTAAATACCCTTCCTCGACGAAGCCCATGCGGGCCAGCACTTTGGCGGACGCGATATTGCGCGGGTCGATGTCGGCCTCGATCCGGTTCAGGTTCAGGACGTGAAAGGCGTGGCCGAGCACAGCGTGGAGAGCCTCGCTGCCGTAACCCATGCCCCAGTGATCGGCGGCAAGTGCGTAACCGATTTCGCAGCGGCGGTTTTGCGCGAAGAACTGGTGCAGCCGGATCTGGCCGACCAGTTCGTCGCTGTCGCGCAGGGTGATGCCGAAAGTAATGGCGGTGCCGTTTTGAAAGTTAGCGATCGCCTGGCCGATTTCCGCACTGGCCTGGGCCAGTTCGGTCCAGGGCGAGCCGCTCCAGAAGCGCACGACGAGCAGGTCGGAAAAGATGGCAAACAGTGCAGGCGCGTCGTCTGGCCTGAGCCCGCGCAGCACGAGGCGTTCGGTGACTAATACGGTAGGAACGGTGGTTTGCATAAATTGCAATATACCCGGGCGCAAGCCGATCTGACAAATTTAGGTGTGGTTGTTGTTTAAATTGAAATGATTAATGTCAAATAGAATGATACTATGTGGAACTAAACATTTGTAATCGAGCATCTAAATGCACCGCAATCCTCTTATCACTTTGTTGTTTTCAATGTTTTCCGTGGGTGTCGCCCAGGCTGGCGTGGTCGACCTTGCCACGCAAATGGGCAATGCCAACATCTACACGGTGCATGACTTCAATGCTTCCAACAGCGATGTGGAAGGCGCGATTGTGTCCGGCGGCAGTGTTACCGCGTCCAGTTACGCGATCAACCACAACAATGTCGATGCTTTCGGCGGCTATGCGGTGGTGGCGCGCGATAACCTCAACTTCTCCAATGGCTCGATCGAAAACGGCACGGCCCATGTGGGTGGCACGATGTCGCTTTCCGGCGCAAGCACGCCGCCGACTTCCAGCACCAGTCCCGTCAATTTCGACCAGCTGGCCGACTATTACAACGCGCTGGCGCTGAATCTGACCAAGGTCGCCGCCACCGGCACCGTCAGCACCAGGTACAGCGGCGTGCTGGTGAGCGGTAACGGCAACGGCAAGGTGGACGTATTCAACGTCGCCAGCAGCCTGTTTGCCAGTTCGAGCAGCTGGGAGCTGGCCGGCCTGACGGCCGGCCAAACCCTGATCTTCAATGTCAGCGGCGCCAACGGCACCTTCAACAATGGCGGCGTCAGTTTCAATCCACTGAGCGGCTATAACGTGCTGTTCAATTTTTACGAAGCCACCAGCGTGGATGTGCGCGGCGTGATCGGCAGCGTGCTCGCGACCAAGGCCACGGTCGGCCCGAACTACGGGGTCATCAACGGCAACGTGGTGGTCGACACCTGGAATTCGTCGGTGCAGGTCAATTCCAATCACTACTTCAAACCGGTCGACGTGGTCGGCTTCGATGTGCCTGGCGTCCCCACCACCCCCGCAGGCGCCGATGTGCCGGAACCGGCCAGTGCGGCCCTGCTGCTGGCCGCCCTCGGCATGGCCTGTATCGTGCGGCGCAAGCGCGCCTAGCCCTGCACGCGCACAGCCGCGAGCACCATGTCGACGATGGTCTCCTCGGCCTCGTCGAAATCCTTCCTGGTCAGCTGCCTGCGATTGAGAACCAGCGCCATCTGAGCCGAGAAATCGGCGTACGACTGCGTCATCGCCCAGATCGCAAACAGCAGGTGCGTCGCATTCACCGCGCCGATCTTTCCTTCCGCCATCCAGCCCTCGAAGGCCTCGATGTCCTTGCGCAGCAGCGGCACCACGCGGCTCTGGATCTGCGCGCCGTACAGTTTGGCGCCGCCGATCACTTCCAGCGCATACACCCGCGAAGCATACGGCTGTTCGCGCGAAAAGCGCAGCTTGGCCTTGACGTAGGCGCGCAGCATGTCGGCCGGTTCCTGGCCGGGCGCGGCCAGCGATTCCATGCGCGCCAGCCATTCATCCAGCACGCCGTCGAGCACACGTTCGTACAGCGCCTGCTTGGTGGGGAAGTAATACAGCAGGTTCTGCTTCGACAGGCCGGCATTCTCCGCCACAGTGGCCACCGAGGTGCCCTGGTAGCCGCATTCGGCGAACACGCGCACCGCTTCGGCGACGATGTCGGCTTCGAGCTTTTCGCGGTCGACGATGCGCCGCCTGGGTTTGACGATGTCCATTCGCGTCCTTATCGTACCGATTGCAGGAAGGCGGTCAGCTGCGGCGCGTCGGCGCTGTAGGCGACGTTAAAGCGGAACCACACCGATTCGGCGGGGCGCAGCATGAAGAACTCGTGTGGCGAGAGCAGGATGCCGCTCCTGAGCGCGCGTTCGGCGATCGCCTTGCCGTTGAACTGCGCGCTGGGCGCCTCCTGCCAGCCGGCGCTGACGAACATGCCGCCTTTCGGCCTGGCCAGCGGCGTGATGCCGGCGTCAAGCAGTTGCTCGATGGTGCGCTCGCGGCTGACCGCCAGTTGCGCCAGCAGCTTGTCCACCATGCGCCGGTAGGGCCGCGCCGAGATCGCGTGATAGACCGCGCGCTCGTTGATCTCCGACGTGGTCAGCCCGGTCAGCATCTTCACGCGCAGCAGTTCGGGCACCAGCGAATTGGACGCGCAGATGGAGCCGGCGCGCAGCACCGGCGACAGCGTCTTGGAAAAGCTGCCGACCCGGATCACGCGGCGCAGGCCGTCCATGGCCGCCAGCGAGGCTTCGCCGCGCTGCGCCAGTTCGCGGTAGATATCGTCTTCCACCAGCCAGAAGTCGAACTGCTCGGCCAGCGCGAGCAGGCGGTGCGCCTGCGCCTGCGACAGCGAGGTGCCGAGCGGGTTGTGCAGCACGGTGTTGACGAACATGAGCTTGGGATGGCTCTCGCGCGCGATGCGTTCCAGGCCGTCCAGATCGAGTCCGGTCTCGCCGCGCGCGATGCCGACGGCGTTGCAGCCGTGATGGCGGATCAGCGAGATCAGGTTGCTGTAGCCCGGATCTTCCACCAGCACGGTGTCGCCCGGCCGCGTCAGCGTGCGCAGGATCAGGTCGAACGCATGGGTGGCACCGTTGGTCAGCAAGATCTGTTCCGGCGAGACCGACACCAGGTCTTCCGACAGGCTCGCCGCCAAGTGCTGGCGCAGGGCCGGAAAGCCGAGCGGATGGCCGTAGCCGCGCAGGCGGTTGGCGGGAATTTTCATCGCGTGGCGCACCGCATCGAGGATGGTGGCCTCGCCATACCACTCCGGTGGCAGCCAGCCGGCGCCGGCCGGCAACGCGTCCGACACGCCCGAATACAGGTCCGGCGTGAGGGCATCGATGGCGCCGGCGGTAGGCTGCACCTGCGCCACCGGCAGCGCCGGAACGTCGCTGCGCGCGACGAAAAAGCCGGCGCCGCGGCGCGACGACAGCAGGCCCAGTTCGAGCAGGCGGTCGTACGACTCGACCACCGTGAACGTGCTCACGCCGTTGGCTTTTGCGAAGCGTCGAACGGACGGCATTTTGGTGCCGACGCGAAGCGTGCGCGCATTGACCAATTGGGTGATCGCTGCGACGATTTGATCGACCAGGCTGCCGCGTTTGCGATCGATTTCCAGCGCCGGCCAGCCGTCGCCGACCTCAGATTCTTCCATGCACGAGCTCCCTTTATCGAGCGCCGTAAAACTGTATTGTTTTCGCCACCTGTACGGTTGGTGTGTTCTGCGGTTCGTGTATATGTGCCATAGTTGTACCGCTGTCTATTATTGCAACATGATTTTGCCAACTGGTAAATAATTTTTTTTGTTGTAAAAAAATCTGGAGACCGTATGAACGAGTCCAAGCCTGCAACCATGTCGTCCTTCTGGATGCCATTTACGAACAACCGCGATTTCAAGCGCAACCCCCGGCTGCTGGTCTCGGCCGAGGGCATGTATTACAAGGATGTGGACGGCAACCAGATCCTGGACGGCACCGCCGGCCTGTGGTGCGTGCCCTGCGGGCATGCCCAGCCGAAGATCGTCGCCGCCGTGCGCGAGATGGTCGGCCAGCTCGATTTCGCGCCCACCTTCCAGATGGGCCACCCGGCCGCGTTCGACCTGGCCGAC
>CAMLIL010000089.1 GCA_946480015.1 uncultured Oxalobacteraceae bacterium | reverse complement strand
CCTCAATCCGGCAAAATGTCTTTATGCTGACAGTTCAAAACGTGTCGGAAAAACCGGCGCTATCGGCGATGCCGTCGGACAGGGAGAGGGAGACCTGCGGGCCTTGAAACCTTCTGCGGGAGTATTCACGCCGAGTGCCGCCAAGCGCGGCAGGGCGTTGCGCCCTGCCGCGCAGTTTCGAACATTCAGCGGCGGACGCTGGCTTGAGATGGGCGATGTGGCGCGATCCAAGGCACGGGAGGGCGGCACCATCAACGATGTTGAGCCCGAGGAAACGGCAGCGATTCAGGTGGGGCGAGCGGGCGCCATGGCCGATGAGTGGCTGGCGAAGTTTCAGCTGCCTGGCAGGCTGATGAAGGTGTCGATCCACAACACCAGCAGCACGAGATGGCTGATGCCGAACGCGACCAGGCGGTGCATGACGTTGTTGTAAGCCGGGTGGATCAGCGTGTGCACGCAGCGCAGGCCGACATAGGCCCAGGCCAGGGTCAGCATGGCTGGTGTGGCGATATGGGTGGCGTAGATCAGCACGCATACGACGTAGAACAGCGCCGGCTGTTCCAGCAGATTCATGTAATTGCGGTTGGGCAGGCACACGGCGGGCGGCACGCCGGGCGATTCGCCGTAGCAGAAGTCGTCGATCGTTACCTCGCTCTTTGCAGCGGCCCGAAAGCGTGTGATCGGGATCAGGTTCAATACCAGGAAGGTCAGGAGCGCCAGGGCGAACACGGGATACAGGATGGCCAGGGGTTGGATCGAAGCGCTTTCACAAAAGAGTTTAGGGATGGGAAAGTGATAACGATGGCGATCTTATCGGCAATAGCGGCAAGATGGGTAGGGATAGATGCGAAGAAACCGGCCCGCGCTCCGTGCCGGAGCCGGGCCGCGCAGTGCGACAGACCTACTGGCTGACGAAGGTGTTCACGCTGCCGGGATCGATGTAGGCGGTGGCCGAGCCATTGGACACCGTGTATTGGCCCGCATATTCGTTGTTGATGGTGGCCGAGGTCCGGTATTTCACGAACGCGCTGGCGCTGCCCGCGGCCAGTTGCAGCTGGACTTGCCGTTGCGACGTGCCGTTATTGATCGCTACCACGACCATCTTTCCACTGCTGTTTTTGTACGCTGTGACGAACACATCGGCATAGGGCTTTTCCGTCGCTGCAATGCGCGTGTAACCCGGACGGATATATTTGGCGTATTGGGACATGATGTAGCCGCGCTTGCTCACCTTGCCGTCCTCTGTGAGCAGGCCGTAGGAACGCCGGATATACCACCACACGTAGGCGCTGTAGTTGGAAACCATGCTGTTATGGAGTTCCAGCGCGGCCGGCATCGCCTTGGCCCAGTCGTTCGCGTCGGAATTGTCGGTGAAGTGTTCGGTCATCCACAACTCCTTGCCTTTGCTGCGGGCCAGTGGATAGTCGCTGGGGCTCACGCCATACAGGTGGCCCGCGACGATGTCGAATTGCGGGGCGGCGTTAGCGTCATTGAGAATCGGGTCGGCCAGCGTCTTGCTGAAGTTTAAGGACTCGGGCGCCATCACCTTGAGCGTGCCGAAGCGCGAACCTTGCGATTTCAAAAAGTTGATGAACTCCGTGGAATTCCATTGGCACCCTTCGTAATCGGGGTCCCAATCCGGTTCATTTTGAACGGAAATGGCGTACAAGGCCGCGCCACTGGATTGCATGTGCGCGGCAAAGTTGAGCAGGTGGGTGGCGTAGTCGGAATAATAGGTGGGCGAGAGCCTGCCGGAGATCGTGTTGTTGTTCGTCTTCATGTAGGCAGGCGGCGACCAGGGCGTGGCGAACAGGGTGACGCCCTTTGCCTTTGCCAATTGTGCCGCCGGCACCTGCGTTGGCCAGTTGCTGCTGGACGGGTCGATCCGCATGCGCATGATGGACAGGCCGATCTGGCCCGCACCGGTGCCGAACGCGCTATCGACCTGGGCGGCGGTGAGGTCGGCAATCCATCCAGCGCCGTTGTGGCCGCCAAAACCGCGGATGGTCTGGTAGGAGGTGTTCGGATTGATGCTGACAGCCTGCGCGGACGCCTGGGTGCCAGGAAAACTCAAGGACAGTGCTGCGGCAAGTGCGAAACAGTATTTTTTGAAAAACGAACATTCATTCATGAAGAATCTCCTTTGGTATTAGTGGTGTTACCTCTTTATTGCATCGGATTGTCGGGCTGTTGTTGCTCCATGGCAGGCCCATGAAAGCGCTACCATTTCCGATGGTGACCACTTTCACACGGGACGTCAATCGTGATCAACAGTAGTTGTTGCTGCATAAATACGGCTTTTGGGACGGGAGAGATAGCGCAATCACCGCCGCCGGAGATCGTCGAGGTACAACTGGCGATGTGAGAAAGCGCGCATTTTTGCAAAATAATTTCATCTATAGTCTCCCCTGCCCTGTTGCAACACGGCGCGCTGCGGCTGGTTTCGGCCGGCTGCCAGCCCACGGTCATCCGCTCCATCACTCTCCATCGATAAAGGCAGAAACATGAAAAAGACGGCATATCACCCGCTGCGTAAATTGGCTGTCGGCGGCAACCCCAACAGTCCCCGCAGAGGCGGCATTCGCTCCACGCCGCCGCTGACCGCCTACCTCGAGGAACACGGCATCGATCCCGCCGCGTTCGAGGCGCTGAAAAAGCAGCTGACCGGCGAGATCGTCACCCCATTCGATGCGCAATACGGGACCGGCCGCATGGAAAGCGACCTGGCGTTCAACAAATTCCCGCTATTCATCATCTACTGCACCGGCAGCGCCGACGTCGTCGACAGCATCAAGTTCTGCAGGCAGCAGAAGATAGCGGTCTGCATGCGCGCCGGCGGCCACAGTACGGCCGGCTACTCGGTGCTCGATGGCCGCGTGCTGATCGACGTATCCTGCATCAAGGGGATCTTCGTCGATCCGGACACGATGACTTCCACCGTGGGCGCCGGGGTCACCTGGGGCGAGTACAACCAGGAACTGAATGCCTACGGCCTGCACAATCCCGGCGGCAGTTGCGATTCGGTCGGCATGGCCGGCTACACGATGGGCGGCGGCTACGGCTACACCAGCATGCGCTGGGGCATCGCCTGCGACAGCCTGATCGAGGTACGCATGGTCACGGCTACCGGCGAGATCGTGACCGCTAACGCCGAATCCCATCCCGAACTGCTGTGGGCGCACCGGGGTGGCACCGGCGGCAACTTCGGCATCGTCGTCGGCATGAAATACCGTCTCCAGCATCTCAAGGACGTTTGGCCCATCCAGGTCAACTGGCCCATCGACGACGCGGCGCGGGTGCTGAAGGTGTGGCAGGACAAGATGACCAAGACCTTGGAGGACCTCGACCTCGGCCTGCTTGGCTTCCTCGCCATTGAGGAAGTGGCCGGCACGACGCCCGACGGCGACAGCTGCACCATCAACCAGCCCTACTTCTGCATCCGCGGGATCTATTCCGGCGCCAGCAAACAGGCCGGCCAGGCCGCGCTGCAGCCGCTGCTCGAAATCGGCACGCCCAGCTATCCAGCCGGCCCGCTCTGGCAACAACAGATTCCCTACGCCGACGCCAACGAGCACCTGCTCGACAATGTTGAAGGCATCATTCCGGACGACGTCAAAGAGACCAAGCGCTGCGCCTACGTTGAACGAGCGCTGAGCGAGGCCGAATTCCAGAAGATGGTCGACTACTTCAAGACCACGCCGAGTCCATACAACATCGTATCGATGGAACCCTATGGCGGCGCCATCAACAAGGTGGCGCCGGACGCGACCGCCTTCGTCCACCGCAATGCCTACTTCGACATCTTCACGGACTCGTTCTGGCAGAAGGATAGCGACAAGCCGGAAGCCTTCCGATGGCTCAAGGATTATTACGAGTCGGCGCCGATGCGGGACATCTGGTCGAACCACTACTACCAGAACTACGTCAACTCGGAATACAAGGACTGGCAGCACGGCTACTTCGGCGAGAACTATGCGCGGCTGCAGCAGGTCAAGCGCGAGTGGGATCCTGAAAACTGCTTCCATTACGAGCAAAGCATCGAGCCGTGATCGGAGGCGGGGCTCAGACGCTGGCATGCCTCTGCTCATCATAGTCGATGGGCAGCTTGCCGTGGGCACTGGCCTTCGGCTTGGCAACGCGCCACGTTCACCGTGGCATGGTCCTCAATGAGTGTTGCCTGCCGCTCGCGCGACGATTGCGGCTTCCTGTCGGTTTCGAGGCGGCTTGGCGGGGCGACAGGCATCATGAAAAGACGTGGTCCCGCCCACGGAAGGCAAGGCGATGCTCAGCCGCATCCTGCTTAACGGTAAGGCGGCCGCAACCCGGGCGGCCCCGGCCATTCTCGACGTACCAGCGCGCCATCTCACGTCGGAGAGATGGCGCTTCCACTTTTTTGCCAATGCCTCGGCGACGATTTCGGCCTTGATGCGCTCGTCCGCATACATCTTCTTCAGCCGGCGATTTTCTCTTCAAGCTCTTTCATGCGCGCCATCAGGGAGGCATCCATACCGCCAAACTTGGCGCGCCACTTGTAGAACGTCGCTGTGCTCATGCCGTGTCCACGGCAAAGTTCGGGGATCGGGGAGCCGGCTTCAGCTTACTTCAGAATAGCGATGATTTGGCTGTCGGTAAAACGGGAAGTCTTCATTGCAGAACTTTCAAAAAACCAATTGAGAAAATTCTACTTTCAAACGCTATGATTTGGTGGGGGAATTACCCGATCGCACCGATTCACACTACAGGCGCACTTTGTTTCAATCTTTCACATGCGCGGGGTCTGATCGCACTGGCCGTATCTAACGGCCGGGGACTCGGTGTCGATACTGAAAACCTTGGGCGCGACATACATCGCCTGATATCGCCAAGCATTTTTTTCGACAACAGAGATTGCCGATTTGGTCAGTTTGCCAGATGTAATGAGACCGTTTTTATGAATATTGGACGCTTAAAGAATCATACGCCAAGGCACGCGGTATGGGCCTATCCCTCCCGCTTGATCAAATCAGCTTCAACTTCCCAGACGAACGTTCAGTAAATATCGCCATTGATGCGTCCACTGGGAGATTGCGCCAACCGCTGGCGTTTCTGGCAATGCCAGCCACGCCCCGAGTATTTGCTGGCTCTGTGCAGAAAGCAACGACGCACTACCAATCGTTACTGTGCGTGAGATAGTTCCCACTTTTAGCGAAAACGCGGTCATAACCGAGTGGCTGAAGACCTCGCCTCACGACGAGGTTTGATCTGAGCAACGGAAAACAGAGGAAAGTAGGATTTTTCAGATTGCCCCTTTTTTTGGGAGATCCGCTCAGTTCCTACCGTCCCCTTCGGGGGACGGAATGGGGACCGGTCGCCGGCGATGCCAGCGAACATTCACACGGTTGTTAAAAATGATCTGCGCGGCCAACAAAGATGCGAGACATAAAGATATCTATTGGCGGGCATTGTATGCCTCGATTCCCTTTGGCCAAGGTGGAGGGAAACATGCGATGCTGACAGGCCGTAGTGCCTTTCACTGACATAGTCAATGGCGCTTCGGCCTGCATTCGGGCTTTTCCTTCAGCCCGCAACGAAAGATCAGAGTCTACGGAATACGAGGCTGGCGTTGACGCCGCCAAAACCGAAGCCATTGGAGATGGCATAGTCCGTCGCTATTTTCCGGGCCGATCCGGTGACAATGTCGATGCCCTCCGCTGCAGGATCAGGCTGTGTCAGGTTCAGTGTCGCAGGCGCCATCTGGTCGCGCAGGGCAAGCACGGTGAAGATCGCTTCCACGGCGCCAGCGGCCCCGAGCAAATGTCCTGTCGAGGACTTGGTGGCGGACACGGCGGGGCCGCGACCGGTTCCGAATATTGCCCTGATGGCAGCCAGTTCGCTGGTGTCGCCGACCGGTGTGGACGTCGCATGCGCGTTCAAGTGGCCGATCTGTCCGGGTGCAAGATTCGCCTGCCGGATCGCCAGGTCCATGGCGCGCCGTCCGCCTGCGCCGTCGTCGGGCGGAGACGTCATGTGATACGCGTCGGCGCTCGTACCATACCCTAGCAATTCCGCAAGCGGCGTGGCGCCACGGCGCAATGCGTGCTCCAGTTCTTCGATGACCAGCATGCCCGCTCCTTCCCCCATGACAAAGCCGTCTCGTTCGACGTCGAAGGGACGCGATGCCTGGGTGGGATGGGCATTGAAGCCGGTGGACATTGTTCTTGCTGCGGCGAATGCGCCAAAGCTGACCCGATCGATGCACGCCTCGGCTCCACCGCACACAGCAATATCGGCTTCGCCGGCACGGATCAGGCGCGCCGCGTCGCCAATGGCCTGTGCGCTGGCGGCGCAAGCGGTGACGGGCGCGCCGAGCGGACCACGAAAGCCGTGGCGAATAGAAATGTGTCCAGCAGCCATATTGGCCAGAAAAGAGGGCACAGTAAAAGGGGACAGCCGTCTTGGTCCACGCCCGTCGGTGGTTCTCACAGCTTCCACGATTGCACCGAAGCCACCCACGCCTGAGCCGACAATGGTTGCCGTCATTTCGCGCGCGCTGTCGGTGTCGGGCTGCCATCGGGCCTGGTCCAAGGCCTCCTTTGCTGCCGCCAGAGCAAACAGGCTGAACCGGTCCATTTTCTTGTGCTCCTTGGGCTCCACAGCGAGGGTCGGGTCGAATCCCCATGGGCACTCTGGCGTCAAGCTCGGCACCACGCCGGCAACCTTGGACGCAATCGCTTCTGTGATCTCCTCAGGCAGCACAGCCAATCCTGAATGACCATCGAGGAGGCGGCGCCATACAGTCTCGACCCCGGAGCCCAGCGGCGTGACCATACCCATCCCAGTCACGACAATTCGTCTTGCGTTCAAATCATGCTCCTCTTTTTTTTAATGAAAATATGCAGATAGCGATTGGCAAAATACGCCATGTGGCGGTGATCGCACACATCAGGGGTTGTAGAGATCAGGCCTCAGTATAAAGAAGTGATGAAGAAAATGTTGACGCCCCGCGCCACGGAATATGCAAAGTACCCCATCAGCACGAACCAGAAAGCTATCTGGGTATCCGGTCCATCGTGACCACCCATTCCGGTCTGTCGTGACTGATTCTGGCTCTCACCGGAATCAGCGGTCACACGATGCCGGGATGGCGTCGTACAGCACCGCAATGGTGCTACGCATATAGGAAGCAACCGAGCGCGCTCCCAGCTTTTTTCTGGAGATGGCGTGCAGGTATCAAGGATTAAAAACACAGTCTTAGTTTTGCGAATGGTGATGGCAAGTTGAATACGGCGAGGCTTTTAGCAACGCGCCGGCCCGAAAAATTTCGCGACAATGCTGATCACGTCAGGGTCCTTGAGCAATCGACGGTGACCTAAGCCGCTGGTACTAAGAAGTTGTGGATCGTTCAAACATTCGACAAGCGTATGCGCAGCGGCATGCGGAACCGTTGTGTCGTCCTGGTCGTGCACGACCAGTGTAGGTGCGTCGATACGCGGCGCCAAGTACGTCGCTTCCACGGTTTCAAATGGCACGCGTTCGCGCGCCTCTATGTATGAAATGGTTTGCGCCAGCATGCGATCCGACAATCCCAAGGTGCTCGCCATTCGTCGAGTCTCCAGGATCAGGGACACGGGCGAAGAAATCAAGGCCAGCTTTTTCACCACCACGCCATGCACCACCGCATGGGTCGAAGCTGCCGCACCCATCGAATGGCCCACCATGGCTTCGAGCCGGCCTAGATGTGCGCCCGCGAAGCGCAGCGCACGGGAGAACTGTTGCAAATTGCCGGTCCAACCCGAACTCCGGCCGTGCCCTGGTTGGTCAATCAACACGACCGCCCAGCCAGTCGCGCTAAGCGCTTCGGCCACGTTTGCCAGCTGCAAGCCGTATCCGGCCCAGCCATGCGTCATCAGCACCTGCGGTGCACCATCCGGCGCCGGGTAGTGATAAAGCGTAAACGAAGAGTTCTCGAAGGGAACCGTTTCAACGCGCACGCCCGCCGGCACCTTGACGCCACGGGTCGCGCGTTTCGTCGGAAGCGGAGTGCGAAAGAGCAATGCGGCAATTTTCACCGCAAGATTGGGGGCAAGCCGTTGTGTGATGCCCATGAAAGCTTGCAGCATCATGAGTATCCACTTGCCGGACGGCTTCTTCGCTGGAAGGCGAGCGCGATTTACGACAGGACGCGCATCACCTCTGCAGGCCAGGCTGGATGAGGCGGGGTTTTCAGAGGCTTGATTCGGCATATGCATTGTCCACAATCACGGCAGGCCAGATGAATTGCATTATGGAAGCCAGTGTACGTCAGTCACTATCATCATGCAAGTGATAATCTGGAGCGATGGGGTATTAATTGTGCAGCTGGGGATCTGAAATCTGGAGGAGAGCCTTGTATGGATGAGCACTGGCGCCCGTTTACTGGAAGTTTTTGGAAAACTTCCGCGAAAAAACATTTATGATCGTGATAGACTTAATTAGTACGACCTATCTTTTTCAAAGTTTAACCGCAGATCCTAGACACTTTATTAGCATTAAAAGCAATCATTTCAAACTCACATTAAACCGGCTTGTGTAGAGCGATATGACCTATATCAAATTGACCATGTAGGCCGATGCGTCATTCCTCTCGTCAAGCTGATCATCCCGCTCTTTCAATTCGGCCTTTTTGGCCACCCGCTTGAAGCAAGGTTTTCACTTAACTAATATTCGGACTTTCGGTGGCCGGCTCTTCACTCACGGCCGATGCAGTGCACTCGCGGGCCGCTGCCGACCGCCCATGTTTTTTCGGAAACGATCCACGAAATTACCGTGGTGAAAACGCTATATCACGATTGCCCCTTGACTTCATCACTCAGCTACTTATAATTTACTATTATATTGATAGTTAACAACATCAATGAAAGGTTTTATTAATGAAACGGAAAAGTTTCAGTTATATGCAATGCCCCATTGCGCGGAGTTTGGAGCGCGTCGGCGAATGGTGGAGCATTCTGATTCTGCGCGATGCCTTTTACGGATTGACACGATTTGATGAATTTCAAAACAGTTTGGACATTGCCCCAAATATGCTTTCCCGGCGGCTTAATGCCCTTGTTGACGAACAACTGCTGGAACGCCGCCTTTACAGTGACAAACCGCCGCGCTATGAATATTGCCTGACTGACCGTGGTCGGGACTTTCGGCCTGTGTTACTCGCCATGCTCGCCTGGGGCAACAAACATTTCGCTCCCGACGGATTGAGTGTAGTGCTGCTCGATACCGAGACAGGTGAAACGGTAGACCCAGTAATGATCGACGGTAAGAGCGCCAAGAAAATCAGCGAATTGACGCATGTCTTGGGGGCCGGCCCTTCTGCCGGCGAGGACACGATTCGCCGCCTGGAAATCGCGGCTGAGAATCGTGAACGCAGATTGGCTTGAAAAGAGTGCACGCCTTCGGATTTTGTCGCCAGAACGCGGCTTTTCAGCACGGGGTTCCGGATTCTGTACGATCCGCTTCGTGATCATTGCTCGACTTTTTTATTGCTTTTCAGCTTATCAGGCCCGCTGCACGGCGTTTTCCCCCTCCGCCGACAAAGCGCGCCACCCGCCCGCCGATGGCTTCGCTTCATCCGGCTATTTTTTCGAACAGCTCGCGTTTTTGACCCTCACCGTGTAGCCAGCGCAACGCGTCGTGCGCCCATTCCAACACACAGGCGCGAAGGACTCGACAACATGGTGCAGAAGACACGCGTTGACTGCACCGGCTCGACAATCACGCCCGCCCTGCAGGAAAGCCATGCTTGATTCCAAGCGCGACAATTCGTGCCGCTCGATTCGCCTGATCCGCCACTTGCTGCAAATTAGCGGCGCAGCGGCCAGGGATCACGCAACGACGGTAGCTCAAAACTCCACCATGGTGAAGTCTTCTTTCTTGACGTCGCATTCGGGGCAGGTCCAGGTGTCCGGGATATCCTCCCAGCGGGTGCCCGGCAGCAGGCCTTCGCTGGGGGCGCCATCCTTTTCCGAATAAATCCAGCCGCACACGAGGCACATCAGTGTTTTGAATTCAGTTTCTTGTTCAATCATTGCAAGGGCTCCAGGAAAGTTGGGGTCAAACACGATTCGCTGATGAAGCGGGTGATCAGTTCTTTGACCGGGGCGGCCGACAGTATCCGGCTGTGTCCGAGACCGGAGGTCTGCTCGAGGCGCACGTTTTTCAGGCTACTCATTACTCTTTTGGCCTCGGTCAGCGGCACCACCGGATCATGTTCGTCGTGGACCACAAGCACTGGCACATCCATGGCTGCGCCCAGCACGCTGATATCCCAGTGGCTCACCGGAACCCCGTTTTGCACGTGCAGGCGGTCGTAGATTTTGCTCACCACCGCTGGCGGAAACTTCTGGTGCTGGTCGTTCGACCAGCGTTCCAACACGGTGGCAAGAGAGACCGGGGCGGCGATCAGTACCAGGCGCTTGATGGCTTCTGCATGCCTTGGGCAAGCGTGGGCGATGGCGGCCACCGCGGCAATTGAACCGAGCGAATGTCCGATAACTATCTGCACATTGTCGAGCGACTTGAGGGCCGCGCCGACCGCTTTCACAAAGCGCGTCATGGTGGTCTTGTTACCGGGCGATTCGCCATGCGCCGGCGCATCGAACGACGCTACCTGGTAACCGAGCGCTAACAGCGGCTTGACCAAGCCAATCATGCTGCTGCTGTCGGAACCCCATCCGTGCACCAAAAGCACGGTAGGCCCCTGATTTTTCCAGAGATAGCCGTGGCGCACGTCTTCATTGCCAATGATCTCGAAGGTTTGCGCGCCCAGCGGCATCCTGAACAAGGTACGACCGCCTTTCCGGCGTGAGCGTCCGAAGGCGTCGGCCGCAAGCCGGCCAGCCAGGCCTGGCGCCAGCAGCGCGCCTAAGCGGTAAGCGGCCTTTGCCAAGTTAGCGCCGATGCTCAGAGCCGGCGCTGCCGCCCGCATTTGCGACAGCGGCGGCGAGGGTGAAGTGAAGTCAGTCATATCGTCACGTCACGCGCTTGAGCTCGGCTCGCTGTTCCGCCGAATCCTTGTAATAGCCGGAATCGAGATCATAGAAATGGCAGTTCTTGATGACCCACAGCAGGTCGCCGAAGCTGAAGTCTTTTTCTCTGATCATGCCCGGATAAGCCTGCTTCAACGCCGTCTGCGCTTTTTGCAGGTTATAGAAGGGCACCACAGGCGCAACATGGTGGGCGGTATGAATAGAGATATTGTGAGTCAGAAACAGCAGCCATTTCGGATAGCGATAGTCGGTGGTGACGAGCATGCGGCTGGCATTCGGCGTCCAGTGTTCCGAGGTCAGGAACGGAATGTCGGCCGCGGTGTGGTGCATCAGCGTGGTCACGCTGAACCACGTGTGGATCGCGATCCACGGCGCAAAGAACAGCAAGAAGAAGCCTGCGATGCCGGTAAAGTAGATGAGCGCGGAAAAATACACGATCGAAGCGAGCACGACGAACGCGATCGAGCGTCTGACATCGCTGCGCATGTCCTTCTTGGGAAAAAATCCGGGGCGGAATCCCGACACGAGCCAGTAATTGATGGTGCCGGCCCAGAACAGCCACGTCCTGGTGCCCATGTAGACAAAGCGCTGGCCGAACGACATACGCTGGTACATGTCGCGCGGTATGGGCCGCCAGTCGGTATCAGTTTCAAGGTTGTTGGTATGGAAGTGATGCAAGTTATGCACGTGCTTCCAGGCATAGAACGGATACAGCAGCGGCAGGAGCGACAGGTGGCCGATCACAATGTTGAGCTTTTTGTTGCGCGAGAACGAATTGTGTCCACAGTCGTGCGCGATGCAATGCAAGCCCCATCCGCCCAGTCCGGCAACGATGAACAAGGGAATAAGAAATCCCCAGTGCGGCGCATAGGCGACGCCGACAATGGCGCCGATATACAGCGCATAGCTGATGAAGAACCCGGCCAGGCCACGCCAGGCTTGCGGTTCGAAATAGGATTTAGGAATCGATTCAGCCAGACGGGCGCCTTCCAACGCTCTGCTCTTGTCCAGGAACGCTTTGAATTCCGGCCCGGGCGATGAAGGGTAACTTTTTGCGGACGACATTGACTTCTCCAAGATTATGCGATGGCGTTGAGCTTGAGTTCCGTGGCCAGGTGAGCGCCCAGCTCGTCGATGCTAGGGTATTCAAACAGCAACGCCGGTGACAGTCGCTGCTCGACCAGTTTTTCCAGGTCGCCGGAAACGCGTACTGCGACAATCGAATCGAGGCCGTACTGCTCGAATTTCCTGGCGGTGTCGATCATGCCCGGATCGACTTTCAGCTGCCTGGCCAAGCGCTGGACCAGCCACTGGCGGATCACTTCTTCGCTTAACGGACCATTGCTTTCAACTTCTTCGGCGCCTTTGCGGAAGAAGCCGAACAGGCCGCCCGACTTGTTTTCTTGGGACATAATTTCTCCTTGGGTAAATGCGAATCAATATATGTGTGTGAAATCTTTGCAGCGTTCAACGCGCGCGCATGCGCATCTTTTCGATCGCTTTTTCCTCAGGCGATCGCAGGTTCCAGACCACGCCGATTTTCCCCAGCCCGGCCAGCAGCCAGCCGCTCAGGTCTGGCTCCCACCATTTCACACCGTGGCGGTACGATCCAGGGAATGCGTGGTGGTTGTTCTGCAAGCCTTCGCCGAAGGTAAGGATGGCGACTGTCCAGTTGTTGGCGCTGTTGTCATCGGTCTTGAATGGCCTGCCGCCGATCATGTGGCACACCGAGCCGACGCACCAGGCTGCCTGGTTGGCCAGGAAAATCCGCGCCAAGCCACCAAACAGGAATCCGCTGAAGGCGGCATCCCAGCTGCCCCCAATCGCCCCGCCGATGGCCGCTGGAAGCACCAGGCCGAGCACGATCCAGAGCCCGTAAGTGCGGTGATAAAAGAACAGTTTGCGGCTTGCGAGAATATCCGGCGCAAAGAAATTCCATCCCGAGACATCCCTGGCCAACATCCAGGGCATGTGCGCATGCCAGATGCCGCGCAGCCGGCCGAGCAGCCCGGAACCGTGCAGGTTGGGGGAATGCGGATCGCCGTGCTGGTCGCTGTAGGTGTGGTGGCGGCGATGGGTGGTGACCCAGAACATGATCGGTCCCTGGGCCGCCATGGAGCCGCAAATGAGCAGCAGTCCCTCGAACAAGGCCGAGGTGCTAAATGTCTTGTGGGCCAGATAGCGATGGAAGCCCATCGTGATGCCTCCCATATGCAGGAAATAGAAGACGCCGAACAGCACCACATCGGTGCTTGACAGGCGCCCTTCCAGCATGCGCTGCAGCGCCACGGCGAATCCGGCCAGCGGCACCAGCATGACCAACAAGGCGGTGACCTGTTTGATGGTGGCGCTGGTGCCGGTCAGCGGCGCGACGCCGGGCCTCAGTGCGGGCGCGGCCTCGCGCGCCGGTTGGCGAGGTGAGATATTGGTTTGCGTAGTCATGACATTTTCCCGACGCTAATCGTTATTGAAAAGTTTCTGGTGCAGCGGATCGGCGCTCTGGCGTTGCCGGATATCCCGCGCCAAGCCGACCAGGCCCAGACAGCGGATGACCCATGCGGTGGTGTCGATTTGCCAGAAATGGAAATCGTTGTGCGCCAGCGCCGGATTGGCGTGGTGGTTGTTGTGCCAGCCGCCACCGGCGGACACCAGCGCCAGCCAGCCGATGTTGCCGCTGGTGTCTCTGGTCTGGTGAGGCCGCTTGCCGAAGGTATGGCCGATCGAATTGACCGCCCAAGTGACCTGATCGAGCAGGAATATCCGGCCCAGGCCACCCCACAGCAGGCCACCGGCTGCGCCTTCGGTGCCGCTGAGCGCTGCGCCGATCGCGGTCGGTATCGCCAGGCCAAGGAAAACCCAGACCAGGTAGTATTGGTTGACAAATAGCACCGCCCTGCTGCCGAACAGGTCTGGTACGTAGGTACTCCAGTTGCTGCGTTTAACTGTAAACAACCAGCCTACATGTCCATGCCACAAGGCCTTGAGGCGTCCGCGCAGGCCGGGCGATAGCACCCGGGGCGAATGCGGGTCCCCGTCCTGGTCCGTGAATACATGGTGCATGCGGTGGGTCGCCGCCCAGAACAAGATCGGGCCTTGCGCCGCCATGCAGCCGATGATGCCGATGACTACGGTCACCACCGTTCCGGCCTTGAATGCGCGATGCGAAAAGAATCGGTGCAATCCACCCTCGACCCCAAACGAAGTGAGGAAATACATGACACCGAGCAGCACCATGTCTTGCCGCTTGACGCCGAACTGGATCGAATACCAGAGCGCGACGACAAAACCGATGGCTGGCGTGAGTACCGTGAGGTAGGCCAGCCTGCGGGCCTTAGTGTCGCCGTCCCTGAGCGCTTGCACGTTCTCGCCAGGCGCTGCCGCTGACGCGAGGTTAGTATCGGCCATTGCTCACCCCTGTTCGAAACAGGTGGCACTGTCGGTTTCGGCCATCGCCGGCGCCGATGGCGTGGGACAGGCCTTGGCGTAGGCCAGCGCGCCAGCGTTGAAGGCATCGCGGCAGGCGCTGCGGCGCACCTTGCCACTGGTAGTCAACGGAATAGTCGACACCGGCGCCAGGTGCACAGTGTGGGGAGCCAGACCGTGGCTGCGGGTGATGGCGGCGGCAATCGCATCTTCGACATTTTCCAATCCTTCACCGGTGAGTTTGGCTGAACGCAAGATCTCTGCCACCACGACCAGCTGTTCCGCGTCGTCTCGCGTCACGGAAAACGCCGCCACGCCATTGGTGCGGATGGCTCGATGGCTAGCCTGGGCTGCGGCCTCGATATCTTGCGGATAGAGGTTACGGCCGGCGAAAATGATGACATCCTTGATGCGGCCAGTGATATACAGCTCGTCGTCGAGCAAGAAGCCGAGATCGCCAGTACGCAGGTAGGGGCCATCCTGGGGTTCGCCAGCAAGAAAGGCATTGAATACTTCGGCACTGGCCTTGGCTTGATTCAGATATCCCTGCGCCACGCTGGCACCCTTGAACCAGATTTCGCCAACTGAGCCCGGCGGCAACGGTTGCTGTGTATCGGGATCGACCACCGCCACAATGTGGTCGCTGGCCACCGTGCCGCAGCTGATGATCGCTGCGGCTGTCGCATCAGCGCCGGCCGGACGGGCCACGCCGCCGGCCAGTGATTCCGGGTCCAGCAGCAGTGTCTTGGGCGCGGCGGCGTGGGTAGATTTGCCTGATATGAACAGCGTCGCTTCGGCCAGGCCATAACACGGCACAAACGCCCCGCTGGAAAATCCGGCCGGTTTGAATTTTTCCGAGAATCGGTCAAGCGTCGCTTGCCGCACTGGCTCGGCGCCGCAAAACAGCATCTTGAGCCTGCTTAAGTCGAGCTCCGCGACTTCCTCATCGGTAATCGTATCGACGCAAAGGTCGAGCGCAAAATTGGGGGCCACCGATGTGGTGACCTGGTGCGTCGACATACCCTTCAGCCAGCGCAGCGGCCGTTGCACGAAGTGAGCCGGCGTCATCACTACCAGGGTAAAGCCACTGTACACAGACAGCAACAGCGCCCCCATCAGGCCCATGTCATGGTAAGGCGGCAGCCAGGTAAAACCTATCTGTTTTTCCGCGTCCCCAAGCCGGATGTCGAGCACGCGGCTGTTGCTGATCAGGTTGGCGGCAGACAGCATCACGCCCTTGGGATTGCCGGTGGAACCGGACGTGTATTGCAGCAGCGCCGGAAACCGTTCGCCCTGCCGCTCATCGTCGTATTCGTCATCTATCTGTTCGGCTAATTGCTTAGCATCTTGTGCTTCGAAAAAATCGCTGCCGACAAACAACCACTGAGGAACATCTCCTTCCACCGAGAGTGAGGCATTGAGCCGGTCGACATGGGCTTCCAAGTTGCCTTCAGCAATGACCAACTGCGCATTGCAATCATTGCAGATGCCGGCGAAGCGTGAGACGGCGCGCGTGCCGACCGGCGGAAACGAGGGCACCGCCGTAGCACCGGCCTTGAAAATGGCGAACAGTGCCGTGACGTAATTCAGGCCCGGTTCCAGCACCAGCAACACCCGGGCTCCAGGCCTCAACTGGCGTTTCAGCCGGCGGGCCAGGCGGGCCGCACGCAAGTCGAGCTGACGATAGCTCAATTCGACGATGTCGTCTTCACCGTCTTTCAGGAAGCGCAGAGCAAGCTCGTCCGGCGTTGCCGCCGCGCGCCGGCGCAAAATCGCGTCCATGTCGATATTCTGCGCGCCCGGTTCCGTGACCAGGATTGTCTCTTCGCTCATGCTCAAACCAGACCTCATTCGATACTCCATCATCTGATTGCAGGAAAAACACCACAGCGCCAAGACCAGGCCGGCGTTGCGCTGTTTGCACCGCTCCAGAAATTGATTAAATTTTCACCCGTGGCCGCGTGTCGACTGGTGTGCACAGGATTGCGGTGGCCAAAACAAAGCCGATCTGCAGGTAGCACAGGGTATGAAATGCGGAGAGGCCCAGCACCCCGTGGCCGGCGACGGCCACCGTGAGCGCCACCCCGAACACCGATCCCATCTGGCGTACCGCCTGGTTGACGGCCGAGCCCACGCCGAACTTCGCTGGCGGCAGATGCGCGACTGCCGCAGCCGAGAGCGAAGGCATGACCATGCCGACACCCAGTCCTATGAGTAGCGCACCAGGCAGCCAGGCACGCATATAATCGGGATTGACACCTGGTACCAGCGCGAGCCACGTGCTCCCCGCCACGAAGATCAAGCTCCCTGTGACCAATAACAGCTTATGGCCGGCACGCGCGGCGATCCGTCCGCACACAATCGCCGTGGGGATGACGAGCAGCGGCCCAGGGCTGCCGGCCAGACCGGCGCGCGGCAACGAATACGCCCAGACACCGGTGAGGAACAGGAACATTTGGAAGAACATCATGGCGAAGCCGATCGCGAAGCACAGCGTCGCCACATTGATGAAGCAGTATGTCCGGTCCTGGAACAATGACAGATCAATCGCCGGCGCGCGTACCCTGCGCGCCCAGAGAACGAAGGCGGCCAGCGTCACCAGCCCACCTGCGATCGCCAGGGTCACCATCGGCGAGCTCCACCCCGCTGCCTCGGAATGAACCAGGCCGAAGGTGATCGAACCAACGCCGACGATGAGCAGCAGGACGCCAATGACGTCGATGGGCGCGCCGCGTTCAAGATCGCGCGACTCGTCGAGAATCCGCCAGCCATACCACAGCGCAATCGCTCCCATCGGCAAGTTAAGAAAGAACGCCCACGGCCAGCCGAAACGATCAACCAGGAAAGAACCGACGCTGGGCCCCAAGGCACCCGCGATCCCGCTCACCGCCCCCCACAAGCTCACCGCAATCGCGCGTTTATTGGCCGGGAACGCCGCCAGCAAAATCGACAGCGATGCCGGAAGCAAGAGCGCCGCACCGGTCCCCTGCGCACCGCGCGTCGCGATCAGCGTCGCGACGTTTCCAGCCAAACCGCAGCCAAGGGAGCCGGCCAGGAACACGGCAAGTCCAAGCAAAAACGTGGTTTTGCGTCCGCGCAGGTCGGCGAAGCGGCCCGCTGGTACGAGCAAGGCAGCAAAGAGCAGCGTATACGCGTTGAGTATCCACGACAGGCTCACCGAGCCAGCGTCGGGAAACGCCCGCCGCAACGCCGGAAACGCCGCGTAAAGCACAGTGACATCGATCGACACCAGGAAAACGGCCACGCTGGCGATCCAAAAAACCGGCCACGGCGAAGTCGCCTTCGACTGCGTCTGTGCCTGCAAAGCCGGAGCTACGGGAGCGTTCATCTGCTTAACCCTCTCCAATCCGGTGCGTAGAGGCAGGGTCGTCGGATTCGAAGTAGGATGCATCGAGAAACGGGAGTGTCCGCGCTTTCATGCGTGCCTGAAACAGTTCGACGACGGGCCAAGGGCGCATCGCCATTGCCATGCCTTTCGCGTGTTGCGCATCCTTCCAATGGATGACGTTCGCCACTTCCAGCGGCAAGCCGGCGACCGACCCCGTCCAGATACTGAGCGTGGTCCCACCGGCCGTCAGGCGCGGTCCGTATGCGCGCTCCTCGTAGACGATCACGGAGTGGCCGCACAATCGTTCGACGTCGGCAACGCCGCGAACCGGCTTGCAGGCCACGGGGCTGCTGAGGAATACATCATCGGCAAGGCCGAACTGCAATTTGGGGTCCAGCACTTCGTCGACGGGGATGGGGGGCAAGGCGGTGTCGATCCCGGCGGGGAGCAACCAGGCGTCAACGTCGATGAGGTCCCGGCACGCCTCGTGCATGGCCTGCCGAACCGGCGCAGGGAAGGAGGCGAGGAAGATGTCGACCTGTACCCGCTTGCCGAAGCGCCGCGCCACGGTGACCCCATGGATGCGGCGATCCTGGAAATGCCCATGCCACTCGCGCGCGCCGATATCCATGCCGCTCCAGCTGTGATTTGACTCGACTTTGGAAAAAACACCCGCCGCGGCGGTGGCGAGCTCTTCCGCGCTGCCGCGGCCGACGACCTCCCCAAACGTCATCGGGTGACGCACACTGACTTCATCGTCCGCCGACGTTTCCAGTTCGCACAGCAACTCATCGACGTAGAGTTTGCCGCATCCTTGGGCGTTTACCGTCGTTTCTTTCTCTGCAATGAGAGCATTCATATCGTTATGCTTTTTTAAGTTGGATAGGGATGACCGCGCCGCCCGCCCGAATCGAGGCGCTCGCGCCCAGTCGCTCCAGTATCAGCCGCGCGGCGAAGGCCGGTTTATCGAGGTGGATGTCGATCATGGGCGCCGTCGGGCTCCAGTTCGCCTGTAGACTCTCGGCGACGTCTTTGTCCTCCATGACGGTCGAGAACACCTCTTTTGCGGTGAACTCGGTAAACATCTGGTTGTCGACGTCGAAATCGCGATGCATGCCCACGAATACGTGGCTCGTGTTCTCGGTCGCGGGTGTGAAGATCGTGGTCGTGTAGACGTGATAGACCTTGCCGCTGGAATCGTCGCACGCATGGGCTCTCGTCTCGACCCGCGTATTGCCGACGGGCCAGTAGCGGACTTCCTGGGAGCGATCAATGTACTCGAGCTGCAAAATACGGCTGTAGAGCGGCGGCGTCTTTTCGCGGCGCATGGTGCGGCACACGCGGATTTCGTTGTCGTTGATCACGATCTCGGGCGCCGTTTCGACGATGTCGAGCGAGCCCAGTGTCTTCGCGTGAACGAAGGCGGCATGCGAGATGTCGAGAATGTTGTCGATGCCGAAAGTATAGTTGCAGGCGATGGTGCAGTAGCTCATCGCCCCCGCGAGCTCGGGCGCAGTACAAACCCAGTGGTCAGGAATTGCCCCCTCGTCTGCCTTGCTCGCGTCGCCCGGCCACACCCAGATCAAACCGTACTTCTCGACGGCAGGGAAGCTGCGCACGCGCGCACCTTTCGGGATCGTGCTCTGACTGGGAATACTGACACACTCCCCCGAGCAGTCGTAGCGCAGCCCATGGTACCAGCACTCAAGCTCGTCGCCGATCAGTCGTCCCCGGGACAACGGCACTTGTCGGTGGGCGCACCGGTCCTCAAGCGCGACCACCTGATCGGCTGAGGTGCGATACATGACGATCTTCTCGTTGAGGATGGTCCGGGCAAATGGCTCCCGTTTTATTTCTTTGGAAAGGGCTGCTGCGTACCAGGCATTTTGGATAAACATGATTCTCACTCCTCACTTTGCTGCACAAACGGCGTTCTGGAACAAGCGACACGAGGTCGGGATCGCTCGATGGATAGGTCTATTCGCTCGCGCCTGCGATCATCGAGTCGCTGGCGCGCGCCCCCTTCAAGGGCGCATCGCGATCGAAGCGACCGTCGGCAATGCGCTCAAGGAAGTCGTCGCTCGCGGACGGCAGATCGACGCAGGGGTACTGGAAACGCCCGGTCGTATAGAGCAGCGCGCCAAAAAACGACCGCTCGACCTGTGCGCCCGTCGCTTCGTGGAGCCCCTGCGAGGCGAGGTAGGCGTGCAGCGCGGGCAGCCGGTAACAGGGGACAGCCGGATACAGGTGGTGCTCGAGATGGAAGTTATTTCCGAAGAAAAGAGCGGTGTAAATGGGTGATGTAAAGCTGCGGCTGTCGCGGTATCGGCCGGGTACGGTGCCCGTGTGCTCGATGTAGGCGCGCATGGCGCTAAACACGTACAAGCCGAAATACGGGGCCAGCATTACCGTGAAGCCGAGCCACAGCGAGCGATGCCAGATGAACGCGTACACCGTCACGGCGCACAAACCTAAGGCAATGTTGATCCTGGTAATCCAGCGCATTTCCCTCTGCGTAAACGGCAACTTCGTGTTCTCCGGCCACGGCAGACCCAGCGCCATGCGCGCCGCGTTCTTCAGGTAAATCCGAACGGTTCCAGAGCGCGCGAGAAAGAAGCGCGACACAAAATTCCTATACTGCGAATAAATCTGCACATCGGGGTCAATGTTCTGGCCCGTAAAACGGTGATGCTTCCAGTGGGTCATGCTAAAGCCCACAATGAAGAAGAACGGCACCAATGAAGTAAAGAGGACCGCCAGCGCAGCACTCAGATACTTGTTCCGGTGCAGATTCATGTGCATTCCCTCATGCCCTACAAAGGTCAAGAGGTGCATGCCGTGGCCGCCGATGATTCCCAGGACGACTGCCATACCTAGGCGTACCGGCGTGGACATGGGGAGATCAACGATGGTGAAAGCCACCATGGCCGGAACCAGGAAGAATGCGAGGGCATGCGCGAGCACAAGTACCGTGCCGAAAGAACTGATGCGATGAAATTTTTCAGGGAGCTTGAGCCGCGCAAACGCGGCCTCGCCCCCTAACGGTGCGCCGATAGTCATAGCCTGCCTCCTTGGGTAACTCAACGTATGGCCTGTGGATGCCGGGCGGGCATCACCAGATTGGACATGTCGCCGCTTCCCTGCGACGCGCTTTGTGCTCATGCGGCATCCCTTACGCCAGGAGCGAAATGAACGGCGGACGCGCGCGGCTCGGCGTTCTCAAACCCGTATGCCTGGTTCGGGATGGCATCGGCCTGCTCGGCCAGGCGCTGGCGCAAGGTCATCTCGGCCCGCACCTCCCTGCCACGCTGGGCCATGGCCTCCAAGGCTTCACCTACCCCCGGTTCGCCCCGCTGAACGGCCTCGTCGGCCCAGTTCATGATGTCGGGGAAATCGAATATGGCAAACGGCGACCGCTCGCGATTCTGGACGGCGAACAGACGTGCCTGCAGCACCGGGTCGGCAGCCAGTTTGCTGTACAGAATTCGGGAAAGCGGATTGTTGTGGTTGAGCGCGCCGCGGCTGCGGGAGTACTCGAACAGGTCGATCGAGGTGGCGTCTCGATGACGCCAGTAGCGCACCAGCGCCTGGTCCCCGCCCTCGATGATGGCCTGGCCCAGTGCCGCGGCGTCGCGCAAGGCATCGGTGATTCCGAAGCCGGGGGACGGATCCATGAACAGGCCAGCGTCGCCGACCAGGGCCCAACCTGGCCCGGCCGCCTGGCGGAAAAAAAAGCGCAGATTCAGTGCGCCGAGCACCTTGCTGGCAGGCTCTCCAGCGCTCAGCGGCGCCGTGAACGGATTGCGCTGGAGCGTCTCCTGAAGCTTTTGCAACGTTTTCCCTTTCCACTCCGGCAGCTGCGTTTTCGGGAATGCCACGCCGATGAGCAAGAGATCGCGGTTTGTTGGAAAGATGATGACAATGTCGTCGCCGAAGTTGCAATTCATCGCACCGCCCATATAGCGCGGATCGTCGTCGAACCAGGCCGGTTTTGGCCAGTACGCCCAGTAGAGCGCGCGTGGGCAGTCGTAGCCGTGGTATTCCTCGGCGGCGACCAGTTGCGCCGTGCTCGAGTGAGGACCATCGGCGCCAACGACGATCTGCGCCCGGATTTCCTCGCGCACCCCTGCGTGTTCGACCACAGCGCCGGTTACGCGCTCGCCTTCGCGCAGCAGCGCCACCAGTTTGGTACGAATACGCACCTCCGCCCCGCAAGAGCGCGCCTCGTCCAACAAGACTGCGTCGAGATCGATACGACGCGGGCTGGAACAGCTCCCGCCGGCTGGATACACAATTCGGCCGAGCGCATTATCAGCACCGAACATCATGCTCGGCACCGGCGGGGCGAAGCTGCGCACCTTATTACCAAGCCCCAACTCATCCAGCAGCGCCATGCCACGAGGCGAAACAAAGTGCGTGGACAGCGGCTGGTCGCTCGGCAGATTGTTCGCATCGATCGCCAAGACGCGCTTGCCGGCGCGTGCCAGGTGGATTGCAAGCGTAGCACCCGCGCAGCGGGCACCAACAATGAGGGTGTCTAACATAGAGAGATGTATTTTCCGAAAATGGGTAACAGGACTTACCAGCAACTATAAAAACTTGGTGTGGTGTACTTCATCAGCATTTAATCCGCAAAAAAAAGGCTTTACCAAGTCCCGTCGGGCGGTAATACGTGTCAGGGATCCCGCGCAGGCGATGTCGATGAGCGCATCGATGAACACACTGCGTTCTTGCATCACCGGGATACCGCTGAAAGAGAACCGATGCCTTGACTCCGCCGAACCCGAATCCGTGAGAAACAATGCCGATGCCCGTCACAAGCACTCGGTGCATCACTCCAGGCCACCATCACGGACTGGGAGCCGCTGTTCGCCATCAAAAGATTCGATTAGATCGGCATTGCCGCATCGAACATGACAGAACAAAACAAGCGATATTGACTCAGTAACAATATCAATTTGGAAACGTAGATTTTTTGTTCAGATGGCATTCTACACAAGACGCTATCACCATGCAAGTTACTATTCGTTCAATCGGTAACCGTGTTTCAACGGCTTTCTTGAACGGGCCTCCGGGGGCGCGTCTGCAGGCGAGGAATTGGCTGAGCGCGGTACGCCAGGAGATGTCACGAGGGCGACGACGACGAAGTGTCGGGAAGAATAGCGACGGGTTCGGGGATCAACGTCCCCATCTGCGCAACGGCGCGATCCAAGTGTCGTGGAAGTTTGATGTGCCGCTGCGTAAGGATGAACGGGGCAAGAATGGCCGCGCACGCGGCATACCCCCGCCAAGACAAGCCGCTTCATGCCTCGCGCCAAGCCGTACTAAACCATCGGATGGGCCAACGGGCGATGTGTTCTTCACATGCCGGATCCATTGAACTGGGACTCAGCCAGCTATTTCGATGAGTCTGGGCTACCCCTGTTCGTTTGCTAGCTGAATTGACCCTGTCAGTTTGACCCGCCCGCCATACCCTGGCGAATGCCGCGACCCGGTCGTAAGACCCCCGCCGGCGCGCACCGCGCGGCCGCCGCAGTGGGCACCGCCACGTGGTGGGCTGGAGCAACGAATGGCATCAACGATCGACACCTTTCCCAACTATACGCTTCAGGCGTGGTTAGTGGCGCGGATCATCTTTACACCGGATAGTTGAATAAATCAGAAAAAGTTTCGAATAAGAAATTCCAGTCCCAACTTATGCGAGAAAAATCTCAACTTATGCGAGACTCAACGGTCGCGTTGGGTCTCACATAAGTTGAGATTGGAATTTGTCGAAATCAATGACTTAGCGGAAGAAATCTCGCATAAGTTGAGATCAAATCTCACAAAAGATGAGATTATTCAGAAAATTCTCACATAAGTTGAGATTGTTCAGATTGCCTATTTTTCTAGCACCGCCGGCCGGGGCACTGCGGAAGGTCTTATCGTAAATTTAGATGGTCCGGATCTCATTGCGGACGACAGCGCGAACGTCCAGACGACGGCTGCACCGCCAGTAGCCGGCGCGCGCAAGGTGGCGCGCCAGCCGCTGCCGGCGCACTTGCCGCGTGAAGACAATATCATCGAGCCGCCCGACCAGGCCTGCACCGAGTGCGGCGGCAAGCTCAAGCCCTTGGGTGAGGATGTGTCCGAGCAGCTGGAAATCATCGATTCGGCCTTCAAAGTGATTCGCCACATCAGGCGCAAGAAGGCTTGTGCCTGCTGCGACCATATCGTGCAGGCGCCGGCGCCGAGCCGTCCTATCGAGCGCGGTATTGCCGGACCTGGCTTGCTTGCACACATGCTCGTCGAGAAGTTCGCCGACCATCAGCCGTTCTATCGCCAGAGCGTCATGCACGCACGTGATGGCGTCGAACTTGGCCATTCGACGATGGCGCGCTGGAGCGGGAGTTGCGAGGCGCTGATGCGGCCCCTGGTCG
>CAMLIL010000088.1 GCA_946480015.1 uncultured Oxalobacteraceae bacterium | reverse complement strand
TTATTCGTA
Organism: uncultured Oxalobacteraceae bacterium; assembly: GCA_946480015.1. Next base: position 24,743 of record CAMLIL010000088.1, on the reverse strand, counting down.
GTCATCAGCGCTGGATGCAGATTCTGTTGGCTCTGTTGATCGTGCCATCCTTCGTCCTGGTGGGTGTCAGCAGCTATGACAAGTCCAACACCGGCCTCGACGTGGCCACCGTGGATGGCCAGAAGATCACCCAGCAGGAATGGGAAGACGCGCAGCGTCAGCAAATGGAACGCTATCGCGGCATGATGGGCGCGCAGTTCGACCCCAAGCTGTTCGAGAACCCGCAGGTCAAGCAGGGCATCCTGGAAAACCTGGTGGCCGAGCGTTCGCTGGCCGCCGAAGTCGCGCGCAATCACATGACCGTGGGCGACGGCGCGCTGCAAGCGTCGATCATGCAATACGACCAGTTCCGCAAGGAAGACGGCAGTTTCGACAAGGAGCGTTATGTGGCCGCCCTCGCGGCCCAGGGCATGAGCCCGGCCATGTACGAAGCGCGTCTGCGCCGCGACCTGACGCTGCAGCAGCTCAATAGCGCCATCGCCACGAGCGCGTTCGCACCGCGCACCATCGCCACCCGCCTCTCCGAGATCAACGACCAGGAACGCGAAGCCCAGGAACTGCTGTTCCCGGCCGCGAATTTCACCGCGCAGGTCAAGGTGACCGACGAGATGGTCAAGGCCTTCTACGACAAGAACGCCGCGCTGTTCCAGATCCCGGAGCAGGTCAAGGCCGAATACGTGGTCCTCAATGCCGCCGCGGTGGAGAGCCAGGTCAATGTCAGCGACGCCGAAATCGAGGCCTTCTACAACGCCAACAAGGACAAGTTCGGCCAGCCGGAACAGCGCACCGCCAGCCACATCCTGATCAGCGTGAAAAAGGACGCCAGCGCTGCCGACAAGGCCGCCGCCAAGGCCAAGGCCGAAGCCATTCTGGCCGACCTGCGCAAGGCCCCGGCCTCGTTTGCCGCGGTGGCCAAGGCCAAGTCGCAGGATCCTGGCTCGGCTGAAGCCGGGGGCGATCTCGGCGTGGTCGAGAAGGGCGCCTTCGTCAAGCCGGTCGAAGACGCGATCTACGCGCTCAAGCAGGGCGAGATCAGCAACGTGGTGGAATCCGAGTTCGGCTACCACATCATCACCGTGCCGATGATCACCCCGGCCAAGATCAAGACCCTGGACGAAGCCAAGCCGCAGATCGCAGCTGAACTGAAGAAGGGCAAGGCATCGAAGAAGTACTCCGAGATGGCCGAAGTCTTCACCAACACCGTGTACGAGCAGTCGGACAGCCTCAAGCCGGTCGCCGACAAGCTGGGACTGAAAGTCGAGAGCGTCGCAGGCCTGTCGCGCACCCCTTCGCCGGCGCTGGCGCAATCGCCTGCCAACAACGCCAAGTTCCTCAAGGCCTTGTTCGCCGACGACGCGCTCAAGAACAAGCGCAATACCGAAGCGGTCGAAGTGGCGCCAAGCACCCTGGTCGCCGGCCGCGTGGTCGAGTACAAGCCCGCCGCCAAGCGTCCGCTGGCCGAAGTCGATGCAATGATCCGTCAGCGCGTGACCCAGGAAGAAGCGGCCAAGCTGGCGCGCGCCGCCGGCGAGAAAAAGCTGGCCGAAGTGAAGGCCTCGGGCGACGCGGCCGGTTTCGGCGAAGCCAAGGTGGTATCGCGCACCAAGGAGCCGCCGTTCAACCAGAGCGCCGCCATCGCCGTGCTCAAAGCCGACGTCAGCAAGCTGCCTGCCTACGTTGGCGTGGACCTGCCGGGCACCGGCTATGGCATCTACCGCATCGGCAAGGTGGCCCAGGCCGCCAAGCCGGACCTGGCGCGCCGCGAGCAGGAACAGCAGCAGATCGCCGGCGCCATCGGCCAGGAAGAGATGTTCTCCTATGTCGAAGCGCTCAAGCAGAAGGCCAAGGCCAAAGTGCTGGTCAAGAACGGCGCCGACGTGAAGGTCGAACCGGTCGCCAAGTAAGCTTGCGGCAGACGATAAAAGACCCGGCAGCGCAAACTGCCGGGTTTTTTTACGCCTGCTAGTCGGTCTCGAGCGAGCGCGCCCGGAACCTTTCGGCTTCCGACGGAAAGGCGCGCAACAGCAGTTCACGTACCTGAATGCTTCGCTCCGACTCGTCGAGGCCGGGATCGTGCAGGATGCGGCCTTTCGCCTCCAGGTAGCGGTCGAAACGGAGTCGCCACGCCGGAGCGTCGCGGGCGAGGCCGGCGAAGCTGGTCATGGCCTTGTCGAGCGCGATCCGGGTCAACAGTTCGTCCGGCGGCAGCGCTTCATCGACAATGCGCCGCAGCTGCGCGTCTTCCTGGCGATACCAGGCCTGCGTCACTGCCGCCCCGAGTATGCGCTGACGCAGGCGGTCGCGCTGCTCCAGCCAGACCGCGAAGCGGCGCATGTCGTTGGGCGAGAGCTGATGGGCCGACAGCAAGGCATCGTGCGCCGTCATATAGGCCAGGTAGCGGTCAACCAGCACCACTGCGTCCTGGTAGGCGCCGGGGGCGAGCGTTTGCCGCAGGTGCTGGCGCAGGGCGTCGGCGCGGACCGGGCCGGCCTGCTCGAGCAGATAGAAGTGGAACACATCGAGCAGGGCCGGATCGATCACCAGCGCTGCCTGGCCGCTCGCCACGGGCGCGGCGCGCGCCACGCGACTGGCCGCAGCGGCGCTTGCCTTCACCGGCAGGACCGGCGCGGCGGCTGACTCGGTTTCGCCCGGCGCGCGCACCAGGCTGGCCAGCGCCAGAGCGCCCAGCGCCAGCGCCAGCAGTTGGTAGCGACCCTGGGCACCCATGCCGGGACCTTATTTGACGCCGGTCGGCACCCAGCCATCGGAGCCGGCCAGGTAAGTGTTCGGCTGGTACTGGCTGGTTTGCGAGGAACTCAGATACACCGTGTAAGGCTCGCGCGCCTTGGCGGTGTAGCCGGCGGCGCCCGGGCCGGTCGAACCGTATTCGGCAAAATAGGCGGTCGGCAGATTGTTGGTGCTGCCTGGGTTGAATTCACGCATGCCGGCCGCCATGACAGGCGCCTGCATATTGGTGTTGATGAAGATTGTGGTCGCGAGGGCACCCCATGGCCGGCCAAGGTAGACATTGCTCATGCCCGTGGTCGAGGTGATGATCTTGCTGTTGTAGAACACGTAACCGCTCTTGTAGTTGTTAAAACGCTTGTTCTGCGCCATCACCGCGGTGGTGCCGCTCAGGCTGCCGTTCGGGACGACGCGGGCAACGCAGTTATCGAATACCGCCGCCCCATCGCCGAAGATGAAGTCGACATTGCCCTCGATCGTGACGCCATAAAAATACGCGCGCGCGGGCACGCAGGTGCTGCTGGTGCAGCCAACGCTGCCGGCGTAGAGCGTATCCTGGCGCCCGATCAGTTGAACGTTGCGCAGCACCGCCCTGTCCGCCGCCAGGTACAGCGCCAGCGCCTGGGTCTGGGTGTTGCCCTCCTGCGTGTAGGTGTTACGCAAGGTGATATTGTTCGAGAAGAATCCCGCGCCGGTGACAATCACCGTGGCCGACCCCTTGTTGCCGACGATGCCGCCGCTGCCGTTCGATTTCTGCGCCCAATAATTCTGGGTGATGATGGTGGCGCTCGCGCTGCTGCCCTGTCCGATCAGCCGCACGTTAGGCTTGGTGATCGTCACTTGCTCCTTGTAGGTGCCCGGGGCGACGGCGACTTCGCCGCCGTTCGATGGCAGGGCATTGACTGCAGCCTGGACCGTCGCGTAATGCCCGCTGCCGGTCCCGCCGACATAAACCTTGGTGATGGCCTGGGCCGCCGACGCCGACAGCAGCAGGCTTAGTGCCAGCGCGAATTGCGATACCTTTTGTGATGGGTGCATTGTGTCTCCTCATGCCGGGCTGGCGCAACGCCAGGGCCGATCGTTTAATAGGGGGATCCGAAGCGCTTTGAAGCGGAGGCAACATTAGTTGAGGCATGGATTGATCAGGCCAACTTGAAAATTGGCCTGACCAATCAATGTTGAATGTATATTGTTTACAGGCGCCATGTCAAGGCAGAAAAAAAGCCCGGCAGCGAAAACTGCCGGGCTTTTTTCATGTGGAGATACTGTCTTGCTGCTGATCAGACGCCTTCGCGCGCCCGCGCCAGATGCTGAAGGAAAGTCTCCGGCGGCACGAAGCCGATCACCCGTCCCTGGGGAATTTCCTTGCCGCTGGCGCCGAACAGCACGATGCCGGGCGGCCCGAACAGGTTGAACTTTTTCAGCAGCGCCCGTTGTTCGGGGCTGTTGGCCGTCACATCCACCTGCAGCAGGCGCATGTCCTTCATGGTGGCGGCCACCTTGGGATCGCTGAAAGTCATGTGCTCCATCTCCTTGCAGGCCACGCACCAGTCGGCATAGAAGTCCAGCATCGCCGGCGCGCCCGGCTCGGCCAGCGCGCGTTCCAGTTCGGCCACGTCGCGCACGCGGGTAAAGCGCGGGCCCTCGGACGCGGCGGCCAGCGCGCTGGCGCCCACCGCCGTGCGCAGGTGCGCCAGCGGCTGCATGACGGCCTGGCCGCCGCTGGCGGCACCGGCCAGTTGGAACAGGCCGCCCACCAGCATCACCACGCCCAGCGCCTTGCGCGCATAGGCGCCCGGCGCGCTGTGCGGCGGCAGCGGCTGGCCCACATGCAGGAACAGCGCGCAGGCGATCGCCAGGCTGCCCCACAGCACCATCATCACCGCCACCGGGAACACCGGCGTGACCATCCACACCGCCACCGCGATCAGCAGCAGGCCGAACACCTTCTTGACGCCGTTCATCCAGGCGCCGGCGCGCGGCAGCAGGCTGCCCGCCGACAAGCCGGTCAGCAGCAGCGGCACGCTCATCCCGGCCGCCATCGAAAACAGCGCCCAGCCGCCGGTGGCGGCATTGCCGGTCTGGCTGATGTACAGCAGCGCGCCGGCGAGCGGGCCGGCCACGCACGGGCCAACGATCAGCGCCGACAGGGCGCCCATGACGAACACGCCGGCCGCGCGGCCGCCCTGGGCGCCGTTGGCGCTCAGGCGCGACTGGATTGCGCTGGGCAGCTGCAGCTGGTAGACGTCGAACATCGACAGCGCCAGCACCACCATCAGGCCGCCGAAGCACAGCAGCACCCAGGGCTTTTGCAGCGCCCCGGCCAGGCCTTCGCCGGCCAGCCCGGCGCCCACGCCCAGCGAGGTGTACACCAGTGCCATGCCCAGGCTGTATGCGAGGGCCAGCAGCAGGCCGCGCGAGCGCGTGACGTTGCCTTCGCCGACGATGATCGACGACAGGATGGGCACCATCGGCAGCACGCAAGGCGTGAACGAGAGCAGCAGGCCGAATACCAGGAAGGCTGCGCCGATCTTGACGATGCTGCCGCTTTCCAGCGTGCGCTGGGCCAGCGAGCTGTCGTCCTGCACCGCCGGTGCGGGCGCCGCTGCGGGCGTTGCCGCTGGCGTTACCGCAGGCGCTGCCGCAGGCGCCGCAGAGGCTTCCTGCTGGGTCAACAGGCCGGGCTTGGCCGGATCGATTCGCAAGGTCTGCTGCATCGGCGCGTAGCACAGGCCGGCGTCGGCACAACCCTGGAAGCCGACCGTCAGCGCGAACGGCGCCGCGCCGTCGTGCAAAGGCAGCTTGAGCACCAGCGTGTGCTCGTAGCTTTCGAGTTCCTTGTTAAAGTTGGGGTCGAACTTGCGTTTGCCGTCGGGCAGGACGGGTGCGCTGAATGGCGCGCTGGCGGTATCGGCCGTGAAGCGCAGCTGGTCGCGGTACAGGTGATAGCCCGGCGCGATGGTCCAGCGCAGCAGTACCGTCTTGTCGGCCAGTTCGGCCTTGAGCTGGAAGGCTTGTTCGGGTTCGAGGAAATCCTCGGCGCGCGACAGGCCGGGGAGCAGGGCCAGCATGGCGAGTGCCGCCAGCAGCCAGGTGCGCAGTCGTTGAATGGTCATGAAAGTGTCCTTGTAATGAGTTGTCAGAGATCCTTGCGGAAGCTCTGGCCGTGGCGGTCGATGGCCAGGTAAGCCATGCCGCCCTTGTCGAGAAACTCCAGCGCGTCTTCCTGCATCAGCATGGCGACGGTGGCGCAACTGCCGGCGGCGATGGCCAGCGGGCCGGCCACGCTGACCGATTGCCAGTGCCGCACCGGCATGCCGGTGCGCGGATCGAGAATGTGGCAATAGCGCTGCCCGTCCACTTCGATGAAGCGTTCGTAGTCGCCGCTGGTGGCCAGCGCGCCGCTGCCCAGCGGGATCGACGCGGCCAGCTGCTTGGCCTGGCGCGGGTGCTGGATCGCGCAGTGCCACGGCGTGCCGTCCGGCTGCGGGCCGATCAGGCGCAGGTCGCCGCCCAGATTCACATAACCGTGGCGCACGCCGGCCGCGGCCAGGATCGTGGCGGCGCGGTCGGCGGCGTACTCCTTGCCGAAACCGCCGAAGTCGAGCTCCATCCCGGCCATGGGCAGGCGCACCGAACCGCTGCGCCAGTCGACCGTGGACCAGCCCACCAGCGGCAGCAGCGCGTCGATCGCCCGTGGCGCGGGCAGTTGCGCACGCCGGAAATCCCAGGCCCGCCGCAACACACCGGAGGTGATGTCGAAGCGGCCGCCGCTGGCGTAATACAGCGCGTCGGCATAACCCAGCAGCGCCATGGTCTCGTCGTCGCACTGGCAGGCGCCGCGGCCGGCCAGTGCGTTGATCTGGCTGACGATGCTGTCGGCGCGGTAGCGCGAATACTTGTGCTCGATGCGCCGCACTTCGGCAATGGCCAGCACGGCCAGGGACGCGGCATCGCCGTCCGTGGCCAGGTGCACCAGGCACTCGCTGCCCATTGCGTCGAAGGGAAAACTGCGGGTTTGCATTACCACGAGCGGCTTAAGCCGACCTGCAAGCTGACGGCGCGCAGCGGCGCCAGGGTTTCGCTGTCATGGCCGAATACGCGCCACTCCGAGCGCTGGCGGTAGCTTTCCAGCTTGACGTCGGCCAGCCAGTCCGGCCCCAGCTGGCGTGCCAGCTTGATGCCGACCGTGACCGCGCCGAAGGCCGACAGGCGCTGGTCGGCCGAACCGTAGGGCAGCGCGCCGCTGGCCAGGATGGCGGGAAAGCCATCGCCGCCCGGCGTATCGACGTAGAAACTGGCCGCCCGCTGCGAGTACAGGCGCAGCGACGGGGTCAGCGTCCATCCCTGGCCGAACGGCTGCACGTACTCGCCGCCCAGGGTATGGGCGCGGATGCCGAAGCTGTCGTCGTAGATGCGGTAGCTCAGGCGGCTGGTGCCGTCGCTGGCCACGTGGTGGTGGTTCCAGCGCAGCATGACGGTGCGCTGGTCGCGCTGGTCCGGCCGCGCATCGAGCGTCTTGTACGGATCGTTGAAGTAGCCGTGCCCGTGCGTGTAGCCGATGGTGAGCTGGGCCAAATCGTTCGGGCTCAGGACCCGGGTGACGCCGGCGATCAGGTTGATGCTCTGGCGCGCCGCATCGCGTACGATGAAGTTGACCGGATCGATCGCGTCGTCGGAGCCGCCCACGCCGAACGACCAGGTGGTATTGTGGTCCTCGCTGGTGAGCGTACCCAGCACCGACAGCGCGCGCGAGACGTAATCGTGCTCGGTCGAGTAGGCCGCGCCCACGGTCAGGCTGGCGTTGGGAAAATAGCGCGTCAGCGCCACGTCGCCGGCGCTGCGGTCGTCCTGCATGCGCGAGGCGCCCGAGACGGCCGTGTGATAGCGCGGCGAGGCGCCGGACACCGCATCGGCGGTCAGGGATGCGCCCAGCGACCAGGCCGCGCCGATGGGTGTTTCCAGCGACAGCGAAGGCGAGTGCACCTTGATGCGGTCCAGGCCCGGCTGGCTTTCTTCGTAATTGAGGTAGCGCACCGCCAGGGTGGTGCGCTCGGGGGCGTTCTCGGCATGCGCCACCACCCCCGGCAGAAGCACGGCCGCGGCCAGAATGGCCTGGCCGAGCGATGCCATGGAACGTTCGGATTGATTACTCATCTGCGTTATTCCTTGTTAGTTGCAGCCGCAGCCGCCGCCACCGACGCCGCTGCCACCGGAGGCGGCTTCGCGGCTGCTATAAATATGCTCGTCGTAGCGCGTCTCCAGCGCGGGGCCGTCGGCGCGCATTTCCGGGCGCGCCAGCACGCCTTTTTCCCACGGCTGCACGGGCGGCCCGAAGGCGCAGCCCGACAGCAGGGCGCACAGGGCCCCGGCTTTGATCAGGGCCTTCATGGCGTCACTCCCAGTGCCGCCTTGATGTGGCTTTCCAGGTCGGCGCGGTCGGCCTCGCGAAAGCCGGTGTGGGCGAAGATCACCTTGCCGCTGGCGTCGATCAGCACACTGGAGGGCATGCCCTTGATGCCGTAGCTGCGCGGGGTGGCTCCGGCCGGATCGAAGGCCACGGTAAAGCGCGCCGGATTGGCTTGCAGGAAGCTGCGCGCGTCGTCCGAGCGCGCATCGACGTTGACGCCGACGATGCGCAATCCCTGCGCAGCGTACTTGGCCTGCATCTCGTTCATCCACGGGAAGGACTGGCGGCAAGGCCCGCACCACGAAGCCCAGAAATCCAGGTACACGACCTTGCCCTGGAACTGGCGCAGCGAGACCTGGCCGCTTTGTCCAGCCAGATCGAAGGCCGGGGCCACCCGGCTGGCATCGACCGCGGCGGCGTGGCCGAGCGGGGCCAGCCCGGCGCAGGCCACCAGCAGCGCGCCGATGCGCGCGCGGCGGCTCATGCCTGCTCCTTGGCGGTGACGCGGCGCCAGCCCAGCACGCCCAGCGACAGCAGCACCAGCAGGGCCAGCATCGGATCGTTGCCGCCTGCAATCGCGGAACAGCCGCCGCCGCCGGTGTTTTGGGCGGCCGGCGCGGATACCGCCGCGGCCTGGCCCGCCAGGGCGATGGTGGTGCTGGCGGCACCGTCGCTGGCGATGACGACGCTGCCGCTGGCGGCGCCGCTGCCGGCGGTGTAGGCCACCACCAGATCGCAGGAAGCGCCTGGCTGCAAGGTCAGCGGCATGGCTGCGCAGCCGCTGCTATCGGCGGCGCGCGCGAACGGGCCGCTGAAGGTGGCGCTGGACAGGGTCACGGCGGCGGTGCCGGTATTACTGAGCGTGATGCGCTTGGTGTCCGCGCTGCCGAAGTCGACCGACTGCGCCGCGACGGTCAGTGCCGGCGGTGCGGCCACGGTCACGCCGTTGCCGGACAGGCCCAGGGTCAGCTGGACGCCGCCGTCGGTCACCACCATCACTTGCCCGCTGCGCGCGCCGGCCACGGTGGGCGCGAACACGCTGTCGAGGGTGCAGCTGCCGGCCGGTGCGATGGTGGCATTGGCTGCGCAGGTGCCGCCCAGGGTGAAGTCGCCCGCATTGGCGCCGCCCAGGGTCAGGGTGGAGATCTTGAAGGCCACTGCCGACGGGTTGTTCAGCGTGGTGGTGTGGGTAGCGCTCTTCTTGCCCAGGGCGGTATCGGCGAATGCCACGGCGCTGCTGTCGGACAGCGTGGGCGCCGCCACCGCGGCCTTGGTGCCGGTGCCGCTGACGGTGACCGTCAGGGGCGCGGCGTTGGACGACACGGTCAAGGTGCCGCTGACCGCGCCTTCGGCGGCGGGAGCGAACAGCACTGGAACGGTGCAGCTGGCGCCAACGGCCAGGGAAGGGCGGCAGGTGTCGCCCGCGCCCACGGACAGGCCGGCGCCGCTGATGCCGATGGCGCTGAAGTTCAGCGCCACGTTACCGGTATTGGCGATGCTCACCTGCTGGGTGGCGGCGGCCGCGCCGATGGTCTGCTGGCCGAACGACAGCGCGGCCGGGGTGGCCGACAGGGCCGGGGTGGCGCTTGCGCCGCTGCCCGACAGGCCGATCGAGGCATTGCCGCCGTTGCTGACCAGGTCGACACTGGCGGCGAAATTGCCGGCCGTGCTGGCCAGCGCGGTCAGGCTCAGGGTGCAGCTGGCGCCGGCCGCTACCGGCGTTGCAGTGGCGCAGGTGCCGCCGACGGTGATGAAGCCGCTTTGCGCGCCGCTGGCCTTGATGCTGGTAAAGCTCAGCGGCGCCTGGCCGCTATTACTAATAGTGACCGTGCGCGCGCTCGATGCGGTGCCGATCAGCAGCGCGCCGAAGTTGACGCTGGTGGCCGAGGTGGCCAGGGTTGCCTGCGGTACCGCCGTGCCGCTGCCGGAGAGGGTCAGGGTGCTGGTGGCGCCAGTGCCGTTGTGGGCGATGGTCAGCGCCGCCGTGCGGGTGCCGGCCGCGCCGGGTTTGAAGGTCAGCTGCAGGGTGCAGTTGGCGCCCACCGCCACCGAACTGGCCGCAGCGCAGGTGCCGCCGGAGCGGGTGAAGTCGGCACTGTTCGCACCCGACAGGGTGAGGGTGTCGATCTGCAGCGCGGCGTTGCCGGTGTTGGACAGGGTGGCCGTCAGCGGCGCGGCGCTCTGGCCCACGGTGGTGCCGGTAAAGGTCAGGGTGGCCGGCGCCAGCGACGCGACCGCGCCGGCGGTCACGGTCGGATTGCCGATAAAGGCGGCCAGGTCGGCCAGCTGGGTGGCCGTGAAGGCGCCGCTGAAAATGGCGCCCATGCCGCCCTTGTTGGCGCTGATGGCGCTGCTGATGACGCTGGGCTGGTCGGCCGCGCGCAGAATCCCGTTGACGTTGGCGGCGGGCGTAGGGCCATGGCAGGCGCTGCAACTGGTGCCGCCGCCGGTAGGGCCGTTCAGGTAGAGGGTCTTACCGTTGAGGGCGTCGGCGGCGTGGGCCGCGGGCATCGCCGCGCCGGCCAGCAGGGCGGCCAGGCCGAGGCGGCGCAAGCGCCCTTCATGCCGTGATTGATCCAGATTCCATTGCATCGTTGCAGCTCCTGTAAAAAAATATGCACATCAAATAAACCACGAAGTCCATCCGCTCTGACACCACGCCAGCGCCACGCCGTTGCATGCGGCATGTGCCAGTGCGCATTCGAGCCAGCGCCGGCGCCGGCCGTACAGCCAGCCCAGCGCGATACCCATCGGCAAGGTCACCGCCGCCGCCACCGGGCCGTGCGGCAGATGCAGCGCGCCAAACACCAGCGCCGCCACGCACCGGGCGCTCGCCGGCCGGAAGGCGTGCCGCAGCAGCCATTCCTGCAGTCCGGCACGCACCAGCCACTCTTCCAGCACGGGCGCCGCCACCAGCAGGCGCAGCAATGTGGCGGCATCGTGTTGCAGCAGCGCCGGACCACAAACCGACATCGTTTCCAATCCTTCCTGAGGGGGCAGGCGGGTACCTGCTTAGCAACCGGTCAATACCGGGCGGATGTGAAAAGGTTCAAAACGGGGCGAAACTTTTTTTGAGGTGTAGAATTTCGATTTATTTTTCTGTGGACACAAAAAATAATTGTGAAACCCATGAACCTTTTCGCTGGCAACGCGTATTCACCGCATCAGGAGTAGCAATGGGGATGTTGAACAGGATGAGGCCGCAGCCTGCCAGCCGGCAGGGCGATGCGGAACGATCCGAGTTACACCTGGTAGAGCTGGTTGCGGCCGGCGACCGGGTGGCTTTTCATGATTTGTACAAGCTGTATTTCGGGCGCCTGGCGCGTTTTCTCGACCGCATGGTGCGCGGTTCGGTGCTGATTGAAGAGATCATCAACGACACCATGATGGTGGTGTGGCAGAAAGCGGACAGCTTCGACGGCAGTTGCAGGGTGTCGACCTGGGTCTTCGCCATTGCCTACCGCCAGGGCTTAAAGGCGATCAACGCCAGCGATGAACCGGTCGAGGCCGACCCCGACCTGCATGCGGGAGACGCGAGTTTGGAACCGGAATCGATTGCGATGAGGCAGCAAATGTGCGAGGGTGTCAGCGAAGCGCTCGACGCACTGTCGGTGGAACAGCGGGTGGTTGTCAGCCTGGCGTATTACCACGACATGGGGTACCAGGAAATCGCGGACACGATGGAATGCCCGCTCAATACCGTTAAGACGCGCATGTTCCATGCACGCCAGCGGCTCAAGGTTTTGTTGTCCGCGCATATGGAAGAAAGAGTATGAAGGCTAGATCAGAAAACGGTGCGCTGACGCACCAGGAAGTCCAGGAACTGCTGGGCAGCTACGTCAGCCAAACTCTGCCAGAGGAGCAGGCCGCGCCGCTGCGCGCCCACCTGGCCGGATGCGACGACTGCCGCGGCGACCTGGCCCTGGAGCGGTGCCTGCGCACCGTTCCGCCGCCCGAGCCGGCCGGCCTGGATCCCGAGCGCGCCTTTGCGCGCCTGGCGGCGCGCCTGCCGCCGCAGCCCAAGCCTCCCCCCAGCCTGACGCAGCGCTGGCGAAGCTGGTTCAACGGTGGCGCCGGCTGGATGCCGTACGCGCTGGCCGGCCAGACCGCGCTGATGGTCCTGCTGGGCGCACGCCTGCTGAGCGCCGATCCGGTGCCCCAGCAGTTCCACGCCCTCTCCAGCGGCGCCGCCCCGAGTGGCGGCAACCTGGTGCTGATGTTCCGTGCCGACGCCACCGCCCTGCAGATCGAGCGGGCGCTACGGGCCGGCAATGCGCGCATCGTCAACGGTCCGACCGTCACCGGCGCCTATCTGCTGGAGGTGCGCGGCGGCGGCCAAGCCGCCCTGGCCACCCTGCGCGCCAATCCGGCGGTGCAGCTGGTCGAACCAATGGGAGCCCAGCCATGAAGCGCCTGCTGCTTTGCCTGATGCTGTTGCTGGGCGCGCTGCCGGCGCGCGCCGAGGAGCCGGTCGCGGCGGCCGAGATCCTGGTCATGCTGCACATGCCGACGCCGCATTTTCGGCCCGACACCTATGCCGGCGGGAGCTACCGCAAGGACAGCGGGCATCCTGCGCGGCGCCGCATCGCCGAAGCGCTGGCGCGCGAGCACGGCCTGGTGATCCTGGAAGACTGGGCCATGCCGGCCCTGAGCGTGGATTGCTACCGCATGGCGGCGCCAGCCGGCACCACCCCCGAGCGCGTGGTCGAAGCCCTGTCGCGCGATGCCCGGGTCAAATGGGCGCAGCCGGTCAATACCTTTGTGGTGCAGGCCAGCGATCCGCTGTACAAGGTGCAGCCGGCCACCATGCACTGGCCGCTGGTCGAAATCCGCAGGGTCGCCACCGGGCGCGACGTCACCGTGGCCGTCATCGACAGCGGCGTCGACGCCACCCATCCCGATCTGGTGGGCCAGGTGGTCGCCCAGGAAAATTTCGTCGACGGCCAGACCTACGTGGCCGAAACGCATGGCACCGCGGTCGCATCGGTGATCGCCGCGCGCGCCGACAACGGCGTCGGCATCGAAGGCATCGCCCCCGAAGCCCGCCTGCTGGCCCTGCGCGCATGTTGGCAGCAGCGCGACGGCGCCACCCGCTGCAACAGCTTCTCCCTCGGCAAAGCGATGTACGCCGCCATGCTGCGTCACGCCCAGATAATCAACCTGAGCCTGTCCGGCCCGCCCGACCGCCTGCTGCGCGAACTGATCGACGCGGCCTGCGCGCGCGGCGTGCGGGTGGTCAGCGCGGTCGACCCGAACAGCCGCGACGGCGGCTTTCCAGCCAATCATCCGGGTGTGTTCGCCGTCTCCGCCGACGAGCTCAATGCGACGCTGGCCGGGGTGCTGTTCGCGCCCGGGCGCGACATTCCCACTGCCGTGCCGGGCGCGCGCTGGCAGATGGCATCCGGATCATCCTTTTCAGCAGCGCATATCTCGGGCATCATGGCACTTATCGGCCAATTGCGCCCCCAAATGAACCTGGTCCAGCTGCGTGCGGCCCTGGTGTCAGACCGGGCGCGGCCCAACCCCGGTGTCGACCTGTGCGCCACCGTGACCGGTCTGACAGGAATTTGTACATGCGCTTGCAATGCCAACCTACCGAGTACCACCGCCCAGTTACGCTGACGCCCGGAGGCAGCATTGCGTAGGTTCCCCGCTCGCGCGGCGGGGTTGACCCTGTTGCTGGCCTGCTGCACCGCCGCGCAGGCCCAGGTCAGCGGCAGCCTGTCGCTGGCCACCGATTACCGCTACCGCGGCTATTCCCTCAGTAATGGCAAGCCGGTCGCCAAGCTGCTGCTGGCCTACGACGCGCGCTCCGGCTCGTACGGCGGCGTGGAGGCGCGCGTCCCACGCGAGGGCATCGGCGGCCAGCCGGGCGTCGACCTGCTGGGCTATGGGGGCTATTCGCGCCGGGTCGCAGGCGACCTCGTGCTCGACATGGGCGCGGCTGTCTACACCTATTCGGCGGCATCGCACGCCAATTACAAGGAAGTCTACCTGGGCGTCAGCACCGACCGCTTCAGCACGCGCATGTCCTACGGCCCGAACTATCTGGGCTTTGGCGGACACACCCTGTATCTGCAAGTGGAAGCGTCTTATCCGCTGGGGGGCGATGTCAGCCTGTTCGCCCATGCCGGGCACATGCACATGCTGGGCAGGCCCCTGGTGTACGGCCAGCGCAGCCTGACCGATGCCCGCGTCGGGGTGGGGCTTGCGGCCGGCGACTGGAACCTGCAGCTGGCATTGGATGCCGCCGACACCGGCGCCTACGACGGCTATCGCGTCGCCGCCTTCACGCGCGCGGCGCGCTCGAACCTGATGCTGATCGCCACCCGGCCGTTCTGAACCAGGACAGGCGCGCCGCCAATTCCTGCGCACGCTGCGCGCTTATTTGGCCGGCGCCGCATTTTGGCAGGCTGCTAGCCGGCCCGGTGCAGCTCCTCGGCGGCGGCCAGAAAGTCGGCCGGCCCGATATCGTGCAGTTCCAGCAAGCGCGCCGTCCCGTACTGGACGAAATTGCGGTCGATCGAACGCAGGTAGGCCGGATCGTAATGCTCCACCAGCAGCTGGTCGACCAGCTCCGCCATGGCGCCACCGTTGGCCAGCGCGTGCCAGCTGTCGATCCTGGCGCGCCCGTGCAGCTGCACCAGGAAATTCAGCTGCGCGTTGAGCGTGGCCGGGCTGGCGGTGAAATGGCTGTAGTCTTCCATCAGCAGGCGCACCCGGTTCGGCCGCGACAGGGTCAAGGCCACGCAGGGCGACTGGCGCATGCGCTCCATCAGCGCGTCCGGCACGCGCAGCTGGCCGACCTTCTTGCTTTCCGATTCGACAAACACCGGGCGGGCCGGATCGAAGTGGCGCAGCTTGTCCCAGATCCGGGTCTCGAACATTTTTTGCGAGGGCTGCGGCTGGCTCGGCAGATGGCCCAGCACCGAACCGCGGTGCGCCGCCAGTTGTTCCAGGTCGAGCACCTGGGCGCCGATACCGTCCAGGGTTTCCAGCAGGCGGCTCTTGCCGCTGCCGGTGGTGCCGCAGATGACGCGCAGGTCCAGCGGCGGCAGTGCGGCCAGCGCTGCGCTGACATGGGCGCGGTAAGCCTTGTAGCCGCCGTCGAGCTGGATCGCCGGCCAGCCGATGCGCGCCAGCACCAGCGCCAGCGAGCCGCTGCGGTTGCCGCCGCGCCAGCAGTACACCAGCGGCTTCCAGTCCTTGGGCATGTCCTGCCACAGGGTTTCGAGATGGCGCGCGATATTCCTCGACACCAGCGCCGCGCCGACCTTCTTGGCCTCGAACGCGCCGGTCTGCTTGTACAGCGTGCCGACGCGGATGCGCTCGTCGTTGTCGAGCACCGGGCAGTTGATCGCGCCGGGGATATGGTCGAGCGCGAATTCGCCTTCGCTGCGCACGTCGATGATGCAGTCGAACTGGTCGAGCGCGGGTAGGATCTGGGAAAACAGCTGCAGGGCCGGGTATTTCATCGGGTTTTGATCAGGGCGGAAAATTGCGGCCAAATATTGGCCAGGATAATCGGATGCGCAGCGGCGCTGGGATGCAGCCGGTCGCCTTGAAACAGGGCCGGCTTGTCGGCCACGCCGTCGAGCATGAAGGGCACCAGCGGCGCCTTGAACTGCCTGGCCAGCGCGCCGTACATGGCGTAAAAGCTGTCGGTATAGGCGCGCCCGTAATTGGCCGGCATGCGCATGCCCACCAGCAGGACCTTGGCCTTGCTGGCGTAGGACAGATCGACCATCGCGCGCAGATTGGCTTCGGCGGCCGGCACCGGCAAGCCGCGCAGGCCATCGTTGGCGCCCAGTTCGATGACCACGATATCCGGCTTGTGCTGCCTGAGCAGGGCCGGCAGGCGGCTCCTGCCGCCGCTGGTGGTCTCGCCGCTGATGCTGGCGTTGACCACGGCCGCGTCGATCTTTTCGGCCCGGAGCTTTTGTTCGAGCAGGGCGACCCAGCCGGCGCCGCGCGCCAGGCCGTACTCGGCCGACAGGCTATCGCCCAGCACCAGCACGGTTTTTGGTGCAGAATAGGCGCTCGCCGAGGCGGCCAGCATCAGCAGGCCGCAGATCGCCCACTTTTTGAAATGAACCAGCATGCGTGACATTCCTGAAACTTCCAATCGCAAGATCCCCGGCGGGGCCGGCCGGCAGGCGTCCGCGGCGATCGAAGTGATCGGGCTGTCCAGGCGCGTTGCCGATGCAAGTGGCGAACTGGCCATCCTGCACGATATCGATTTTACCGTGCAAGCGGCCGAGACGCTCGCCATTGTGGGCGCGTCCGGTTCCGGCAAGTCGACCTTGCTCGGTCTGCTGGCCGGGCTGGACCTGCCCAGCAGCGGCAAAGTGCTGCTCGACGGCGTGGATATTTTTGCCCTCGATGAGGATGGACGGGCGCGCCTGCGCAAGGAAAAGCTGGGCTTCGTGTTCCAGTCCTTCCAGCTGCTGGGGCACCTGACGGCGCTGGAAAACGTCATGCTGCCGCTGGAACTGCGCGGCGAGGCGGGTACGCGCGCGCAGGCCGCCGCCATGCTCGAGCGGGTCGGCCTGGGCAGCCGTCTGCACCACTATCCGAAAACCCTGTCCGGCGGCGAGCAGCAGCGGGTGGCGCTGGCGCGCGCCTTCGTGCCGCAGCCGCCGCTGCTGTTCGCCGACGAACCGACCGGCAGCCTGGACGCGGCCACCGGCGAAGCGGTCATCGCGCTGATGTTCGAACTGAACCGCGAACGCGGCTCCACCCTGGTGCTGGTGACCCACGACACGGCAATGGCGCAGCGCTGCGCGCGCACCATTACCATCGCCGCCGGCCGGCTTGTCTAACCTTTCGGCTTCGGATTGAGCACGGCCTCGGCCTGGCTGCGCTGGGCCTCGGTGAGCCGCCTGGCCACCAGGGCCGCCATCGGCGCGGCCTGCTGGTTGCCGACCTTTTCGGCCAGGCGCAGCCACACATACGACTGCACCGGATCGGCCGCGCCGCCTTCGCCCTTGAACAGCATCACGCCGGCATTGGCCATGGCATCGGCCTGGCCCTGGCTGGCCGCCGCGATGAACAGCTTGCGGGCGATGGCCAGGTCCTTGGCGACCTGATTGCCCTCGTAGAAGTAGGTCGCCAGCGCATTCTGCGCTTCCGGATGGCCGGCCACGGCGGAGGCCTTGTAGAAGGCCAGCGCCTTGGCCGGATCGGGCGCGCCCGCGCCGCCCTGGTCGTACATGCGCGCCAGCGCCAGCAGCGCGTGCGGCTTATGGCTGTCCGGCTTGGGATTGAAGGCGGCCTGCTGGTACCAGCCCAGGGCTTTGGCCCCATCGCGCGCCAGCGCGCCACCTTCATCGTAAGCCCGCGCCAGCGCCCACTGGGCCGGCGCATACCCGTACTCGGCCGCGCTGGCCAGCAGGCGCTCGCCTTCGCGCGGGTTGGCGTCGCCGCCCACACCGCCCAGCAGCATGCGGCCCAGCGTATAGCGCGCCGGGATGTAGTTCAGGCGTTCGGCGTCGGCATAGTAGCGGCGTGCGGCGGCCGCATCCTTGGGCACGCCGGCGCCCTGCATGGCCATTCCGGCCAGGCGCAGCTGGGCCTGCACGCGCGGCGGCGCCGCTTCCGGGTTGGCCGGATTGTAGGCGGCCATGTGCGCGGGGACGGTGCGTGCATTGGCCAGCCTGGTGTACCAGGCCGCCGCCTGCGCCAAGTCCGGCTTGACGCCTTCGCCGTTCAGGTACATATCGCCCAGCATCAGCGCCGCCTCGTCCCAGCCCACGGTCTTGTACGCGGTCTTGAACTGTTCCATGGCGCCGGCGAAGTCGCCCTTGTCGTACAGGGCGAACGCGCGGTCGAGCGTCTTGTCCTTGCGGGCGATGTAGTTGCGGCCCGCCGCTGCCGCGCGGTCGCCCTTGGTGCATCCGGCCGGCAGCACCACCTTGTCGTTGGCGGCGTCGCCATACGGGCTGGTGTCGCGGAAGCTGGTTTCGGGCGCTTCCTCGCCTTCCTGCACCGGTTGCGCTTCGTTGCCGTCGTTGTCGCGCGCGCGGCCGTGGAAGTGGTCCATGTACTCGTCGATCATCGCCTGCGCCGACGCGGTAAAGTCGAACGCGCACGACGATGCCGAGGACCGGTCGATCCGGCGTATGGTGGCGCCGGCCCGTTTGGGCGCCAGGCGCCCGAGCACCGTGACGACGGAAATCTCCTGCGCCGGGGTGGCCCCCTGCGCGGCCGCCGCCGGAGCCTGCGCGGCCGCCGGCAGGGCGGCGGCGCACAGGATCGCGGCCGCCAGCGCGATGCTTGTCGCGGTATGCGGCCGCATGCTTATTGCATCCGGAAGTTGGCACCGATCATGATGCGGCTTCCGTAGAACGCGTCGGCCAGGACGTTCGGCGTGCCATCGGCGAAGTTGGCATAGCCGCCCGTGCCGGTGGTGCGGCGCGACAGGTTCAGATTGCGGCCTTCGGCAAAAATCTCGATGCCGTTGCGGAAGCGGTAAGCCATCTTGGCGTCGACGAAGCGGGTGATGTTGGTAAACACCGGCGAACCGGGGTTGTACGGCACGCGCCAGTTGACCGCGCCATCGGCCGGGAAGTTGTTCACCGCGGTGCCCGAGCATGGCGAGATGCAGCTGAATACCGGCGCCACCACCTGCAGGGCGATGCGGGCCGAGAAGGCGCCGTCGTCGTACCACAGCGAGGCGTTGTACGAGTACTTCGGCTCGAACGGCACCGGCAGCGATTCGCCCGTCAGCAGGTCGCGCGAGCTGGCGGCGGAGCTGGTGGACTTGTTGCGGGTGTAGTTCGCATCCAGGCCGGTATAGCGCAGGAACCATGGCAGGAAGGTGAACGCGGTCTTGGTACCGAGTTCGACACCGGTGCGGGTCGTGGCCGGCTGGTTTTCCCACTGGTCGTAGGTAAATTGCAGGTCCTTGAGCGCAACGCCGGTGACGGGATCGACCGCGTCGGAGCCGGCAAACGGATGCTGATTGAGCTTGGTGACGCGCAGGGTGCCGGCGCCGATGCGCCCGGCCTGCTTGAACGCGGCGGCCGAGAACATGGTGTCCTTGTTGACATACCATTCAAGGCTCAGGTTGCGGTTGATGTTGGTGAAAGGCTTCAGGCCGGGATTGCCCATCACGCCGCTGCAGCGCTGATCGCGCTCGCTGCCGTCGCCGTCCTCCACATCCACCAGCCGTTCGTCGTAGGTGCACGAGGCCGAAGGCAGCATGCGCGAGATGCCGGGACGGGCGATGGTCTTGGCCTGGTTGTAGCGCAGGACCAGCTGGTTGGGGACCATCCACAGCGCCAGGTTATAGATCGGCATGAGATCGGTGGTGTCGCTGGACAGCGAGGTGTTCTTGCGCAGCACCGAGGTGACGGTGCCGCCGGCCGCGGTCGGGTTGGCCGGGTCGTAGTTGGCGGTCTTGCGGATCGTCGTGAAAGTCATGAAGCCGGAACCGGTGGCATTGACCTTCACATAGCGCACGCCGGCATTGCCCGACAGTTCCATGCCGAACGGCAGGGCCATGCTGGTGAAGGGCAGGCGGTCGAATTCGAACTCGGTCATCAGGTAACCGGCCGTGGTCTTTTCGCGGAAGGCTTCGTAGGGCTGGTCGTAGGTCTTGCCATCGCTGGCGGTGCAGGACTTCAGGCAGTCGAGGTTGTAGTTCGGGATGCCGGAGAGCGCATAGAACTTGTCGATGTCGAGGGTGTACCAGCCGTTGAGCATATTGTCCGGCCGGTCTTTCGCGCCGTGGTAGAACTGGGCGTTCGGCGCCACCACCAGGCTTTGCGCGATCAGGTTCTTGTAAGCGTCGGGCGTGAGCACCATCTGGCCTTGCAGGGCGGTGGCGGGGTTCGCGCTCGGCACATAGCCGTAGTCGCACTTCTGCCCGCCGGCGCCGAGCGAGCCCGGGGTGTCCTGGCAACCGATGATGCTGCTGCGCAGGTTAATGTTGGGCAGATACACGCCCGGCACATAGCCGGCGGTGCCGAAGTTGCCCTGCGGGTCCTGCAGGGTCTGGCCGCCGGTGAACCAGGACTTGTTGCGGGTGTCGGTGTACTTGAGGCCGAACTTGACGTTGGTCAGGAACGGGACCTTCTCGCTCAGCGAATAGGTCAAGTCCAGCTTGCCGGTGCGCTCGCCGGTGTCGGTCTCGCGGGTATTTTGCAGCGGGATGCCGAGCGTTGGCGTGACCAGCGGCTTCTGCGCGGCGGTATAGGCCGGAATGGCCACCGTATTGCTTGCCGACAGTGCCACTGCCTTGCTGGCGGCCTGCTGGATCAGCGGTGCGTAGGCGTCGTAGTTGAGCTGGTTGAACGTGGTGCTGGCCGGGAACTCGTAGGTATAAGTCCCGTCCGGCAGCACGCTGATGGTCGACTGGCCATAGTACTGGTTGATGCCCTGGACGCGCTTGTCGATGCGGCGCAGCTTGGACTTGGCGTCGCCGACGAAGAACTCGGCTTTCAGGCCATCCTTGCGGTAGGTGCCGCCGGTCTGGAAATACTGGGCGCTGGTGTCGATGTGGCCCTTGGCCATGTCGACGCCGGCCGAGCCGTCGGTGATGGTGTATTTCGTCACGTGGTGGGCATCGTCGACCACGACCGAACCGGGAATGACGTTGGCGACGGCGCCCTGGGCCGGCATGGCGCCGCTGCGGAACGACGCCGTGCTCGGGTACAGGTAGTAGCCGTAGCCGGGGGTGACGCTGCGCACCCCGGCGGCGCTGTCGGTGAAGGCCGGGACCACGCCCGCGGTGGTCAGGAGGGTGGCCGGATTGCTGCTCATGCCGCCCAGGCTGTAGCTGCCGATGTAGTCTTCCACCGTGCGCTTGGACGAGCTGCCCTTGCCGTACACGGTCAGGTTCTCGTTGACCTTGAAGTCGAAGCGCAGGTCGCCGCTGCGGCGCTCGTCGGTCTGGCGCTTGACGAAGTAGCGGATCGCGTTGGGCGTGTAATCGTTCCACTGGTTCAGGCAGCTGAGCAGTTCGTTGCCGCGCTGGGTGATGGCGAAGATGCGCGCGTTGTTGGCGGTCGGAATGCTATTTTGCTGCGCGGTCGTCAGGGCCGGGAAGGCGGCGTAGCAATCCTGCTTGGTGGCGGCCGCCGCGGACTTGGTCACCACCTCGCGCGGCGTGCCGGCAAAGCTGTTCACGCCGGCCGGCATGTTCGTCACGGCCATCTGCTGGTCGACGCTGGCGTCGCTCCTGGTGAGCAGGTCGGGCAGGTAGCTGAAGGTCTTGTTGGGCGAATTGTCGAAGTCTATCGCGCGGATCGTACCGGCCTGGTTGTTCGAGCCGCCGGCGGTGAGCGAATGGCCCTCGTTCTGGGCCTTGGACATATTGCCGTTGAAGACGACACCCAGACGGCCATCGAGGTACTTGTCGGCAAAGACCAGGTTCAGGTCGGGAGTGACCTTCTTGTTGATCGAATTTTGCGCGGCGCTGACGCGGGCCGACAGGAACTGCTTTTTGAAGTCCAGGCCGGTGCGGGTCTTGATGATGATGCCGCCGCCCAGCGAACCTTCGGTCATGTCGGCGGTCGAGCCCTTGACCACGTCGACGCTCTTGATCAGGTCCGAGGACAGTTCGCGCAGTTCGACGCCGCGCCCTTCGCCACGGCCGTTCAGGTCGGCGCCGCCGGCCTGCACGCCCTGGCCGTCGATCTCGACGCGGGTCAGGTCGGGCGTGTTGCCGCGCACGGTCACGTTGATGCCTTCGCCGAAGTCGCCGCGGTCGAGGGCGATGCCGGCAATGCGCGAAATGGCTTCGCCGACGTTACGGTCCGGGAAGGCGCCGACATCCTCGGCGATGATCGAATCCATGGCCGTGGCCGCGTTCTTCTTGCGGTCGATGGCCGTTTGCTGCGACGCCCGGGTGCCGACCACCAGCACCTTGGTCACTTCGCCGTCGCCCTCGACGGCTTTCTGATCCTGGGCCAGCACGGTGCCCGACATCAGCGACGCCATCGCCAGCGACACGGCGTAGCTGATCTGCTTGCGGCGCAATACCACGTATGAATTCTCACGCATTTTAAAAAGTCTCCTCAACTCACTACGAGTGATGTAATTGTTGTCAATCCTGCCGATGGCGGTGGTGGTATGTATCCGCGCGACAGCGATTCCGTAGTGTAAGTAGTTGTAACTTTTGTGGAAGAGGCGTTTTGATTCAGTCATCCGGTTGAGCAATTGCCGGTGCGCTCAGGCCGAAACGAGCAAATGCGTGATTATTCGGACCCGTACCGTCGTTTTTTAATCATACTGATTACGAATACGTCATTGCGTTTCAGGCATGTCTGATCAATTGGCGGATTGCCGGAGGCAATTCACCGGCCGTCAGACCGGCCGGGCCGATGCCTTGCGCGACCAGCCGGTCGGCCGCGGCGCCGTGCAGCCAGACCGCGCCGATCGCCGCCTGCCATTGCGGCCAGCCTTGCGCCAGCAGGCTGCCGCACAGGCCGGCCAGGACGTCGCCGGTACCGCCCGTGGCCAAGCCCGGGTTGCCGGTGGGATTGATCACCACGGCGCCATCCGGGGCGGCGATCACGCTGCCCGACCCCTTGAGCACGGCGATGGCGTCAAAGCGCGCCGCCAGTTCGCGCGCCGCGGCCAGGCGGTCGTGCTGGATGACGGTTGCCGTCACGCCCAGGAGGCGGGCCGCCTCCAGCGGATGCGGGGTCAGGATGGCCGGTGCGGCGCGCCCGGACAGGCGCTGCTGCAGGTCGATGGTGGCGGCGACCAGGTTGAGCGCATCGGCATCGAGCACCAGCGGCGCGCTGCCGGCCAGCGCCTTGGCCAGCACCTGCATGGCCAGCGCCGAATCGCCCATGCCGGGCCCGAGCACCAGCACCGCGGCGGGGTTGGCGAAGCCGGCCGCGTCGCGAAACATGATTTCGGGATGGAGCGGGTCGTACGGTGGTGCGCGATCGATGGTCGCGGCGAACACACGGCCGGCGCCCGAAAACAGGGCGGCGCGCGCCGCCAGCACGGCCGCGCCCACCATGCCCTGCGCCGCGCCCACGATGGCGACGTCGCCGAAGCTGCCCTTGTGGCTGGCGTGGCGGCGCGGCGCCAGATGCGCGCGAAACAGCGCCGCTTCGCCCAGCCGGGCTTCGGCCGGCGGCAGCAGGGCGGCGGGAATGTCCAGCGGCGCGACCTGGACCGTGCCCGCGTAGTCGCGCCCCTCGCAGGTATGCAGGCCGGGCTTGTCGGCGATAAAGGTAATGGTGTGGCTGGCGTCCATGGCAACGCCGTCCGGGCCGATGACCGCGCCGGTGTCGGCGTCCAGCCCGCTGGGCACGTCCAGCGCCAGCACCGGACGGCCGGCGCCCGAGACGGCCAGCACGAGTGCGCGCGCGCGCCCGTCCAGCGGGCGGCCCAGGCCGATGCCGAACAGGCCGTCGATCGCCAGCACCCAGCCGGGTTCGTCTTCAGGCGCATCGATGAAGCGGGCAGCGCTGGCCTGGGCGCGCGCCAGCGCATGGGCCGCCTCGGGCGAGCGCTCCGCCCCGGGCACATGGATCAGCGCTACCTCGACTCCGGCCTGGCACAGGTTGGCGGCCGCTTCCAGCGCATCGCCGCCGTTGTTGCCGGGACCGGCCAGCACCAGCACCGGGCCGCTGCCGCCTTCGAGCAGGGCCAGCGCGGCGTTGGCGGCGGCCTGGCCGGCGCGCTGCATCAGCGCGCCCGGCGGCAACTGGGCGCAGGCCGCGCGTTCGATGCCGCGGATCTGCGCGACGCTGTATAAGGAATGCATGATGTGCCTGTCCAATTCTGTCAATGTTGCGCCATTTTTAACGGTGGTTGGCTACAATGCGCACGCGCGGATGGCCCGCACCAACCACACACGCTCGAGGAAAGCACATGGATTGGCAATTCTGGATCGATCGGGGCGGCACTTTCACGGACATCGTAGCGCGCCGGCCGGATGGCCAGGTAGTCACCCAAAAACTGTTGTCGGAAAATCCCGAACATTATCGCGACGCCGCCATTGCCGGCATCCGCCGCGTGCTCGGACTGGCCGATGGCGAACCGGTGCCGGTCGAGCGGATCGAGGCGGTGAAGATGGGCACGACGGTGGCCACCAACGCGCTGCTCGAGCGCAAGGGCGAACCGACCGCGCTGGCGATCACGCGCGGCTTTCGCGACGCCTTGCGCATAGCTTACCAAAACCGTCCGCGCCTGTTCGAGCGCCACATCGTGCTGCCCGAACTGCTGTACGGCGAAGTCATCGAGATCGACGAGCGCATCGGCGCGCACGGCGAGGTGGTGCGCGCACTCGATGGCGCCGCCACCCGCGCCGCGCTGCAGGAACTGTACGGGCGCGGCATGCGCTCGCTGGCCATCGTGTTCATGCACGGCTACCGCTATACCCGGCATGAGGCGCAGGCGGCCGCCATCGCGCGCGAGATCGGCTTTACCCAGGTGTCGGTATCGCACCATGTCAGCCCGCTGATGAAGCTGGTCGCGCGTGGCGACACCACCGTCGTCGACGCCTACCTGTCGCCGATCCTGCGGCGCTATGTCGACCAGGTGGCCGAACAGATTCCCACCGTCAATCTGCAATTCATGCAATCGAACGGCGGCCTGACCGATGCCCACACCTTCCAGGGCA
>CAMLIL010000087.1 GCA_946480015.1 uncultured Oxalobacteraceae bacterium | reverse complement strand
TATCACCGTGCAGTGTCCCGGGAAGATTACGGTGCATGCGGGGAAGAAGAGTTTTACCGGGCCGGAATCCGGCGATTATCAATTGCCGCGGCTTCCGTCAAGCTCGCCCGTGTGCATCGAGTGCCTGTTAAAAGCGCTGAGATCTGGCTCCCCGCTTGCGATGGTGGCGTCATGAAGGATCCCGTCTACTTTGTCATCGATGACGTTGCTGTCGGGCAGACGGTGGCACAGCTCAAAGAGTTCATGCTCGGCAAGCCGAATTTAACTTGGGCGGCTCTGGTGGATGGCGCGTTTGACTATCCCGATGGTGGCAAGGCTCCCTATTTTCATACTGGAGTCAACTGTTTCGAAGCCAGCCAGTTTGAAGGCTTGCGCGATGCTGCCCCATGGCTGGTCCCAATCAGGCGAGACGAAGGGGTAGCCGAATCGCTGTCAGCGTTAATCAGGCATTGCCAAGGGCGTCCGATGCTCAGTTTTGTCGCAACCACGATGGAGTTGGCGGACCTGCGCGCGCGCTGGTCTTTACTTCATTGGGTCAAGGTGATCGACGATCAGAAGATGCTGCTTCGTTTTGCGGACACAAGAGTCTTACCCCACTTGCCTGGCATTCTTTCGAAGCCGCAGTGGGCATCGCTAAGCGGCGGGGTGGAAGAGTGGATTTATTTCGATCGTACCGGCACACTGCGCAGCTGCGCGACGGTAACCGATAATCTTGACAGTGCGAGCGGGATTGCGCTGGAAAAGGAACAGTTAGATCTATTGCTTGAGGCTTCGCATCCGGACGCAATGATGGCGCTCATTCTCGAATCAATGCCGGAGATCGTCCCGGCAAATGCGAAACGATCCGAAATTTTTGAAATGGTCAGGGGTGCTGATGAATTGGCAGGACAACACGGCGTAAGTAACGAATCGGATATTTTCTCGTTGGCCGTTGCGGCCTGCTTGACATCGGGCGAGAGTAATTCGAGCACATCGATGATGGCCAGGCTGTTGGCAGGGCAAAGGTGGGAGCCGGGGTGCTTAGGGGAGTTATTGGTTGAGCGGAATATCGTTTGATTTTAAGGTCGCGGTCGGTATTGCATCCATTGAAGCATGCGAAAGACCGAAAACTGACTACAGAATTTATGTGTTGAAATGAAAATGAATCGAATCCGAACGTTAATTATGATAGCCGTTGCTGCTGCCCTGTCTGCTTGCGACGATGGAAATGCTACTGCCAGCATAACGGGATACAACCATATGAAGCGGCTCTCCATTTACTACTTTACTGTCAATGAGGGAATGGGGCCGAACCTCGCCGCCCAGCGTGGTGGAGGAGAGACTTGCTGTGTATCGATTCCACGAAAGTGGCGCCCTGGTATTAAATTAAAAATCAAATGGGAGTACGACAAGCGCTCAGAGGACTCTACCCCCTTACCGCCCGCACAAGCAGTTGAGGTAGACCTCCCGAAATATGAAAAGCCCGGGAAAATGCAGGTGCACTTTTATGATGATCACAAAGTAAAAGTTGTAGTTTCAAATTGCTCGCCTGAACATCCATTCTACCCAATGGCTGCGGGCGATATCGCCCCTTGGGTACCATTTCGAACAAAAGAAGAAATGCGAGAGGTAGCTAAACAAGGTGGAGGTACCGTTGACTGCTAACATACAGTTTGCGCATAATCCTGATTTGAATCGGTCTCGATCAGCATCGCGCCCTTTGAATGCGCGCGAAACAATGCAAAGAGCGCGAGCGATTTCCAGTCGGACCGAATCTGCCTCAAAGATAGCGTGTAGCGGCCAGATTTTTGTAGGTATTTTCTTCGATGGAACAGGTAATAATGAACAACTTGACTATCTCGCGGTTCGAAGTGAACCGACGAGGCAGAAGCATAGCAATGTTGTGCGGCTATTCCATGCGTATCCGGATGGGATGGTGCGCGGCACTGCGAAACATTATAGATTTTATGTTCCAGGTGTGGGGACGCCATTTCCTCAGATTGACGATGATGGTGGAAGCTTAGGAACGGGAACGTCTTGGAACGGCGAGCCACGCTTAATATGGGGGCTGACTCGAATTTTTAACGCAGTCAGCGAGTTTGTTGCTCGCACACAATTGATACCCGATGATCAGGCGGGGCGCATAGCGCAGTCGGTAGGCGGTATTGGGTCACTTGCTTTTCATCGCAATCGTGTTTTTGGTACGGTATGGTCAGAGCGACTGAAGACGCTGATTCAAGGTAGAAAAAAAAGCGATCTATTTCCGGAACAGATCAACCTATCAGTATTCGGATTCTCGCGTGGCGCCGCCGAGGCCCGGGCGTTTGTCAACTGGTTATATGCAATCTGTGAGATAGAGGATGGCGTGCATCGTTTTGCTGGCATTCCTCTGAGATTGCAATTCGTTGGAATTTTTGACACCGTCGCGTCTGTTGGAATTGCTAACGGATACTCTAGCGGTGTGCTGGGTATGGAAGGCCATCAGTCCTGGGCAAGCGACAATATGCAGATACACCCTGGCGTCGAAAGCTGTCTGCATATCGTTGCGGCGCATGAGGTTAGAGCTACATTTCCTCTTGATTCCGTTCGCATTGATGGGATTTATCCACCCAATGTTAAGGAGTATGTGTATCCGGGCGCGCATTCTGATGTGGGAGGCGGCTATTCCAGTACTGCACAGGGGAAAACGGACGCGTTAGCAAGGGTCGCCGGATTTGAGATGTATTGTGCCGCGCTTGCTGCCGGCGTCCCATTCCTCACGTTTCCCGAACTTGACGAGCGGGTAAAAGGGGCCTTGGTACCTTCAGAAGATGCGGTTTCTGCCTTTAAGGACTATATGAGCAGATCAAATGTGAGTCCAGGGCCGGTGGAGGAAATGATGCGCAATCATATGTCGCATTATTTTAGCTATAGATATCAGGCGAGAAGAAAACCAAACTGCCATCCAGCCGCGCTGGAATACTATTCCCGAAATTTCTTTAAACGCGCCCCCACCGAAAAGGAATTTTTGCGCGACACTCAGCAGTATTTCACCGCAATTATTGCGGCAGTTGTGCTTTCGATGAAGCATTGGATGAAGGGCGGGGAGTCATTCGATCGATATTTTGGTCAACCGTTTCAAAATGTTAGCCCAGACAGTAGACTGGCTCTTATGTATCCAATGAGCTCGATTGTCAAAGATCGGATTCTTGCGCTTACCGATTCGGTAGATAGTGGCAGTAATGATCAGATCGCTCAAGGAATAGGGGAAAGACTCAAAGAATGGAAAAAATGGTTGACCGATAATAACTATCCTTACCTGCATGATGAGGACTCACCGGAGCGCGACGTTCTTAGCGTTATTGAAACCATATCCGACGTCCCTCAACCTCCAGCGGTCTACAATTTTTTTGATAATTGGGTACATGACTCGATGGCTGGTCTCGCTAAGGACAAAGTTAATGAGTTCCTCATTAACGGGATTGGATTGTTCAAGTTTCGGCGAGTGTACTTCGGCAACCGAGGTGACGCAATTTTGCGCGAACGAGTCGCGGAGAACAATAAGCGGCTGCAAGAATCTGCCGCCCAGAAACGCAAGCAAAAGCGCCAGTGGGATCTGGAAGCGGCGGAATTCAGGCGAACACAGCAGTGACTTCGACCGAATAAGCCCACCACCATGCCATAGCCGGAATAGTCACCACAGCGCTGGCGATGCTGCAGTACATTCATGCCCCATGCTTGGCTTTAGGTTTGCTGAGCGGATGCGTCCATTCTGGCGGGATAAGTAAAACTCAAGGCGGCGCCGGCTGCCTCATACAGCGCCGCCAACTACTCAACGATTCTGCGTGTAATTCACCGGCACCCACTGATACGACTTGCCAGCCGCCTTCAAATGCCCCAGGCCAGGAAACTGAATATGCGCCGCGCCGAGCATGGTGCCATCCTTCGCCGCCGCGCTGAATGCTTTCAGACGCTGTGCCATCGCTGCCTTGCTATCGCTGTCGAAGTCAATGGTCACCGTGGGGTCCGGGAACTGCACCGCCGCCACGTGAATCAGGTCGCCGGTGAGCAGCAACTTTTGTCCCTTGCTCTCAACGATATAGCTGGTATGGCCCGGCGTATGGCCATAAGTCGCGGTCGATTTAATGCCCGGCACCAGTTCGGTATCGCCGTTGAATGTCTTGAAGTGGTCAGCTTTCACATAGGGTTCGACCGACTTCATCGCGCCCTGGAAAAAGCCTTTCTTGTCCGCCGGGGCGGCATCCATATTCGCCTTGCTCAGCCAGAAATCGGCGTCGCGCTTGTCGGCCCGTACGATGGCCTTCGGGAAGAGTGCACTGCCGCCAGGCGTCAAGCCGCCTACATGGTCGCCGTGCATGTGGGTGATGTAGATCTCATCGACCTGTTCAGGCTGGTAGCCCGCGGCTTTCAGGTTCGTCAGCAGGCGCCCCACGGTCGGACCGAATAGCGCACCAGCTCCGGTATCGATCAACACGAGCTTGCTGCCGGTGTTAATCAAAAACGCGTTGACCGATGTTTCTACCGGCGCTTTCTCGAAGCTTTCGCTCAGCGCTTTCTGGATCTTTTCTGGCTTGGCGTGCAGCAGCTTGTCGACCGGAAGGTCAATCGTGCCGTCGTTCAAGGCGGTCACTTCGAAGTCGCCGAGCATGATGCGGAAGTAGCCTGGCGCCTGGGTTTTGACCATCGGTGCGGCGGCCAGCGCGCTGCTGCCGATCACGAGGCTGGCGAGGGCGGAAGAAAGAATAGTACGAGTAAATTTCATGGACGGTCATTCTCCGTAGTGGGTATTTTCAACAGCAAGTACGCCAGTATGTTGGCTTGCGCAAAATGAAACAATATGGCAATCTGCAAAGCTGTTTTGCGTATTGTGCAATATTGGAAAGGACAATCGATGGTCGATGCGCTGCAATGTTTTCTCGCCGTGGTGGACTGCGGAAACCTGTCGAGCGCGGCCCGCACTTTGCAGCTGGCGGTGTCGTCGGTGTCGCGCAAGATCGATTGGCTGGAGGCCGATCTGGGCACCAAGCTGTTCCACCGCAGTTCGCGCATGGTCCTGCTGACCGATGCCGGCGAGCAGTTCGTCGGCCATGCGCGCGCCATCATCGCTGAACTGGCCGAGGCGCGCAGCGCGGTCGGCATGCTGGACACGGAACCGCGCGGCCTGCTCACGGTGACTGCTCCGGCCGGCTTCAGCCGCCGTCACGTGGCGGCGGCGGCAACTGACTTTCTCCAGCGCTATCCCCAAATCGATCTCGAGCTAAACGCCAGTGACGAAATCGTCGACCTTGCCACGCGCCGGGTCGACGTGGCCGTGCGCATCGGCGTGTTGCCCGACAGCGATCTGCTGGCCACTTTCCTTGCCCACCAGCGACGTTATGTATGCGCGAGCCCAGACTACCTCAGGTGCCATGGCCGGCCGCAAACTCCGACCGATCTGCTCGACCATAATTGTCTAACGCTGGCGTACCGGGTGACCCCGTTGGCGTGGTGGTGTTTCAAAGGCGTCAACCGCAATCAGCCTCTGGCCGTGCGCGGATCGCTCAGGACCGACGATATCGACGTGATGCTGGCCGCCGCACTGGGCGGGCTCGGCATCGTCCAGATGCCGAGCTGGCTGGTGGCCGATGCCGTTGCCGCCGGACAGCTTGAAGTGCTGTTCGGACCGGAACACCATCCGCCATCGATGGCTCAACCGGCCATCCACGCGCTGCGCCTGCCTGGACGTTCCCACCCCGTCAAGGCACAACTGTTTATCAATCATTTGCGTGACTTCATCGGCAAGCCGCCCTACTGGGAGCGGAACATGCCCAAATGAATCGCTCGCATATGTGGGGTAACTGACAGAACCGTGTGCGAAAAAGGTGGATAACGGATGCTAACGAGCATCAATTGTGTGGAGTCCATCATGAATCCGTTCCGTTTAACCGTTGCCGTTCTCAGCGCCTGCGCTGCGAGTGCGCACGCGCAAACGTCGATGGTGTACCAAGGCGTGCCCGTGTTGCCGCAGTCGAGCTTTCGGGCGATGCCACAAATCGATGTCAGCAGTCTGATTGAACCCGGTTCCACCGATAGCGCCACCCAGGTGTTCGGTTATCCAGGCAAACGCATGGGCCTGGAAAATGTGGGCAGTTCGCGCACCAATGGCCTGGCCGAGGTCGACGAGGATTTTCGCAATCATCGTGCGTGGGGCATTTCGCTCGGCCTGGAGCGCGGCATCTTCGGCTTGCGGGTGGCGCACCAGAACCGGAACGTGGCCAAGGTGGCGCCGTCGATGTCGCTGGGCAATCGCATCGATGCCAAGAACTCGACCATTGCGGCCAATCTGAATCTCGGCCTTGCCAAGGTGTATGCCGCCTACAGCGTCAACCGCGGCTGGGGCAGTTCGCCCTTGTGGAATCCGGACAACCCCTACGGCGCCATGCTGGCGTCGATTCCATCGACCGATAGCCGCGACGTGCTGGTCGGCATCGCCGTGCCCTATGGTGCGACTACCTTCCTCGCGTCATTTGTCCGCAAGAATGACCGCGACCGGGCCAACCGGGACGCCGACCAGTTCGCGCTCGGCGCCACCTACGCCGTGTCGCGCAAGACAGACTTTTACGCGGCCTGGTCGCACACGCAATTTCGCCCAGGCATGGTGGGCATCCCCATCGATGCCGTCAAGGGCTCGTCCGCACTGAACATCGGCATGCGCCATGCGTTTTGACGCCCTGGCGCGAGCTCAACTTATTGGAGGCAGTAATGTCAGGAAGCAGCACTCTCGACCCGGATAACTTTCCGGGCGCACCGGACCGCAAACTCGGTACCGGCCACAGCACAGGCGAACTGGGCCCCAGCGATTCATCCGATAGCGGCAGTGATATCGCCGGCGGTCCCGGCCTGGCCCAGCAGGACGTCCTCGACCTGGGCAGCGGAACCACCTCGGACCTGGAACTGAGCACCGCTGGCGGCACCGCCGGGCCGGATGTCGGCGACGCCAATCTGGACAGCGACACCGACGGCAGCGGCACGGGGGAACGCGCCGCGGCCGGGCGCGACACGGTGGCCCGCGATGGGGCCGATATCGATGTCGATCACATCGAAGCGATCCCTTCGGTACCGCTCGACGATGACGACATCGAGTTCTTAGGCAGTCAACCGCCGGGTCAGGCCGGACGGCCGCCGAGCCAGGCGCCACGCGGCAAATAAGGCGTCGCCACCCAACTAAAATGTCGTCCGCGCAAGGCGGGGACCCATGCTCGATTAGCTCAGCAGGTGCTTGCGCAAGAACTCGACCGTACGCTGCCAGGCCACCCTGGCAGCGGCTTCGTCGTAGCGCGGCGTGGTGTCGTTGTTGAAGCCGTGCTCCACGTCGGGATAGACGAAATGCTGGTAATCGACTTTGGCTGCCTTCAGCGCCGCTTCGTACGCCGGCCAGCCGGCCAGGATGCGCTGGTCTTTGCCGGCATCGTGAATCAGCAGCGGGGCTTTGATCTTGCCCACTTCCGCCGCCGGCGGCTGGGCGCCGTAGAACGCCACGACTGCATCGAGCGTCGGCAGCGCGGTGGCCAGGTAATTGGCGATGCCGCCGCCGTAGCAGAATCCCACCACGCCCACGCGGCCGTTGCCGTCCTTGTGCTTTTTCAGAATGTCGGCCGCTTCGACGAAGTCGGCGCGGGTCTTGGCCTGATCGAGTTTCGCGAACAGTTCGCGGGCCTTGTCCTCGTCGCCGGGATAGCCGCCCAGCGGGAACAGCGCATCCGGCGCGAAGGCGATGAAACCGTCCACGGCCAGGCGGCGCGCGATGTCTTCGATGTGCGGGTTCAGGCCGCGGTTTTCGTGCACCACCAGCACGGCCGGGCGTTTGCCCGCGCCCGCCGACGGCTCCACCAGGTAAGCGTGCAGCTTGCCGTAGCCTTTCGGCGACGGGTACTCCACGTAGCTGGCCTTGATGCGCGGGTCGTTCGCGGCAACCACTTGCGCGGCGAAGCTGGGCGACAGCGTCGCCAGCAGTCCGGCGGCGGTGGTGCCGCCGACCGCGTAGCGTCCGGCCTGCGATAAAAAGCCGCGCCGGTCGAGCTGGCCGTGTACATACTGGTCGAACAGCTTCAGCACTTCAGGATCAAAGTCGTTTGCGGTCAGGCGTTTCATGACGTCTCCAGAGTAAAGGGTTAGCGTTTCGCGCGGAACACGGCTGCCAGCGTGCGATCATACCCCGGTTGCCAGCGCGATCGCGCTGCGCAAGTGTGGTGTCGGACGATGGATGGCGAGCAAGAAAAGACGCCCTGAAGAGGGCGTCAAAGGGGAACAGTAAAAAAGGGATTACTTCTTGCCTGGCTGGTAGATCTGGTCGAATGTGCCGCCGTCGGCAAAGTGGGTCTTCTGAGTTTGCTGCCAGTTGCCGCTCACTTCGCTGAGCTTGAACAGTTTGATCTTCGGATACTGGGCCGC
Organism: uncultured Oxalobacteraceae bacterium; assembly: GCA_946480015.1. The sequence goes on along the minus strand of CAMLIL010000087.1, from coordinate 16,547 downwards.
ATACTGCTTGACGAATTTGTCGATCGCTGGACGGTAGTAATTCCTGGCGATGATGGTTTGGCCTTCGTCGCTGTACAGGTATTGCAGGTAGGCTTCAGCCACCTTGCGGGTGCCGTGTTTGTCGGCGATCCTGTCGACCACGGCAACCGGCGGCTCAGCCAGAATACTTACCGACGGGGCGACGATCTCGACCTTGTCCGGGCCCAGTTCCTTGATGGCCAGCAGGGCTTCGTTTTCCCAGGCCAGCAGCACGTCGCCAATGCCGCGCTCGACGAAGGTGGTGGTGGCGCCGCGCGCGCCGGAGTCGAGCACTGGCACGTTGCGGAAAATCCTGGTGACGTATTCACGGGCGGAGGCTTCGGTGCCGCCCGGCAGTTTCAGGGCGTAGCCCCAGGCAGCCAGGTAGTTCCAGCGTGCGCCGCCGGAGGTCTTGGGATTCGGGGTGATGATCGATACGCCCGGCTTGATCAGGTCACCCCAGTCCTTGATGCCTTTCGGATTGCCTTTGCGAACCAGGAACACGATGGTCGACGTGTAGGGCGAGGCGTTGTGCGGCAGGCGCTTCTGCCAGTCGGGCTTGACCAAGCCTTTCTCGGCGATGGCTTCGATGTCGTAGCCCAGGCCCAGGCTGACCACGTCGGCTTCCAGGCCGTCGATCACGGTGCGGGCCTGCTTGCCCGAGCCGCCATGCGATTGCTTGACGGTGACGGTGTCGCCCGTCTTGGCTTTCCACTGTTTGGCGAACGCGGCGTTGAAATCCTGATACAGCTCGCGCGTCGGGTCGTACGATACGTTCAGCAGCGACACGTCAGCGGCGACGCCAAGCTGCGACAGCAAGGCCAGGGCCAGGGCCAGGGCAGGGAGCACCCGTTTTGGAAACAGTTTATAGGACATCCTGAACACTCTTTCGCTGGTGATTTCGAGGTGTTCAGATTACCCAGCGTGTTGCCGAAAACGAAGGAATTTAATCGACTATCCTTAATCGCTTTCTGCATGAAAGATCGCGCGCCATGCAGTAGTATGGGCACGGCGCGATGTTCAGGGATCAATGTGCCTTGGACAAAATCAGCAGCCAGCGGCGCATCAGCAAGACTTCCACATGGCCTGGCTCGACGCCGGTGTCGCATTCGATCAGTGGATTGACCGGGTAGTAGCGCTTGCGGAAGTCACGCGTGACCAGGACTTCACGGCGGCCGAGGCGCATCATGAAAGGAGTTGGTGCGTATTCCATGCCGAAATTGCTGTTCAAGGTGGTCATGACAAGGTCCTTTGTTGAGGTTTGCGTTGATCGAGTGAACACAGAATAGCACAACTACTGTATAAATCCACAGGTACTGTGTAAATAAACAGTCTTTTTGTGGTGGTGTAGCGTTTTTACCAATGGAGACTGGGCAAGCCCATGCTGCAGCGTTTTCCCCGCTTTTCCCGCTTTGTGGCGCGCCGTCTGTCGGCCGGGCACGTGTTCGGCCTGCACCTGACCGCCGGCATGGCGGTGCTGCTGTGCACTGCGGGACTGTTCAGCGCGATTGCCGGCGCGGTGGCCAGCCATGCACCGATCACCCAGCTCGATGCGCGCCTGGCACAGTACTTTCATGCCTACGCCCACAGCGGCTGGACGCCATTCATGCTGGTCGTTACCCATCTGCATTCCCAGCTGGGCGTGCTGGCCATGGCGAGCGTACTGGGCGGGTATTTCTACCGTAAGCGCCTCTACTATTGGCTGTTGGCGCTGGCCGCCGCGGTACCGGGCGGCATGCTTCTGAATGTACTGCTAAAGTACAGTTATCAAAGAGTCAGGCCGCAGTTCGACTCTCCGCTGCTGTCGCTGTCGACGTACAGTTTCCCCAGTGGCCACACATCGGGCGCCATGCTGCTGTATGGCTTGCTGGCGGCCTATCTGATGGGCCGCCTGCCGCGCTGGCCGGCGCGCGCGGCGGTCGCCGTGCTGGCGTTGGCGCTGGTGGCGCTGGTCGGCTTGAGCCGCGTGTATCTGGGGGCGCATTACCTCAGCGATGTGCTGGCGGCGGCGGCCTTCGGCCTGGCCTGGCTGGCGGTGTGCATCACCGCCAGTTCGACACTGCGGCGCCACCGGGCGCGCGCGCAACACTAAGCGGGAGGTAAGCCTGACCCCGATTGCCGTGATCATCAATGCCAGCGCCGGCTGCGGCCATCCGGACGAGCTCGCGGACCAGGTGGGCGCCAAGTTCGCGGCGCTGGGGCTAAAGGCCGACATCACCATGGCCAGGGGCGGCGGCGAGATCGTCGCGGCGGCCGGGCGCGCGCTGGCCGCGCGCCCGGCGGTCATCGTGGCGGGGGGCGGGGATGGCACCGTCAACGCGGTGGCGTCGGTAGTGGTCGGATCGGGCATCCCGTTCGCGGTGCTGCCGATGGGCACTTTGAACCATTTCGCCAAGGACCTCGGCATTCCGCTCGACCTGGATGCGGCGATCCGCAATGTGGCCGAGGGCAAGCCGCGCAAGGTCGATGTGGGCGAGGTGAATGAACGCGTATTTCTGAACAATTCGAGTCTCGGCCTGTATCCGGACATCGTGCACGACCGCGAAAAACAACGGCGCCGCTTGGGGCGCGGAAAGTGGCTGGCGGCATTCTGGGCCACCATCGCGGCGTTGCGGCGCTTTCCCTTTCTGGATGTGCGCCTGCGTGTCAACGATGCCGAACATGCGCGCCGGACGCCGTTCGTATTTATCGGCAACAACGAGTACACGATGGCCGGCCTGGCCATCGGCGAGCGCGCCTTGCTCGATGGCGGCAAGCTGAGCCTGTACATGGCGCAGCATCCGCACCGGCTGGGCCTGCTGCGCATGGCCTTGCGGGCCGTGCTGGGCCAGTTGAAGCATCAGCGCGATGTCTATATCCAGCTGGCCGAAGAAATGGAAATCGTCAGTCATCACACGCACATGCGGGTGGCCACCGACGGGGAAGTCAATATGATGGCGACACCCTTGCGCTACCGGATCCGTCCGGGCGCGCTGACGGTGATCACGCCGCTTTAAGGAGCTGGTATGCGTACTCTGGTCCACTTGTCCGACCTGCATTTCGGCAGGGTTGACGATAATCTGCTGGCGCCGTTGCGCGCGTGTATCGAGGACATCAACCCGGATGTGCTGGTGGTGTCGGGCGACCTGACGCAGCGCGCCAAGCGCGAGCAATTCGAGGCGGCGCGCGAATATCTCGATACTTTGCCCGGTCCGCAGATTATCGTCCCGGGCAACCACGATATCTCGCTGTATAACGTGTTCCGCCGTTTTGTCGAGCCGCTGAAACGGTATAAGCGCTATATCACCGAGGACCTGTCGCCGTCGTTCGTGGACGAGGAGATCGCCGTGATCGGGGTGAATACGGCGCGCTCGCTGACGTTCAAGGATGGGCGGGTCAACCAGGAGCAGGTGGCGGAAATCCGCCAACAGTTGTCGGGCCTGGACGATAAGGTCACCAAGATTATCGTGACCCATCATCCTTTCGATTTGCCCATGAGCGAGGACGACGACGATCTGGTCGACCGCGCGCCCATGGCCATGCGCGCGTTTGCCGAATGCGGTGTCGATCTTTTATTGTCCGGGCATATGCATGCCAGCCACACCGGCAATACCGCCGAGCGCTACCGGATCACCGAATATGCGGCGCTGGTGGTGCAGGCCGGCACCGCCACCTCGACCCGCGGCCGCGGCGAGACCAATTCTTTCAATGTGGTGCGGGTGGGGCACGAACGGGTCGAAGTGGACCGTTATGGCTGGGATGACGTGGGCCGGCGCTATTCGCTGATGCGCACCGATCCGTTTATCCGCAAGGGCGAAATATGGACGGCACACACCGAGGGCTTGATGGCCTCGGGGATCTAATCATATCCAGTATTCGGCCAGGCGCGCCGCCAGTTCCTTCAGGCGGTCCAACCAGGGCCGGTGCCTCCATGCCTCCCTGGTCACTTCCTTCGAATCGCGCAGATCTTCGTTGAACGCGCTTTCCATATCGCGCCCGAAGGCCGCGTCGATCACGACCACGTTCAATTCATAGTTATGCAAAAAGCTGCGGCGGTCGATATTGGCCGACCCGACCGTCGCCCAGGTGCCGTCGATGACCGCCGTCTTGGCATGCAGGATCGCGACCTGTAATTCGTAAATTTTGACGCCTGCCGTGAGCAATGCCTCGTAAAAACCGCGCCCGGCGTGAAACACGAGGCCATGGTCGGTCACGCCGGGCAGCACCAGTTTTACGTCCACGCCGCGCCGGGCCGCATCGCACAGGGCATCGACAAACTGCCTGTCCGGCACAAAATAGGCCGATGTGATGTGCACGCTCTTCCTGGCTTCCTGGATCGCCAGGATAAACGACTTGTAAATCTCCGAATCGCGGTCCGGATCGGTCGGCAGTACGCGCATCAGCTTATCCCCGGCGGCCGTAAGGCGCGGAAAGTAATCGTGCTGCGGCAATTCGCCGGCATCCTGATTGACCCAGTTGTTGACAAAGCTCCATTGCAGCGCAGCCACTGCCGGACCTTCGATCTTGATGTGGGTGTCGCGCCAGCCGACTTGCTTGCCGTCGGTCTGGCCGGGCTTGCGCTTGGAGCGGAAGAAGGAACTGTTGGCGTAAGTGCTGCTGATATTGATGCCGCCGGTGAAGGCGATCTTGCCGTCCACCACCATCAGTTTGCGGTGGTCGCGGTTGTTCAGCTCCCATTTGCCAACCCGCGCGGCGGGATTGACGGGATTGAAGGCCAGCATGGTGATGCCGGCGGCGGCCATGCGGTCGAAAAATTCCTTGGGGACGCCGAGCGTGCCGACCGCGTCATACAGCACGTTGACGATCACGCCTTGCTTGCGCTTGGCGATCAGCAAGTCGGCGAACTGCATGCCGATCGGGTCTTGATCGAAGATGTAGGTTTCCAGGTTGATCGAGCTTTTCGCGGCGGCGGCGGCGGCCATCATTTCGCGCATGGTGGCGGGGCCGTCGAACAGCAGGGTGACCTTGTTGCCAGCGATGAGGGGCTGGCCGGTCGCAGCTTCTTCCAGTGCGGCCAGAGTCTTGACGTCCGGCGACACCTTGGCCCAGCGTCTGGCCAGCAGGGCGGCGCTCTGCTTGCGGGGCAGCTTGCCGGTGCCGGTGGTGACGGTGGGGGTGGCTTTGCGGTCGGACAGTTCGGCCAGGTTATCGACATCGGGCAAGGACGCGCAGGCGCCGAGGGTGGCGGCGGCCAGCAGCAACAGCAGCAGGCGGCGGGCCCAGGCCGCGGGTGTCGATAGGGAGGCAAGCATGATGGAACCTGTGTCGCTGGCTTAAAGACACAGTGTACGTCCGGGCCGGACCGGCACATTGTACGGTAGCGTACGGTCCGCTGACGCTAGCGTGGACAGTTGGTCATCTTGGGGCCGGCTTTGTTGGGTTCGAACATGTCCGGCCCGCTGTGGTTGCCGGCGACGGTGGCACAATAGGTGCCGAACGGGGTCCTGATTTTCGATACGCGCTTGCCGCTGCCATCGTTGGGCGCAATGATTTCTTCAACGGTGGTCGGTCCGTCCCACTTGCCCGCCGCCCGTATTCCTGCCTCCAGGCGGGTTGTTCCGGTATCGACCGGCGCATGGATCTGGCTGGGCGATTCGCGCCGCAGGTCGCGGTCGATCTTGCCGACGGCGCCGAGCGCTTTCCTGACGATGTCGGGCGACGGTGGGGCAGGTGCGGCGAAGGGATCGGCCGGCGGCACGGTGATCGCCTCCGGTTCGCGCACAGCTGCCGGGACCTGCGGGTGGGGCGTAAGGCGGGCCGGCTGGACGGCGCGTACAGCCGGCTTGAGCGGCGCCGGGGGCGGCGTGGCTGGCGGGCGCGACGGCTGAATCCAGACCCATTGCATGGCTTGCGTCTCGGCCAAGGGCGCAGATGGCGCTGGGCGCAGCGTGCGCCACACCAGCAGCAAGCCGATGTGCAGGCCCAGCACGAGTGCGAGGGCAGGCAGGCGGGAACGATGGATCACGGACATGGACGGCAATATATGTCTTTACGGCATTAATTGACCGCATTGAAACATATGATTACATCCTGTGTATATGGTTTTACACTAGCGGTAAGGGATTGAGGGGAGCGCGATATGTATCTCACGTATTTCAAGGGCCAGTGGGCCGAGGGCAATGTTTCCCTGTTCGGGGCGATGGACCATAGCGTGTGGCTGGGCTCGTCGGTGTTCGATGGCGCGCGCGCGGTGCGCGGCCATCTGCCCGACCTGCAGGCGCATCTGGAACGGGTGGTGCGCTCCGCGCTCAGCCTGGGCCTGCGCTGCCCGCTGTCGGTGGCCGAGATGGATGCGCTGGTGCGCGAGGGCGTGGCCCGGTTTCCCGCCGATGCCGAGCTGTATATCCGTCCGCTGGTGTTCGGTTCGGCCGGCTTCCTGATTCCCGACCCGGACGCCAGCCAGTTCGCGCTGACCTTGTTCGACGCGCCCTTGCCGCCGTTCACCGGGTTTTCAGCCTGCCTGTCGCGCCTGCGCCGCCCCGACGCCGATATGGCGCCCACCGACGCCAAGGCCTCGGCGCTGTACGCCAACACGGCGCGCGCCATCCGCGATGCCAATCAGCGCGGTTTCGATAATGCCGTGGTGCTCGACCATGCCGGCAACGTCGCCGAGTTCGCCACCTCGAACCTGTTTTTCGTCACGCCGGAGGGCGATGTGGTGACGCCGGTGCCGAACGGCACTTTTTTGGCGGGGATTACGCGGGCCCGCGTGATCGCCCTGCTGGCCGAGGCCGGGGTGGGCGTGCAGGAGCGTGTGGTGGCGCCGCAGGAGCTGGCATCCGCAGTGGAAATCTTCAACACCGGCAATTACGGCAAGGTGATGCCCTGCGTGCGCTACGACGCGCGCACCCTGGCCATCGGCCCGGTGGCCACCCTGGCGCGCGAGCGTTACACCGGATTCATGGAAACGCGCTGATCTATTTCGCCGGCGGGGCGGACGGCACGGCAAAGGGCTTGACGTTCCCGCAATCGGCGCCCAGCCATTTGCCGCTGGAATCGATCGACACCGATTCATTCTTGCCGTTCACGAGGCCCTTGCTGTTCATGGTCATGCTGTAGCCGGTGTCGCCTGTAAACACGAAACGCGCCTCGCCGCTGCCGGGCGGGTTGGTGCAGCTGAACGTCATCGTCATGACGCCGCCGACGACGGGCGAATTCTTGTGGGTGCAGCTGGCGTTATGCTGCTGAGTCAGCAGCTGGTTCTTGGCGATCATTTCCTTGGTCATGCATACCTTGGTGACCATGCTGCCGTCGGCATTCATGGTCGGCATCTGCATGCCGCCGCCGTGCCTGGCCATCATCTCGGCCATGGCCTTGCGCTGCTCGGGCGGCATCGCGGCCAGCTGCTTTTGCATCTGCGCCATGGCGGTGGCCATTTCACCGTTCGACGATTCCACCTTGCTGGTGGTTTCCCACAAGCCCGGTTTCATGGTCTGCGCGCCGGCGGGCAGGATTGCGGCCGAGGCCGCCAGAACGAGAATGGTGCGCAGCTTCATGGGAACAACTCCTGTGGGTAAAAATGCTTGCACGAGGAAAAAATTTTTCACGCATGCAGCATCGTGGTGGCATACTTTTCATTCGCATCATACGATCACCACTCGGAAAGCTCAATGTGAAAGTCCTGTTCGCCCTCCTGCTCAGCGCCGGCACGCTCGTGTCCGGTCCGGTCCATGCCGCCGCGGCGGCGCCGGTCAAGGTGGCGTCGGTGGAAGGCATCACCGAATACCGGCTCGCCAACGGCCTGCGCGTGCTGCTGTTTCCCGATCCGAGCAAGCCCACATTGACCACCAATATCGTCTACCTGGTCGGTTCGCGCAACGAGAATTACGGCGAAACGGGCATGGCCCACCTGCTCGAACACCTGCTGTTCAAGCCGACCGCCAACTTCGGCATCCGCAAAGGCACGCCCACGCCGGTCGAGGTGCTCAATGCCAGCGGGGCCGAGTTCAACGGCACCACCTGGTACGACCGCACCAATTATTATTCGACCTTCCCGGCCAGCGAGGCCAATCTGCGCACCATGCTGGCGCTGGAGGCCGACCGCATGGTCAACGCGCCGATCGACCAGAACGACCTGTGGAACGCCAAGGCCAATGCGGGCGAGATGACGGTGGTGCGCAATGAATTCGAGATGGGCGAGAGCGACCCGATCGCGGTGACCACCGAGCGCCTGCAAGCGGTGGCCTACGACTGGCACAACTACGGCAAGTCGACCATCGGTGCGCGTTCGGATATCGAGAAGGTCGATATCGGCCGCCTGCGCGCTTTCTACAAGACCTACTACCAGCCGGACAACGCGGTGCTGATGGTGGCCGGCCGCTTCGATGAGGCCAAGGTGCTGCGCCAGATCGGCACGCTGTTCGGGCGCATCCCGAAGCCGGCGCGCAAGCTGCGGCCGACCTACACGGTCGAACCGACCCAGGATGGCGAACGCGAGGTGACGGTGCGGCGCAGCGGCGGCACCCAGTTCGTCGGCGCCGGCTACCACGTGGCCTCGTCCGGCCATGCCGATGCCGCCGCGCTGGCCCTGCTGACCCACATCCTGGTCGACGCTCCCAGCGGGCGCCTGCACAAGGCGCTGGTCGAGACCCGGCTGGCCAGCCGCCTGGAAGCCGATGCGGTCAGCAACCTGGAACAGGGCTACCGCATTTTCGGCGCCGTGGTGCCGAAGGACCAGCCACTGGAACCGGCGCGGGAGGCCATGCTCAAGGTGCTGGAAAACCTGCGCAGCGAACCGGTCACGCAGGCCGAGGTGGAGCGCGCGCGCGTGGCCGCGCTCAAGCAGATCGACCTGGCCATGAACGATACCGCGCAGATGACGATCGCGCTGACCGAGTCGATGGCGGCGGGCGACTGGCGCCTGTTCTTTGTGCACCGCGACCAGATCGAACAGCTCGACGCCAAGGCCGTGCAGGCGGTCGCCGAGAAGTACTACAAGGCCAGCAACCGCACCGTGGGGCGCTTCATTCCGACCGAGTCGCCCGACCGCGCCGAGGTGCCGGCGGTGCCCGACGTGATGGCCATCGTGGGCAAGTATCACGGGCGCGCGCCGGTGGCGCAGGGCGAAGCCTTCGATCCGAGTCCGGCCAATATCGAGGCGCGCACCCAGCGCTTCGCCTTGGCCAACGGGATGAAGGCGGCGCTGCTGCCCAAGAAAACCAAGGGCGGCGCGGTCAGCGTCACGCTGCGGCTGCGCACCGGCACCGAGGCGGCCCTGCGCGGCCAGGCCGAAGCCGGCAATTTCGCCGCGGCGCTGCTGATGCATGGCAGCGAGCGCCTGTCGCGCCAGCAGATCAAGGATGCCTTCGACCGCCTCAAAGCGCAGGTGTCGATCAGCGGCGGAGCCGAAGGGCTGACGGCGTCGGTGACGACTACGCGCACCAATCTGCCGGCCGCGCTGGACCTGCTGGCCGAGCTGCTGCGCACGCCCAGGTATGCCGACAGCGAGTTCGCCGAAATGCAGCGCGAGCTGGCCAGCCACGCCGAGCAGGATATCCCGGAACCGGAAAAGGTCGCGGTGAACGCCTTCCAGCGCCTGCTCGATCCCACCCCGCCGGAGCACGTCAGGCATGTGGCGACGCTGCCCGAGCAGCTGGCCCAGGTGCGCGCGCTGACGGTCGCGCAGGTGCGCCAATTCCATCGGCGCTTCTACGGCGCCGCCAACGCCACCTTCGCCGCCGTGGGCGACTTCGACGCCGGCGCGCTCAAGGCCCAGCTGGGCCAGTTGTTCGGCAGCTGGCAGGCGGCCCAGCCGTATGAGCGCATTCCCGATCAGGTGCGCGAGGTGGCCGGCCAGAAGCTGGTGCTGGCCACGCCCGACAAGGCCAACAGCATGCTGCTGGCGGTGCAGCCACTGGCGCTGAAGAACGATGCGCCAGTGTATCCGGCCCTGCTGATGGCTAACCACATGCTCGGCGGCGGTGCGCTGCGCAGCCGCCTGGCCGACCGCATCCGCCAGCAGGATGGCCTGTCGTACGGGGTCGGCGCCCAGCTGAGCGTGCCGGCGCGCGATGCGGCCGGCTACTGGCTGGCGTACGCGATCAGCGCGCCGCAGAATACCGCGCGGGTCGAGGCGGCGCTGCGCGAGGAGCTGGCCAGGGCGGTCGAGAGCGGCTTCACGGCAGCCGAGCTGGCCGAGGCCAAGAAGGGCTGGAAGCAGGGCGAGGAAGTGGTGCGCACCGACGACGCGGCCCTGTCGGAGCGGCTGGCGTCGTATCTGAGCTACGGGCGCACCATGGCGTATGAAGGCAAGCTCGAAGCCAGTGTGGCGGCGCTGACGCCGGCGCAGGTGAACGCCGCGCTGCGCGCGTACCTGAAGCCGGCCGCCATTTCGGTGATCAGCGCGGGCGACTTTTCCAAGCCGGCTTCAGGTCAGCCATGAGAACAGGGCGCTGGCCAGGCGCGAGTAGCCATAAAAGGCCAGGCCGGCCAGCACGCCGGTGAGCAGGGCGCCGTCCCAGGGCCTGCGGCGGTAATGGGCGCCGGCACGGGCGCGCACCGCCTTGGCATGCGGGCGCGCGGCCAGCGCGTACCAGGCCAGGAACGCCGCCACCGACACCCAGTTGGCCAGGTTGGCGCTGCTGTTGACCCGTTCGCCGATGGCGTCGACCAGCACATTGAAGACCATCAGGATGAGCAGGGCATTGAACCAGCGCCGCGCCACGTCGGCCTGGCGCGGCTCGCCCAGGGCGGTCCAGTTATGCACGTGCAGCCAGGCCCCGAACAGCGGCGAGAACGGCACGCTCCACAAGGCAATGGCGGTGGGATTCCACAGTGCGGCGTCCTTGTTTTGCATTGCTGCCTCCTGGAATTGTTGCGCGATGAAAACTACTATCGCGCGGCTATCCAGCCGGGCCTTGATCTGCTTCATGGACAAACAAAAAGCCGCCGGGATTACCCTCGGCGGCTTCTTTGTTGTTGCCTTAACGCTACTTAGCTGCGGTTCGGTTCGGCCACGTAGATTTCGACGCGGCGGTTGCGGGCGCGTCCGGCCGCGTCCTCGTTGGAGGCGACCGGCTCGCGTTCGCCGCGGCCTTCGATGGTGACGCGGTTGGGCGACACGCCGCGCATGGACAGATAGTCGCGGGTGCGGGCGGCGCGTTCGACCGACAGCGGCTGGTTGACCGCGTCGCTGCCGGTGTTGTCGGTATGGCCGATGATGGTCACGCTGGTAGCCGGATTTTCCTGCAGGGTGGTGGCGAAGCGTTCCAGCACCGGTCGGAAGTTGGGCTTGATGTCGGCGCGGTTGGTGTCGAAGGACACGTCGGCCGGGATATCGAGCTTGAGGCGGTTGTCGGAAGTCTGGCTGACCTGGATGCCGGTGCCGCGCGTGGCCTGTTCCATGGCCTGCTTTTGCTGCTCCATGCGCTTGGACCAGATATTGCCGATGATGGCGCCGGCGGCGCCGCCGATGACGGCACCCTTGGCGGCGCGCTCGCCACCGCCGCCGCCGGTGGCACCGCCCAGAATTGCGCCGAGGCCCGCGCCGACGCCGGCGCCGGTCGCCGTGCCGCGCTGGGTGGCGGACATGTCGGCGCAGCCGGTGGCCAGCGCCACGACGGTCAGGGCGATGGTCGATTTCACGAGATTCTTGTGCATGTGTGTTTCCTTAGAATGGTAAATCCGTTTCGCCGTCACACCGGGCGGCGGGGTATGGCGTGACCGCGAAACGGATCGGGCATCAAGCGATGACCGGGTGGAACTGTGACCGATTGCTATATGCCGCGCCCACTGATCAGCTTCACCAGGATCATGATGACCGCGACAACCAGCAGAATGTGGATGAAGCCGCCAACAGTGTAGGAAGTGACCAGGCCCAGCAGCCACAGGATAATAAGTACAACAGCGATGGTATAGAGCATGATGGAGTCCTCGGTAGTGTGACAAATGACCGTTTCGACAACTACTATGTCGTGGTTCAAGTATGCTGAGCTGCGTCCGAGAACTCCGTTCGCTGGCGTACACAACGAACAAGTTTTTCCTTAGGCCGAGTGCAGGGCGCCGTTGACGATCTTGACGCGGTCGCCGGATGCCCAGCGCGGCGCGCTCTGCTGATGGAAGGTGCGCGTGCTGCCGTCATCGAGGCGGACCCGGATTTCGTAGCTGGTGGTCGCTTTCATATTGCCTTCGACCTGATTGCCGATCACGGCGCCGCCGACGGCGCCGGCGGCGGTCGCCAGCTGCTTGCCGTGGCCGCCGCCGATCTGGTGCCCGAGCAGCCCGCCCAGCACTGCGCCGGCACCAGCGCCCAGGCCGCTGCCTTGGGCGCGGGTCTTGATGGCGCGCACCGATTCGACGTTGCCGCAGGCCGAGCACCAGGCTTTTTCGTGGCTGGTCTCGGCCACGCGCGCCGGCGTGTGCTTGACAACGGCCGGCTCGGGATCGGCATCGCGCAGGCGCGGCGCGGCAGGCGCTGCCGAAGGCGGCAGATCGGCTGGCGCCATCGCCAGCGCCGGTGCCGACATGCCGCTGTCCTGTTCCATCTTGCTGGCCAGGGTGGCCTTGTCGACATCGCTCAGATGGCTGTTGCTGTCGCGTCCGATGGACGAGGGAATCCAGCCCATGATGGCGGCGGTGCCGGCCAGGCAGAACAGGATGACCGCGATGGCCGCGGCGATCATCATCGGGTGATGGCCGCTGCGCGGCGCTGTGCTCGAAGGTGTATTCATGATGTGTTTCCTTTTCTTGTTAGGTGCCGGACGGACTCGGCGGCGAGCCCGGACGTTGAGCTCATTGTCCGAGCCAGGGGCGGCGTCTTCCGTGCGTCACCGTACATACTTTACCTATTATTGCCGCTACGCTGATTGAAAATTGTTTGCAAATGTATCAGTGCCAAACGATCCCCACAGACCAATGACAGCCAACTGCCTCACGCCATGCACCATGTCCATGCCAGAGATCGGGAACGGCCCATGAACGGCGTGGCCGACCGCGAGCGCGATTCGCCCATCGGCAACCAGCTGCTCGCTGCGCTGCCGCCAGCCGATCTGGCGCATTTCGAATCCATGCTCGAACCGGTCCAGGTCGAGGTGGGCGAGGTGCTGTGCGAACCGGGCGATCCGATCCGCTCCATCTATTTTCCGCATGACAGCCTGGTCTCGCTGCTGGGCGTGGCCGAAGGCCGCATGACGCTGGAAGTCGGGCTGGTGGGACGCGAGGGCATGCTGGGCGCGACGGTCGCCTTGGGGCACAACCATGCCCAGGTGCGCGCCATCGTGCAGCGCGCAGGCCGCGCCAGCCGCATGGACAGCGCCGCCTTCCGCACCGAGTTCGCGCGCAATCCGGCCCTGCAGCGGGTGCTGTACCGCTACACCGACATGCTGCTGGCGCAAGCCATCCAGATCGCCGTGTGCAGCCGCTTTCACGTGCTCGAAGCGCGCCTGGCGCGTTCGCTGCTGGTCACGCGCGACCGCCTGCAGTCCGATAAATTCCACCTCACCCATGAGTTCCTGGCGCATGCGCTGGGGGTGCGCCGGGTCGGCGTGACCAAGGCCGCCAGCGCGCTGCAGCAGCAGGGGCTGATCATTTACAGCCGCGGCAATATCGAGATCCTCGACGCCGACGGACTGGCGGCGGCATCGTGCAAGTGCTACGAGATCGTCAAGGATGCGGGCGCCCCCAACGCCATCGCCACCGCTTTCGTTTAATCTCGGTTAAGGGAGCTTCAGCACGCCGCTGACCGTGAAGCGGATCTCGCCGGGGTGCGCGCCGGGCGCGGTTTCAATTTTCAGGTCCGACAATCCCTGCTGATGGCTGCCCGCCACCAGCGCCGTCACGGCATTGACCAGTTCCTGCTGGCGCCCTGCGGGCAGGGCGGCGGCCTGCGGCGCGGGGCCGAAGCAGTGCTCGAGCATGGCATTGAATTCGCGCCGCGTGGTCACGCAGTACACCGCCCGCGCGGACGGGAACAGGCGCGCCACGCTGCCGCCGGCCTTGACCTTTTCCGGATCGGTGCACAGCACGTACAAGCCATTGGGATTGGCTTCGATCGGCAGCCACTGGCCTTCTGCGGCGAAGGCGCGGTCGATCGCCGTGAGCAGTTCGAGCGGCTTGCGGCGCTGCGGATGAAAGGCCAGGTAAGGCACGGCGAAGTAGTCGGCCAGCGCGCGTCCCACGGCGCCGGTCTTGAGCTTGAAGTCGTCCAGCAGCACGTCTTCGATATCGCGTCCGGCAGCGGCGGCCAGCTGGGCGGCCTGTTCGAGCTCGGCGCGTCCGAGCAGGGTGTCGCGGATGCTCGCGACGAAGCGCTCGCGCTCCAGCCTGGGTGCCTGCTGGCGCTGGGCGAAGGCGATGGCCAGGGTTTCGCACAGATAGCGCGTGCCTTCGACCACGGTGTCGCTGAAGGCGGCGCGGGCGCGCTGGTTGTTGATCAGCTGGACCACGCCGATCACTTCATCGGCGTGCACGATGGGTGCGGCCAGCATCTGGGTGGTGCGGTAGCCGGTGCGCTTGTCCACGCCCTGCTGGAACTTCAGTTCGGGCGCGTGGGCCTTGAGTTCGTCGGCATCGTAGACATCGCGCAGATTGACCAGGGTGCGCGACAGGGCCGCGTAGCCGGCCACGCTTTGCGCCGAAATCGGCAGCTTGAGCTGGCTGAACGAGGCCAGGCCGGTCTTGACCTTGGAGACCATGCTGGCCTTGTCTTCGCCAAGGATGTAGATGGTCAGGCGGTCGGCGCCGAACAGGCTGCAGACCGCGCCCGACAGGTCGAGCATGATCTCATCGATATGGCGGGTGGCGTGGATGCGCGTGGTCAGCTGCTGGAGCTGGCGGAAGAACGCGGTGCGTTCGCCCGGATCGGTGGCGTGGGGGGGCGTGCTCATGGCGCGCAGCGGGTGGCGTCGTCGTCGAGGGCCGGACGGATCACGGTGGCATCCGGGTCGGCCGCGGCGGGCTGGTGCGCCGGCCAGGCTGCCGGCGGCGGCTGCGTGGCGTGCGCTTCGACTTCCCCGCCACCCAGCGCGCGCTGGAGATCCTGGCTGAAGCTGAGCGCGTTCGGGTAGCGTTCCTCGGGCCGCTTGGCCAGCGCGCGCATGACGATGCGGTCGAACATGGGGCTGAGCAGGGGATTGATCAGGCTGGGCGGCACCGGGTGCTCGTACAGGATTTTCTGCTGGACGGCGAACAGGCCCTGGCCGAGGAAGGGCCGGGCGCCGGTCAGGAAACGGTACAGGATGATGCCGACCGCGAAAATGTCCGAACGCGCGCTGGCGGCCTGGCCGCCGATCTGCTCGGGCGACATGTAGCTGGGCGTGCCGACCAGGGTGCCGGTTTCGTGGTCGGCGTTGACGTCGGCCATGCGCGCCACGCCGAAGTCGGTCAGCTTGACCTTCAGGCCGGCGCCGACCATCACATTGGCCGGCTTGATGTCGCGGTGGATGATGCCCTGCTGGTGCGCGTAGCCGAGCGCTTCGAGCAGCTCGCAGGTCATGCGCACCGCATCGTCGATGGTGAATTCGAGTTCGAAACCGAGGGTGTCGTCGAAATACGCGGCCAGTTCGTCGCCGTCGATCAGTTCCATGACCAGATAGGCGGCGCCGTCTTCCTCGCCGAAGTCGTAGACGGTCACGATGTGCGGATGATTCAGGCGCGCCACCGCCTGCGCCTCGTGGATGAAGCGGGCCGAGTAATCGGCATGCAATCCGGGTTCGTCCAGGCCGGAGGTCGAAATCACCTTGATGGCCACACGCCGGTTCAGGCGCGGATCGAGGCCTTCGTACACCAGGCCCATGGCGCCGCGGCCCAGCACCCGGAGGAGTTGATATCTGCCTAAGCGGGCTGGGTGATCCATGGAGAGGGGAGCGGCGTGCCTGTCACGATGTCGAGAATGCAAGTGTAATGCATCCATGGCCGCTGCGCACCATTGGCCGAGAAAAAGGCTATGTTTGCGGGAAGTACCGTGACGCGGAGTTCGCCGGTTGGCAGTCTGGGCTGGCAAGTCGACCTCGAGGCGCCGGGCTTCTCCACATGCTGCAGGCGCCACACTGCGTATTCCCGCGCACCATTGAGTGCGCTCAACTATATGACCAACGAGGAACCTACGATGACGACATATCAACTAGGCCGCCAGCCGGCAAGGATGAATTTTATGAATAAAGCGATCGCGAGAGCTGTGAAGTCGTCGGCGATTTGTGCTTGTCTGCTGCTATTTGCAATGGCATCAGCGGCACGCGCATCGTCGCCAGATAACGTCGTTGATGTCATCCGGGGCGCCCGAACCGCCACCTCTGCCGAGGTTTACATCGTTTCGGATATCCAAGTTCCGATACCGATCAGTGAGGACAAGGTGCCGAGCTACGGGTGCCGCTATTCGGTTGATCAAAGCAGCATGACCGGGCTTTTGGAAATTATCGACAAGGCTGCGATCGAGAAAAGCGACATGCACATCCGGCAACCAGACCTTCGCATCCTCATCAGGTTACACAACAGTGACGGCCCCTTTGCCACATTGGCGTTCAGGCGATTTAGATCGAACGATGACAGGGTGCATGGCGTTGTCAATGGCGTCGAAGCGTCTGCCGCGCCCGATC
>CAMLIL010000086.1 GCA_946480015.1 uncultured Oxalobacteraceae bacterium | reverse complement strand
GCGCGCCAGCCGTCGGCCGGATGCAGTTCGGCGGCCGGGGTGGCGATGTCGAACACGCGCATGCGTTGCGGCGGCACCAGCGCACTGAAGGCGCGGCGCAGCGCCGGGATGGATTCGGCCAGCGCGCCGTTCATCACCAGCCACACCTCATGGCTGCCGGCGTTGCGCGCCACGCCCTGCGCCAGCGCCAGCGAATAACGGCCGATGCCGCGGAAGCGGCTGGCCGACTGGGCGCCCTGGAGGTCGATCACGATGCGCATCGGCGTTAGTCCTTGTGCTGGCCGCGGCGCGCCTTGGCCTGTTTAAGCTGTTCGTAGAGGCGTTGCGCACGCGGCGACAGGTCGCCCGGCTGCTGGTCGGCCGGTGGCGGAGCGCCCGGCGTCACCGGCGCGCTGTACATCATTTCGCGCAGGCGCGCCTGCAGGCCGGGGAAGCGCACCAGCACGGCGCGGGCGGCGCGCTTGGCGCGCGCGTTGCGCAGTACCAGCTGGCCGGCGCGCCGCACGGCGTCGCGGGCGCGGCGGCGCAGTCCGGCCAGGATGGTGCCGTTGCGCTGGGCGGTGCGCAGGCGCAGCCACAGCCCGCCCACGTAGCGCAGCGGCTCGGTCACCTTCCACGAGGTCGACGACATCAGGTCGATCACCTTCTGTCCCATGGCATTGGCGTGCGCTTCGGCCGCGGCCAGGCGCGCCTCCAGTGCGCCGGCGCGCGCTTCCAGGTGGCCGGCGCGCGCGTCGAGCGCGCCGATGCCGGCAAGCGCGCCCTCGACGTGCTGGCCCAGTTCGCCCATTCCCGCGCGCAGGGCCGCGCTTTGCTGTGCGCTTTGCGCGGCCAGGCCGCCCAGATGCTCGAGCTGCCCACCGAGCGCGCTGCGGCGCTCGACCTGCAAACGGTCGTAGCGCTGCGCCAGCACTTCCAGCGACAGCCCGTAACTGGCCGCAAAGGCGGCGTCGAAGCGCGCCAGCAGTTCGGGCGCGGCGGCTTTCTGCGCCACCACGGCGTAGTCCGGGCTAACCCCGTCGAGCACCTGTTGCAAATGCAGTTCGCGCGCTTCGCGCAGCTGCGGCGCTTCCTGCAGGCGCACCACGCTGTGACGGGCGAAGCCGGCATGCTCGCTGGCGAAGGCCAGCAGTTCCGGCGGGATCGGGCGCACATGGGAAGGATCGCGGTAAAAGCTGCTGGCCCCGACCACCAGGTTTTCCGGGTTGGGGGTTTCCATGATCAGCAGGCCGCCCGGCTGCAGCACCCGCAGCGCTTGGCCGATCAGCGCGCGCACCTGGTCGAAGCCGATGTGCTCGACCAGGTGGAAGGCCGTCACCATGGCCAGGCTGGCGTCGGGCATGCCGCGCAAGGTGGCGATGGCATCGGCGGTGGTCACGTGCAGGCCGCGCGCGCGGCATTCGGCCAGCATGCCGTCGTCCAGGTCCACGCCGCTGGCATCGAAGCCGGTGGCGGCGGCAAGTTCGAGCCACTCGCCGCGCCCGCAGCCGGCGTCGAGCGCGCGTGCCGGCTGATACAGCGCGGCCAGCGGTTCGATAAACGGCAGGTAGGCCGACAGGCGTGCCGTGATGATTTCACGCGAGCCGCGGTAGCGGTCCTCGAAGGCGCGGTAGAAATCGTCGCTCATAATTCATCCACCATTTCACCGGCGCGCTTGCGGAACAGGCGCATGCCCAGCAGGCAGGCCAGCACGCCCAGTACGGTCACCGGCAGCAGGCTGCTCCAGTCGGGCAGGCGCGCGTCGAGCAGGATGCCTTGATGGGCCATCACCACCGCGGCCATCGGGTTATAGGCCAGCAGCGGTCGGATTGTGTCGGGCAGAGCGCCGGGGGTGTAGACGATCGGCGTGAACCAGAACCAGAACTGCAGCAGGATGGCGAAAAACTGGCCGACGTCGCGGAAAAATACGTTCAGCACGCCGAGGATCATGCCCAGGCCGATGGCGAAGACGATCTGCGCCAGCAGCACCGGCAGCAGGGCCAGGAACACCCAGCCGGGGAACTGGCCCGACAGCAGCAGGAAACCGAGGAACAGCGCGAAAATGATGGCGAAGTTGACGAAGGCGTTGAGCACCACGATGACCGGCAGGCAGATGCGCGGAAAACTGAGCTTCTTGATCAGGTTGGCGTGTTCGATGAAGACATTTTGTCCGCGGCTGGTGATTTCGGCGAACAGGCCCCAGGTCAGCACGCCGGCGCACAGGTAGATGCTGTAGGCGAAACTGCCGGCATTGCCCTGCATGCGGCTGCCCATCACCTTGGAAAAGATCAGCGTGTAGACCACGATCATGGCCAGCGGATTGAGCACGGTCCAGAGCGCGCCCAGCAGCGAATTGCGGTATTTGGACTGGAATTCGCGTTTGACGCTGCCGGCGATGAAACCGCGGTATTTCCACACGCCCTGCAGCATGGCGGGCGCTCTCATGGGCGGAAATCCGGACAGTGGTTGACAGTAAACAGGACCGGCGGGAGTGTCGTCATAAAGTGCATGGCGGCTCTGCGATCGACGCAGCGCCAGGGCCGAAAACGGGTGCGGATTATACCATGCCGGTGATGGCGTTCCGGCAAGCTTCAGCCTTGTGCGAGCTGCTTGAGGCGTTCCGGATCGACGATGATCAGCCGGTGCGTGCCCTTCTTGACGATGCCCTGCTGGACCAGCAGCAGCAAGGTCCGCGTGACGGTTTCGCGGCTGGTGTTGATCATGTTGGCAATGTCCTGATGGGTCGGCAGGTTTTCCACCACCGCTTCGTTCTCGCCCGTGGTTTCCTTGAGCAGATCGATATAGGTGTAGATGCGCTTGGACGTGTTGTGGATGCTGAGCAGGGCGCGGAACTGCGAATCGCGCTGCACCTTCTCGGCCAGGAAGCGCAGCATCTGCATGGCCACCGACGGCGAGTGGGCGAACAAATGCAGGGCGGTGGCGCGCGGCAGCAGCGCCACCAGCACATTGGTCTGGGCCACCACCGAGGCCGAGCGTTGCGAGCCGTTGATGACGGCGATTTCGCCGAAAAAGTCGCCCGGCGCCAGCAGCCGCAGGCCGATGGCGCGTCCATCCTCGGTGACGTCGATCACCTGCAGCTGCCCGGTCAGCAGGAACAGCAGCGTGTCGCCGGCGCCGCCCTTGTGCAGCACCACGTCGCGGCGGTTGTACTGGCGGATCCGGATGTCGGCGCGCACGCGCGCCATTTCCTCGTCCGTCAGATTGGCCAGCAGCGGAATCTTGCGCAGGTGGATATGGATATTGACCGGGATGCTTACCTCGGTCGTCTCGGGCACCGGCGTCGCCGCTTCGGTGGGCGGCGGCGCGTCTGCCGATGGTGTCTTGTTCGCTTCAGTCATGTCTCGTTGTGCGCAATGGATGCAAGGGTAATCAGGCACCTGGCCAGGCCAGCAGCGCGGCGGCGCAGGCGATACCGGCGCAATTGGCCGCCATGTCGCGCCAGCAAAAGCGCCGTCCGGGCACGCGGTTTTGCAATAATTCGATGATCCAGCTGGCCAACAGCACTGCCGCCAGCGCCAGCGCGGCCTGCCAACCCGGCCGTACCAGCCGCGCCGCCAGCCAGCCCATCCCGCCGAAGGCAACGAAATGCATCAGCTTATCGTTCGGGAGCGGCGGCAGCCGTGACAGCGGCAGCAGGCAGCCCAGCGGGATCGTGACTATTCCGAGCAGTAGTGCTGCAAGTTCCCAGCGCATGCGCGTACTTCCTTACCAGCCGAACCAGCGCCAGTTTAACTGGAGTACCTGGCTATTATATTGAAAGAGCGAAATGTTTTCTTTATTTTGCACGTGGCGGTATTCCAACTGCAGCGACTGGTGGCGGCCGAACTCGCGGGTGACCGCGGCGCGCAGCTGGCGGGTGCTCTGGTCGCGCACTTCATCGATCAGGCCAGGGGAATACAGCAGCTGGCCATGCCAGTCCTGGCGTGTCCAGCCCAGTTCGCCGATATAGTGTTCGCCCACCCGGCGCTGCCACAGCGCGCTGTGGTACCAGCCATGCCGGTTGCCGCCCGGACGCCCGGTCGCGCCGCGGTCGTACAGCGCGCCCAGCGCGGCCTGGACGCGCGTGCCGGTACCGTTGTAATTCAACAAGGCGCTGGTTTCGCCGGTATTGGCGTCGAAATTGACCCGCCGCAGGTAGGCCGCGTGGCTCACCGATGTGGCCAGCACCAGCTCGTAATTGTCCGGCAGCGGCAGTTTGGGTGTGACCCGCACCTGCAACTGCGCCTGGCGCTGGTACAGCAGGCCGCCCAGGCTGACGGCGCTGGCCGTCACCAGGCCGCGCGCATTGAACTGGCCCAGCCTCAAGGGCTGGTCCAGGCCCAGCAGGATCGCGTTGGTGTCCTGGCCGGTCATGCGGTCGTGGTGGCGGGTACGCACCTGGGCCAGCGCGACCGCGCCGGCGGGATTGAGCTCGCGCGTGTAGTCCAGCGAGGCCTGGGTGTAGCTGTCGGCTTGCGGCAGATAGTCGTCGGCCAGCAGGTGTTCGATCCGATCCGGTCCGCTGCCGGTGGCAAACACCGGATTGCTGGCGCCCTGGTTGACGTTGCTGTCGTGCCCGCGCGTGAGGCCCAGCGCGCGGAAACTCTTGGCTTCCCAGGGACGGCAGCCTTGGCGGCGGTGGCTGTTGATCACTTCCAGAATGCCGGCACTGGGGGCGAAGCGCACCTCGATTTCGCGGAACAGGCGTTCGGCCTCGACCGCCTGGCCCAGCGCGCACTGGGTAATGGCCAGATCCAGCCAAGCCCCGGCATGCTGTGGCTCGACCTTGATCAGTTGCTCCAGCGCCTCGCGCGCGGCCGCGTGCCGGCCTTCGTTCATCAAACGCATGGCGTTCAGGTACAGGTCCTGTTCGTCGGCGGCCGGGGTCGCCCCGGCCTGCAGGCTGAGCACCATGCCGGCGGCCAGCGCGGCGGCGCGCAAGCGGCGCATCATGCGGCGAGCTCCAGCGTGTACAGCTTGATCGGCTTTTCTTTGCCACGCAGTAATCGCTCGCCCAGCAGCCTGAAGCGGTGGCGGGTCGCGCGCGCTACCGTGCCTTCGCCGATCACGACGTCGCAGGGATAGTCGCGCGCCGCCTGTTCCAGGCGCGAGGCGGTATTGACGCTGTCGCCCACGGCCGTATAGATACTGCGAAATGCCGTGCCGTAATCGCCTGCCATGGCCAGGCCGCTCTCGATGCCGATGCGCACCCGCAGCGGCGCATGGCCGGCCGCTTCGCGCAGGCGCGAAAAGCGCGCGACCTCGGCCAGGATGTCCTTGGCGGCGTCCAGCGCCAGGTCGGCGTGGGCGGCGTTCGGCAGCGGCGCGCCCCAGAACGCCACCAGGCCGTCGCCGGTGTACTTGTCCAAGGTGCCATGCTTGTCCAGCACCGGCCGGGTCAGGCAATCGAGGAAATCGGTGGTCAGGCGCGCCGCGTCTTCCACCGGCAAGGCTTCGACCTGGGTCGTATAGCCTTCCATGTCGGCGATCAGGGTGGTGACCTGGAGCTGGCGCGGCGCCAGGGGATCTTTCAGGTCGCTGCGCAGCAGTTCATCGACCACCGCAGTGGCCACATACTGGCGCAGCGTGCCGAGCAGCTTGCGCGACTTTTGCTGAGTCAGTTGCCAGTGGAACGGCACCGCCACGGCCAGCAAAAACAGATTGGCCAGCAACGGGCCTCCGGGGGAAAAGCCCGGATCGTGCGGGTGGACGGTATAGGCCAGCAGCAGCCAGGCCAGGCTGGCGCAGCCGAGCAGCAGCACATTGGCCACGGCCGACAGGCGCGGGAATGTGTAAGCGGCCAGCAGCACCGCGCCGAGGCTGAACAGGATCGCCATGGCGCGGCCGGGCCAGGGCGCCGGCGCGCTGCCGGCCTGCTGGTCGAGCAGGCTGGAGAGCATGGCCGCATGCACCAGCAGGCCGGCGGTGGAGGCCCCCATCGGGCTGGCCACGCGGTCGCCGATGCTCAGCGACGAGGAACCGACCAGCACCAGGCGGCCGGCGATCAGTTCGGGCGGCACCTGTCCGGCCAGCACATCGGCCGCCTTGGCCACATCGTAGGCGTCCCAGCTGCGGGCAAACGGCACGCGTTGCAGCATGTCGGCATGGGGCGGCAGCCCGCCGCCGCAGCATTGCATCAGCGCCATGGTCAGGCTGGGGTAGCGTTTGCCGTCGAACCAGGTTTGAGCGGGAATACGGCGCAGTACGCCGTCGGCGTCCGGCTGGACGCCGATATTGCCGGCATGGGCCGCGCCGGCCAGGCCCGCGTGATTGGCCAGGTAGCCGCTGGCCACCGGCATGCCGGGAGCGGCGGCGCCGGCCACGCCGCCGATCAGTGCACCGCTGCGCAGCGCTTCGCCGTCGCGGTTGTAGTCGAACAATTGAGCAAGCACGATCGGGCCATGCGCCGCCAGCATGGCCAGGCGCTGATCGCCGGCGGCGTCGCCCGGCTTGAACATGACGATGTCGAGGGCCACGCCACGCGCATCCTGCTGCACCAGCTTTTCCACCAGCTCGGCCATGCGCGCGCGGCTCCACGGCCAGGGCAGCCTGGCCAGCGTGGTTTCATCGAGGTCGACCACCAGCACGCGCCGTTCGGGCAGGGCGGTCGTTTGCAGATTGATGAAGCGGTCGCGCAGCCACTCGTCGGCCAGGTGCGGCCAGCCCCGCGCACCGTCGCTCTGCAGCCACAGCGTCAGCAGGATGGCGGCCATGGAAATGCCGATCCGGATGAGCGTGGCGGTGGCGGGCAGGGTGCGTGGAAAGACGGGCAATTTCATCGATGTTGTCAACCAGGCCTGGTGCAGCTGGTCGGGCGCAACCCTTTCGGAAAACAGTCGCCCAGTATAACTGTTTGTTTCCGCCAGTTCTATTAAGAATGTTGCTGTGGAAATGGACGCACAGTTTTACAAATGGAGACACATCATGACTGTTCTGCTGAAAGATTCAGCAGTACAATGTGACGGCCATCACAGCCCAGCTTGCTTCGCAGGGTCAGAATGTGTGCAAGGAGAATTCCATCATGCAACGTCTATTATTGTCACTCAGCCTGCTGTTGTGCGGCGCCTCCGCGCTGGCGGCGGAAGCCGGACGGGTCGTTTTCGTCGCCGGACAGGCCCAGGTTGCCGCGCGCGCGGCCGTGCTCGACGGGGCGGTGCAGGAAGGCGACGAGCTCACCACGGGCGCGGACGGCTATATCTATATGAAGACGGTCGACAACGGCTTCCTGATCCTGCGTCCGAACAGCAAGGCGCGGGTGAGCGTCTATCACGTCGACACGGCCAATCCGGCCAATACCAAGGTCAAGCTGGAGTTGCTCAACGGCGTGGCGCGCAGCATTTCCGGCACGGCCGTGAAGCAGGCGCGCCAGAATTTCCGCTTCAATACGCCGGTGGCGGCCATCGGCGTACGCGGCACCGATTTCATCGTCTACACCAACCAGCAAAGCTCGTGGGTGTCGGTAATCTCGGGCGGGGTCGTCATGAGTGGCTTTGCCGGCGCCTGCGGGCCGGAAGGCGGCGGTCCGTGCGAAGGCACGGCCAGCCGCGAACTGTTCGCCGGCCACCCCGACACGATGCTGCAGATCCAGCGCGGCCAGGTGGTGCCGCAACTGTTGAACAATTCGACCATTGCGCCGGAGCTGAACACCCCGGCGCGCAGCGACGAGCCGGTCGGCAAAGTGGCCAGCGCCATCAGCCACGGCTCGGCGGCCTTGACCGATATCAGTCTCGATCCAGCCAAGAACCCGGTGCCGTTGGCGCTCAAGGATCCCGGCAAGACCGCCGATGGCGCGGTGCCGCCGCTGGTGGCGCCGCCACCGGTAAATCCGACGCCGGTGATCGTGAACGGCCCGCCTGAAGTTATCTGGGGACGTTGGGAAAGCGTGGCCGGGATGGCGCCGGATGCCGTGGCGCTGGCCAACATGAATAGCGGCGATTACCTCAGGCCGGTCACGGTCGGCTCGTATGTGCTCAGCCGTCCCGTGAACGCCAACTTTGTTCTGCCTACGGAAGGCACGGCGGCGTTCAAACTGATCGACAGCGAGGCGAGCATGCGCGCCGCGGGCGGTGCGGCGATCAAGGCTGACGTCAGCAATGGCCGCTTGAGCGTGGATTTTGCGGCGCGCACCTTCGCCACCAGTCTAAATGTGTCGAGCACGCTCGGCACCTTGAATGTCAGTGCCAGTGGCGAGGTGACCAAAAACGGCGGACTGGAGGGTGCATTGCTGGCCCCGGCGACGGTGCGTGGTTTTCTCGGTGGCGCATTGGCAGGTGAAGCCGTTTATGGATTCAAGACCAACGACAACACCTACTTGAGCGCTCAGGGAGTTACACGCTGGTCCCGGTAATCGCGTTTCTTGCGGTCGGATTGACCGCTGCAAAAAAAACCGCCTTTCAAGGCGGTTTTTTGTTATTTGCATAATCGATTAATTGCGCGCGCATGATTGGGTTTTTTTTGCGCGTGATGAGATTGCATAACATTGCTGCATCCAGTATATAATTCTGCGCGAATTCGCCTCTTCTTGCCGACATTTCAATAATGCACCGGGAATTGCTCGGTGGCGAAATGTGGCAGGTTTGCGCATATGTTTAAGGCAGGTCGTTTGGGCTGTCTTCAAATAACTGTTAAAAAAGTCGGCGAAATGCCACAAAAGCTTTGGTATTGTGATGGCCGTCACATTTTCGTTATGGGGCTATGGCAATATACATCCAGTTCTGCAGAAACGTCGTGAGAGCAAAGGCACTGACGGCGACTTTGTAGGAAATTCGAAATTTTGTAATGTTCTTTTCTTAAGGAAAAATCATGGCTGCAGCAGATTACTACGCAATTACCCAGCAGGTCTACATCTCCTACTTCGGTCGTCCAGCCGACCCGCGTGGCCTTGCGGCTTTCGCTGCTGTTCTGGATAGCGCAAAAGCCCCAACGGACTTCGTCGCGTTCAACGAATTCTACAAAACCAATACTGCAGTTAAAACCCTGGTTGACAGCTTCGGCACCAGCTCCGAGTCGGCCACCCTGTACCCGTCGAGCGACCTGGACATCTTCGTCAACGCGATCTTCGAAAACGTTCTGGGTCGTCCTGCCAAGCTGGCTGGCCTGAACTACTGGACCTCCCAGATCTCCAGCGGCAACGTCACCAAGGCAGGTGCCGCTCTGGCCATCATGGCCGGCGCCTACGCTAACACGACCGATCCAGTACAAGCTGCGATCGACCAGGCTGTTATCAACAACAAAGTTTCCGTTGCAGATAGCTTCACCACCGCAATCGACACCGCCGAAGAGCTGATCGCCTACAAAGGCGCCGCTGCTGCTGGTACCGCACGCGACATGCTGCACGGCATCACCGACACCACCAGCTCCACCACCTTCGCCGCTACCGCCGCCGCGACGCTGTCGGAACTGGTCAACGGCCCTGTCGTTCCTGAAGTCGGCTCGAGCTTCACCCTGTCGACCTCGGCCGATATCGTGACCGGTACGTCGAGCAACGACACCTTCACCGCCCTGTCGCAAGCAACCGCTTCGGCTGCTACCGACACCCTGACCGTGGTTGACGTCATCAACGGCGGCGCAGGCACCGATACCCTGAACATCACCACCAACGCCGACAACACCGATATCACCGACGGCGCCCTGATCACCAACATCGAAGTCGTCAACGTCCGCGCCGCAACCGCAGCGACGACCGCGACCTTGAATGCATCGTCGATCTCCGGCCTGACCGCTGTGAACGCAGCCGCTGGCGCAGGTGCGGTCACCGTGACCAACCTGGCAGCAGGCGCTTCCATCGGCATCGTTGGCAATGGCACCGTGCTCAATGGCACGACCACCTACGGTTACGCATCCGCCACCGGCGCTCAAGTGATCAATATTTCCGGCGGCACCACCGGCGGCGCCATCACGTCGTCGAACGGTACCGCGACCTCCGTTACCATCAATTCGACCGGTGCGGACAACGTTGTTGGCACCATTGATCCGGTGACGGGCACCCAGGTGACCTCCTTGACCATCAATGCCACCACCGGTCTGGAAGCCACCCTGAACGCGGCTTACGCTGTAACTTCGACGCTGACCGTCACTGGCGCAGGCAAGGTCACCCTGGGTGGCATGTCGACCGCGGCATTCAAAACGATCGACGCGTCCGCCGCCACCGGCGCCGTCAACGTCGGCGATATCGGTACCGTTGCCACGACCTACAAGGGTTCGGCCGGTGTTGACACCGTGACGCTGAACACCGCCGTCACCTCCGCTACCTTCGGCGCTGGCGATGACGTCGTCACCTCGGCTGCAGTGGCTGCGACCGACGCTGGCAAAGTCGACGGTGGCACTGGCAACGACACCCTGGTAATCGCTGCTGCAGGCGATGTCAGCACGGCCGCAAAACGCGCCGTCTTCACCAGCTTCGAGACCCTCAACAATGCTACGGCAGCCGCTGTTGCCGCTGACGGTTTTGGTGGCGTGAGCGCGCTGATCACCAGTGCCGACGGCGGTGGTTTCACCGGCATGACCGCAGCTCAAGCTGCTGCAGTGACGGTGACCGCCGATCAAACCGCGGTAACGTATGCTCTGACCACCGCAACCGGTAGCGCGGACGTGCTGAGCGTGACGCTGAAAAATGGCACCGCATCGGCCTCGGCTGACCTGGCTGGCGCCACCATCACCGGCTTCGAGACCTTGAACGTCACTTCGTCGTCGGGTAACGTGGATGAAACCAATGCCGCCGCAAACACCGTGAGCTTCACCGCCGCGGCGAACCTGAGCGCAATCAATGTCGCTGGCGCTTACGGTGCCTACGTGATCCTGGACAACACCGCGAAGGCTGTGACTGTTTCCAACACGCTGACTGGCACTGCCGCGTTGAAAATTGAAGGTGAAGTCATCAAGGGTTCGTCCATCACCACGACGGCCAACGGCGACACCATTGAAACCGCACTGGCTTCGGTCGCGGGCGTGTCGGGCGACTTCGTGACGTACAACGCTGGCGCCGGTGATGATGCAATCACCACCAGCCTGACCGCACTGAACAACACCAACAATGCTGCCGCTTCGCTGAAAATCGACGGCGGCGCTGGTACCGATACCCTGAGCTTCGCGACTGCTGACGTGTCGTTTGCGGACGCCAGCTTCCAGTACGTGACTGGCGTGGAAAAGTTGACGGTTGCTAGCACCACCAGCCTGAACTTCACCACCGGCGGCTTCTTTGATAATAACTTCAAAGCATCGGGCGTCACCCTCACCGCGGCTGGCATCACCAACGGCAATACCGCAACGATCAATGCCAGCTCCTTCACTGGCGCTGCCAAAGTCGCGCTGACCACGGCTGCTGACGGCGCGTCGTCGGCTGACAACGTCGCTGTGACCACCGGTACTGGCGCCGACACCGTGACCGTTACGGCGTCGAGCTGGGTTGGTGCGGCCGGTGCTGCAGGTTCGTTGGCCGTTACCACCGGTGCAGGCAACGATATCATCTCGGTAACCACCGGTACCTTGCTGGCAGTCACTGGCACGAACGCCGTCACCGTCAATGCCGGTTCGGGCGCTGACACGATCACCGCAGTTCACGTCAATGCGGGCGCCGACCTCGGCAATTTCAGTTTCGTGATCGCCGATGGCGACTCGCTGGCTGCATCGCGCGACAAGATCACCGGCTTTGACCTGGGCACGGCCGCTCTGTTCTCCGATACGCTGGACCTGCAAGGCACGCCAACGGTTACGGCCAACACTGCCGGCACCGATGGTACCAATAGCGGTTCGATCATGTCGCATGCCATCACCAATGGCGTAATCACGTTCGACGACGTCGATACCTTCGCTTCGGCAGTGGTGGTCAACGAAGCTAACCTGAGCAGCGTTCTGTCCTACCTGGCCGCGAACATCACGACCGCTGGTGACACGGTCGCCTTCGCTTACGATAGCGACAGCAGCGGTTCGGCTGATGCCACGATCGTATTCCAGCAAGGTACGAACGACACCGTTGTTGAACTGGTCGGCGTGCTTGGTCTGTCCGTGACCGCAACCAATGCAACGACCGCTGGTTTGATCCATCTGGCCTAATCCCCCAGATCGAGAAGCGCGGAACTGGAACATCTCTTGCTGTAAGTTGCAGGTGAGCGAGCAGTAGGAGTTCCGATCCGAGAAAGGCCGGGCTGAGCAATCAGCCCGGCCTTTTTTACGTGGCGCGCCGCACTCCTGCGCTCTTGCTGTCAATACGGTCCGGTTCGCTGCCGTTGTTGCAGCACTGCACAAAAAATGTGACGAACATCACATTTTCCGTAGATTCTGAGCGATAATCTAGCCTGCTGGAATCGGCTGCCGTGCGGCAGTTTCCTCCAGACTCAGGCAGCATTGCCTGTGCCCACTGCATCCATCGGCCTAGACCCAATGAAAACTATCCTTACCAAGCAGCGCAATGAAATCGAACAGGTGCTGCTCACGTTCAAGCGCACTTTCTTCACCGTCGGCACGTTCAGCGCGGTGTCGAATATGCTAATGCTGGTTCCGTCCCTCTACATGCTGCAGGTCTACGACCGCGTGCTCGCCAGCCGCAACGAAATGACCTTGCTGATGCTCACCGTAATGATGCTGGGCGCCTATCTGATCCTGTCCGGCCTGGAACTGATCCGCAGTTTCGTGCTGGTGCGGGTCGGCGCGCGTTTCGACATGGAACTCAACCAGCGCGTCTACACCGCCGCCTTCGAGCAAAACCTCAAGCGTGCCGGCGGCAACGCCGGGCAGGCCCTGAACGACCTGACCAACCTGCGCCAGTTCCTGACCGGGAATGCGCTGTTCGCCTTCTTCGACGCGCCCTGGTTCCCGGTTTATCTGATCGTGATCTTCTTCTTCGAGCCCTCGCTCGGCTTTTTCGCCCTGGGCGGTACCGCCATCCTGGTGATCCTGGCCTTTGTGAATGAAGCGGTGTCGAAAAAGCCGCTCAGCGAAGCCAACACCATGGCCATCGTGTCGGGTGCGCTGGCGACCAATAATCTGCGCAATGCCGAAGTGATCGAATCGATGGGCATGCTGCCCGACCTGATGGGCCGCTGGTTCAAGCTGCATGGCCGCTTCCTCAAGCTGCAGGCCGAGGCCAGCGAAAAGGCCGGCATGGTCGGCGCCGTCACCAAGTTTGTCCAGGTATCGCTGCAGTCGCTGGTGCTCGGTTTCGGCGCCTTGCTGGCGGTCGAGGGCAAGATCAGCCCGGGCATGATGATCGCCGCCTCGA
The DNA here is from genome assembly GCA_946480015.1 of uncultured Oxalobacteraceae bacterium. The sequence continues at coordinate 12,207 of CAMLIL010000086.1, read as the reverse complement.
TCCTGGTCGGGCGCGCGCTGGCGCCGGTGCAGCAGGTGATCGGCGTGTGGAAGTCGTTTACCAGCACGCGCAGCGCGTACGAGCGCCTGGTCAAGCTGCTGAGCGACAATCCGCGCCGCGAAGCCGGCATGGAACTGCCCAAGCCGCAAGGCCGCATCGATGTCGAAGCGGTCCTGGCGGCCCCCCCGGGTGCGCAGGCGGCCGTCCTGCGCGGCCTGACGTTTTCCATCGCGCCGGGCGAAGCGGTCGGCATCATCGGCCCCAGCGGCGCCGGCAAGTCGACCCTGGCGCGCCTGCTGGTGGGCGTCTGGCCTGCGCAATCGGGCAAGGTGCGACTCGATGGCGCCGACATCTACCACTGGAACAAGGCCGAACTCGGTCCCCACATCGGCTACCTGCCGCAAGACATCGAATTGTTTGGCGGCACGGTCAGTGAGAATATCGCGCGCTTTGGCACCGTGGATGCCGAGAAAGTCGTGCAGGCGGCCAAGCGCGCCGGCGTGCACGACATGATCTTGCACATGGCGCAGGGCTACGACACCCGTCTCGGCGACGGCGGCGCGGGCCTCTCGGGCGGCCAGAAGCAGCGCCTGGGCCTGGCGCGCGCGATGTACGGCGACCCGTCTTTCATCGTGCTGGATGAGCCGAATTCGAATCTGGATGACGTGGGCGAAATGGCCCTGATGCAGGCCGTGCAGGATCTGCGCCAGCGCGGCAAGACCATCGTGCTGATCACGCACCGCACCAGCATCCTGAATGTGACGAACAAGCTGTTGCTGCTGCGCGACGGCACGACCGCCATGTACGGTCCGACCAATGAAGTCTTCGCTTCCCTGCAGCAGGCGAACCAGAAACAGCTGCAGGCTCAGCAACAAACCAAGGCCCAGCAACCAGCCCCGAGCGCGCCGGCCCCGGCGGAACAGGAATAACAGCATGAACTTGAGCAAAGCGAAACAAGAAGCAATCGAAGTCATCCCGCACGATGTCGAACCGATCACGGTCGACACCGATGAACGCCGCTACAGCCGGCTCGGCTGGCTGGTGGTGGTCATCGGCCTGGGCGGCTTCCTGCTGTGGGCATTGTTTGCACCGCTCGACAAGGGCGTGCCCTTGTCCGGGACGGTGTCCAAGGAGATGAACCGCCAGAGCGTGCAGTACCAGTCGGGCGGGGTGGTGCAGGATATCCTGGTCAGGGATGGCGATGTGGTCAAGGCCGGCCAGGTGCTGGTGCGCATGAATAACGTCCAGGTCAAGGCGCAGGCAGAGGGTTCGCGCGGTCAATACTATTCCGCGCTGGCGATTGAAGCGCGTCTGCTGACCGAGCGCGACGGCGGCAAGGCGTTGGTGTTTCCCGACGAGTTGCTCAAGAATAAGGCCGATCCCCGCGTGGCCGAAGTGATGGAGTTGCAGCGCCAGCTGTTTTCCTCGCGCCAGGCATCGCTGCAAAGTGAACTGTCGAGCATGGAACAGAACATCGCCGGCCTCAAGCTGCAGGCCAAGGGCCTGGAAGAGTCCCGCGAAAGCAAGAAAGAGCAGCTCAAGCTGATCAAGGAGCAGCTCGACAACACCCGCGATCTCGCCAAGGATGGCTATGTGGCGCGCAGCCGCGTTCTGGAACTGGAGCGCATTTATGCCCAGATCAACGGGGCGATTTCGGAAGACACGGGTAATCTGGGCCGCACCCGTCAGCAGGTGCTGGAGATTAATCTGCGCATCATGCAGCGCCGCCAGGACTATCAAAAGGAAGTGCGCTCCCAGCTGTCCGACGTGCAGCGCGAAGCCGAAACCCTGGCCAAGCGTCTGACCGCGCAGGATTATGACCTGGCCAGCGTGGACATCAAGTCGCCGGTCGACGGTACCGTGGTCGGTTTGCAGATCTTCACGCGTGGCGGCGTGGTGCCCCCCGGTTTCCGCCTGATGGACGTGGTGCCTGCGCACGATCCGCTGGTCGTCGAGGGGCAGCTGGCGGTGAACCTGATCGACCGGGTGCACTCCGGCCTGCCGGTCGAACTGATCTTCTCGGCCTTTAACACCAACAGGACACCGCACATTCCGGGCGTGCTGACCCAGGTGTCGGCCGACCGCACGATCGACGAAAAGACCGGCACGCCCTATTACAAGGTGCGCGCCCGTGTCACGCCAGAAGGCGCGCACTTGATCGCCCAAAAGAAACTCACGGTCCAGCCCGGCATGCCGGTGGAATTGTTCGTCAAGACTGGCGAGCGCACCATGATGAGCTATCTGCTCAAGCCGATCTTCGATCGCGCCAAGACTTCTATGAGTGAGGAATGATGGTTACTGTGACGATGCGCCAGCGCGCATGCAAGCTGTTGCCGGCGATCGTGCTGGCGGCCTGGGGCAGCGCGGCTTCGGCCGTTACCTTCCAGGAAGCTCTGGACGCGGCCCGTGCCAACGATCCGACCTACCGCATCGGCTTTTATGAAAACGAGGCTGGCAAGGAGTACAAGGCGCTCGGCCGCTCGGGGCTGCTGCCCAGCGTGGGCATCAACTACTCCGCCAACCGCAACCGTTCAGACCTGACCACCGAACTTGCCGGCGGCAAAGAGGCGCTGACCCATCCGGAATACATCAGCCGGTCGTCCGCCCTCCAGCTGCGCCAGCCGCTGCTGAATCTGGAAGCGATGGCGCGCTATCGCCAGGGCAAGGTGCAGTCCGAGCAGAGCGAAGCGATTTTCAGTACCCGCGGCGCCGAAATGGTGCTGCGCGTCGCCGGCGCCTACCTCGACGCACTGCTGGCCGAAGATGCCGTGACCCTTGCCAAGGCCCAGCGCGACACCTTCGCCGAGCAGGCCAAGGTCAATGCGCGCCTGTTCGACAAGGGCGAGGGCACCCGTACCGACATGCTGGAAACGGCGGCGCGCCTGGACCAGGCCGAGGCGAGCTTGCTCGAAGCGCAGGACAACCTGACGGTCAACCGCAATGCGCTCGAAGCGCTGATCGGCAAGGACCCCGGCCGCCTGCAGCCGCTGGCCACGCCGTATCGTCCGCCCGCGCTGACGCCGGGCAGCTTCGACGAATGGCGCGCCATCGCGCTCAGCAACAATAGCGACATCAAGGCTGGGCAGCTCGCTGCCGAGGGCGCGCGGCTGGAAATCGAGAAGGCCCGTGCCGGCCATGCGCCGCGCGTCGACTTCGTTGCCAGCTACAGCAAGAGCAACGCCGAGACCGTCAACACCTATAACCAGTCGAACCTGAACCGTTCGCTGGGCGTGCAGGTGAACGTGCCGCTGTATTCCGGCGGCCAGGTCAGCGCGCTGACACGCCAGGCGGTGGCCGGTTACGAACGCGCCAAGGCCGACCTCGAAGCGCGCACCAACCGTGTGCTGCTGGAGCTGCGCAAGGCCCACAGCACGGCGGTGAGCAGCGTGGCGCGCCTGGCGGCACTGGAAAAGGCCGTCGCGTCGGGACAGCTGCTGACCAAGGCGACCGAGCAGAGCATCAAGGGCGGAGTGCGGATCAACCTGGACCTGCTGACCGCCCAGCAACAGCTGACGACCTCGCAGCGCGATCTGGCGCAAGCGCGCTACAATCATCTGATGGCCTTGCTGCGCCTGCGCGCAGCGGCAGGAGTCCTTGATGAGGCCGCATTGCAGGACGTCAGTCGCAACTTCCGCTAGGGAGACCCGTCCAGCATCGGCTGCAAGCCGCGCCGGATCGCTTTGTGAATGGCCGCGCCGTCGTGATACAGGATCAGCAGATCGGTATCGCCCGGCGCGCGCAGCAATACCTCGCGCACTCTGGCCGCCTCGGCCGCATTCAGGCGCGGCATATCGTTGCCGGCCGCCTGTTCCACGTCCGTGTAATAGCGCGCATACCAGCCTGAAATCTTGGCACCGAACGAGTCCGACAGGATCAGCAGGCGGCGCTTGATCGGTGCGTTCGGATTGCGCATGCGCGACACATCCTTGAGCTTGTCCGCCGCGCCGGCGCCAAATTCGGGGAAACACCCGGTGCCGAAACAGGCGCTAATGCCGGCTGCCGGGAAATCCGGAGTCATCACCGTGCCGGTAATGCGCACGCCGTTAAACAGATGGCTGATATCGGAGACGGTTTCGTCGGTGCGGGTTGGCAAGGGCGGCGCGGCGGGCGGCGCGCTCCCATGAAGGTCCGCCATGCTCAGGTCGACAACCTGGCCCAGGCCACGGCCGGCCCAGTGAAACCAGTGTTTGGGGTACAGCCCATCGTTGCCGCGCCAGGCGCGCATTTCGCGCAGCGGATAGCCAATGCGCGCGCGGGTGGCGCCGTCCAGTAAAGGCGAATCGAGCACGTCGGCCACCGGCGTGCGTTCGCCCGCGCAGCGCCGGGTCAGCCACACCGGCAAGTCCTGGAATTCCACCACCGGCGCGGACGGCACGATCAGCATATACGGCGCAAAGCCGCGCGCGCGCAAGTTACCGAACAGCTTGCCGAAAAAGCCGGCCGCCACCTCCACCCCGTCATACACCGGCCCCGGCCCGCACACATTGGTGATGGCCGAGTAGGGCGGATCGCTGGTGCGGTGCGCGGCCATGTAGAGGCGGCCATGGCGCCCGGCGATGACTTGCGCGGTGGGAAACTCGCGTAGCAGGCGGTAGCGCAAGCGCGTGTTCAGCGCGATCAGCTCGGCGCGCCAGCCGAAATGGTCGTTGATCCAGGCGTCCAGTTGCTGGGGGTAGGCCAGCAGCGCGGCGCGGCTGAACACCGGGGCGGGCGCCAGCTCGCGGTTTTCCGAGGTGCCGCCAGTGCCCGCCAGCAGGGCCGGCAAGCCGAATCCCGCCACCACGAGCAGGTGAGCCGCATGCGCGCGCAGCCAGGCCAAGGGAGCGTTCATCAGAAGCGGAAGTAGATGAAGGGGTTGTAGGTGCCGCTGGCCAGGCTGGCGGCCGACAGCAGCATCAGGGCGGCGGCCGCGCCGCTGCGCACCAAAACGCCCAGCGAACCGCTGGGCCGCAGCGTTGGCAGGCGGCGCGGTAGGGCCAGCAGCAGACCCACGGCCAGCGCCAGTGCGGCCGAGGCCGTCAGGTCGAGCTGCCAGGGATGCGCATACGGATCGGCGTGCTGCAGTCCGGCCATGGCGCGCAGGTAGGCAAGCGCATGGGGCACGCTGTCGGCCCGGAACCACACCCAGCCGGTCAACACCACCAGCAGCGTATAAGCTTGCGCGAGCGGGCCGGGCAAGGTGTCGAGCAGGCGCCGCAGGCCGAGCCGCTCGGCGATCAGGAAAGCGCCGTGCCACAGGCCCCACAGCACGAAGGTCCAGGCGGCGCCATGCCACAGCCCGCACAAAAAAAACACCAGCGCCAGATTCAGGTAGGTGCGCGCCGGCGCGATGCGGTTGCCGCCCAGCGGCACATACACATAGTCGCGGAACCAGCTCGACAAGCTCATATGCCAGCGGCGCCAGAACTCGCTGAGCGAGCGGGCCGAATACGGCCGGTCGAAATTGGGCGGGTAGGTAAAGCCGATCATGTGGCCGATGCCGATCGCCATATTGCTGTAGCCGCTGAAGTCATACAGGATCTGCACCGCGTAGCAGGCGATGCCGATCCAGGCCGCGCCCGCGCCCAGTTGCGCCGGGTCGGCCGCGAACAGCCGGTCCGCCGCCAGCGCCACGCTATTGGCGATCAACACTTTCTGCGCCAGCCCGATGATGAACTGGTACAGGCCGCGCACTACCCGCGCATTGCCGATCTCGCGCCGGTCGATGTCGGCGGCGATCTGGCTGTAGCGCACGATCGGCCCGGCGATCAGTTGGGGAAACATGGCCTTGTACATGGCGAACCTGGCAAAGCTGGACTGGGCGGCAATGGTGCCGCGGTACACGTCGACCAGGTAGGAGATGCCTTGGAAGGTGAAAAACGAGATTCCCAGCGGCAGCAGGATGTGCGGCACCGGCAATCCCGCGCCCAGCTGGTTGAGCGAGGCCACCGCAAAGCCGGCATACTTGAAATACAGCAGCAAGGCCAAATTGCCCGCCACCCCGGCCCACAGCCACTGCAAGCGCCGGCGCGTGGACTGGAAGATCAGCCGGCCGGCGGTGTAGTTGAGCACGGCAGAGAGCAGCAGCAGCGGCACGCAACGCGGTTCGCCCCAGGCATAAAACACCAGGCTGGCGACCAGCAGCACCGCGTTCTTCCACGGCAACAGGTAATACAGGCCGAGAAAACAGGGAAAGAAAAAATACAGGAAGGTGGCCGAACTAAATACCATCGGTCACCCTGTGCTTAGGCACTGGTCTTGGCGCAGTGCGGGCACGACTCGCCATACACATACTGCGGCGAAAGCTGTTCGCGCGGCGTGACCACGGCGCGGCAGGCGAAGCATTGCACGGTCACGCTCGGTTCCAGCTTGGGATTGAGTGCGGTGCGGTAGTCGAACACGAAACAGTCGCCGCTGTAGTGCGCGCCGCCGACATCCTCGAAATACTTGAGAATGCCGCCGTCGAGCTGGTAGACGCTCTCGTAGCCGATGTTTTTCATATGGATGGCGGCTTTTTCGCAGCGGATGCCGCCGGTGCAGAAAGTCACCACGGTTTTGCCTTGCAACTCATCCTTGTGAGCGGCCGCCACTTCTGGAAAGTCGCTGAATTTCTCGATGCGGTAATCGAGCGTGTTGGTGAAGGTGCCGACGTCGACTTCGAAGGCGTTGCGGGTTTCCATCATCACCACCGGCTTGCCGTCGTCGTCATGGCCCTGGTCGAGCCAGCGCTTGAGCGTGGCCGGCGCCACCGCCGGCGCGCGGCCTTTTTCGGGCTGAATCACGGGCATGCGCATGGTGATGATTTCCTTCTTGATCTTCACCAGCATGCGCTTGTGCGACTGCTCTTCCGAATAGCTTTCCTTGACCTCGATATCGGCCAGGCGGGCATCGCTGCGCAGCCATGCCAGGTAGCGGTCGATCTGCGCGCGCGGACCGGACAGGAACATATTGATGCCTTCCGGCGTCAGCAGGATCGTGCCCTTCAGTCCAAGCTCTGCGCACAGCGCCTGGTATTGCGGGCGCATATCTTCCAGATTGTCGAGTGTGACAAATTTGTAGGCGGCAATGTTGACGTGCTGGCCAGGGCTGGCGTGGGCGGCGCTGGCCGCGGCGTGGTCGGTGGTGGCTTGCATGGGGAACGGTAAGGCGAAGACAGACAAGCGGCTATTATAAACGTCATGCAGCGCGGCATGAATATTGCGCTGCAGGGATCAGAAGCCTTGCCGTTCGAATTGTTTGGGTGGCGGCGCGGAGGCACGGCCGAACAGCCGGCCCAGCAGCGATGGCGCCGGCACGCCGAATCCTTGCGGCAGGATCATCAGGTCCAGCACCAGTCCCTCGTCGGCCAGTTCGATCGCGTGGCGCGGCGCCCACTCGCGCGAGTACACCTGCAGCTTGCCGGTATTGAGGTCGCGCGCCTTGCGTTCGGCCAGCGCCGACACGCCCACGCAGCGGCTGGCCGCATCGAAAGCGACCCCGCGCGGAAAGCCGCCGGTCTCGAGGCGAAAGCCGCGCTCGCTGACCACGGTGCTCTCGGCCGAGGAGCAGCTGAACAGCTCGCCGTTCTCGCGCCAGATGTTGTGCCCGCAAGCGCCCAGCGCCACCCGCTCCATCAAGCGGCGCTCGTCCAGCGAAAAAGCCATCAGCTCGCTCGGTCCCCGGTTATGGGCGAGGATCCAGATCCGGCCCTTGTCGAACATGAAGGAATTGAAGTGGTTGGCGTCGCCGGCATCCTCCGCCCCCAACGGGTACCACTTTTCCCAACGCTGGCCGTCGTACACCGCGATCAGGTTGTCGAACGAGCAGGTGGCGTAGAGTTTGCCTTCATGCCAGGCGATTTCGTGCAAATCGCGCAGGGGAAACGGCGCCTCCAGACTGCCGCAGGCGCGCAGGCGACGGTCGAACAGCAGGATCTCGCCGCGTTCCTGATCCTGCGGCACCTCGGACGATACCAGCCGCTTGCGCGCCGCCACATAAATATGCTCGCCGTTGCGGGCGATGCCGTAGTACAGGCCGCGGCCGCTGTCGAGCACATGGGCGGCGCCGCTGTCGGTGTCGATCAGCAGGAATGATTGCGAGGTGGTCAGCAGTGCGAGCATGTATCAGGTGGCAAGGTCGAGAGCCGGCGATTATAGCGGAACGGCAAGTTCGATCACGCCGTGCGCGCGCAGCAGGGCAATCACCTGCTCGACCGATTCCTCGATGGTGAAGCGCGCCGTATCGACCGCCAGCTCAGGCGCCTGCGGCGCTTCATAGGGCGAGGAAATGCCGGTAAATTCCTTGATCTGGCCGGCACGCGCCTTGGCGTACAAGCCTTTCACATCGCGTGTTTCGCACACTTCGATCGGACACTGGCAAAAGATTTCGATGAAGTCGCCCGCCGGCACCAGCTCGCGCACGCGCTGGCGGTCGCTGCGAAACGGCGAAATGAAGGCGGTCAGCACGACGATGCCGGCTTCGACGAATAGTTTGGCGGCTTCGCCCACGCGCCGGATGTTCTCGGTGCGGTCGTGATCGGAAAAGCCGAGGTCGCCGCACAGGCCGTGGCGTACATTGTCGCCGTCGAGCACATAGGTGCGCACGCCGTCCTGGTGCAGGCGCTCTTCGACCGCATGCGCCAGGGTCGACTTGCCCGCGCCGGACAGGCCGGTGAACCAGACGATGGTGCTGCGGTGGCCATTTTGCACTTGGCGGCGCGCGCGCGTCACGGTGGCGCGCTGCCAGACGACATCGGTAGATTTCATGATGAGCTGTCAGGGAGTAGGGTGGCGGCCGGTCCCGGCCTGGGGGCCGCGCTGCCGGAGCGGCGGATCGAGCAGTCCGGGTCGAGATTGTAGACGCCGCTCCAGACGATGGCGTCGAGGTTGCGCAATACCGTAAACGCGGCCGCGTCCTGCACCCTTGCCAGGGTCTGGCGGAATTCGCCTTCGCCGGCGCCGCCTTCCGCGACCCCGGCCGTGAGCGTGTATTCGCCCGGTGCCAGGCCGGCCTTGAACGAAAATTCGACGACGATTTCCTCGCCTGCCCGCACCGCACCCGGCGGGCGGCGCATGCAATAGGTGTTGGTCATGAAGACCGCTTCGCCGCGCGCATTGCGGATCTGGAAGCCGACATGCGGATCGGCATACGCGGCGCCGAAGCGCACGCGCGCGCGCACGCTGGCCATGTGGTCGCTGACGATGGTATTGACTTGCTGGCCATTGGAAAACAGGCCCACCGCAGTCAGTTCGGCGCCCTCATGGCCGAACGAGCCGGTCGCTTGCGGTGGCGGCGGCATGTCCTCGGCAATGGCTGCCTGCGGGCGCTCCGGCTCGGCCGGCGGCAAGGGCTTGCCTTCGCGCTGGTGCAGCACGTGGGCGTTGTACAGGTCGATGACGGCGCGCGGGCTGCCGTCGAGTGCGATCTTGCCTTCGCTGATCAAAATCGCGCGCGAGCACAGCGAATACACGGCGCCCATCGCGTGCGAGACGAACAGCAGCGTGGTGCCGGCCTCGCAATAGGCGCGGATGCGCTCGAAGCATTTCTGCTGGAAGAACACGTCGCCCACGGCCAGCGCTTCGTCGATGATCAGGATGCCGGGGCGGATCGCGGTGGCCACGCTGAAGGCCAGGCGCACCTGCATGCCGCTCGAATACACCCGCACCGGTTGGTCGATGTATTCCCCGATCTCGGCAAACGCTTCGATTTCCGGCATGAGCGCGGTGACTTCTTCGACCGACAGGCCGATCAGCTGGCCGGCCATGAAGGCATTCTGCCGGCCGGTGAAATCCGGATGAAAGCCCATGCCCAGTTCGAGCAGAGCGGCCACGCGCCCGCTGGTCTCGACGGCGCCGGTGGTCGGCTGCGCGGTGCCGGTAATCATCTTCAGCAGGGTACTTTTACCGGCGCCATTGATCCCGATAATGCCGACCGCCTCGCCCTGGGCAATCGAAAAATTGATGTCGCTGAGCACCCATTTCAAGCGATGGCGCGGACCGAACACAGGCAGCATCCATTCCGCGAGCCGAGCCCAGCGGTTGGAATATTGTTTGTATGCTTTTCCCAGCTGAGTGACGCGGATGCTGCCCATAAAAATCGAATGTCCGAGGATCGTGCGGCCGTGCTGACGGCCGAGTGAAGCGGACGATTATAGCAGTTGGCTATTTTTTAATGATGCGCGCTTGCACGGCGACGTTTACTTGTGCAACTGGCGACGCAGCGCCAGCGAGTCGCCCGTTTGGTACATATTGTGCTTGTTCGCATGCAGCGGACCGATGCGCCGCAACGCTTCGGCAGCGATCGCGCGACAAGCATTGGCGCTGCCGGCGATGGCGGCGTTGATGTGGCAGTGGACGGTCCTGACAATGTTGAAAGGGTGGCCACCAATGGCGGCCTGAAGGCCATCGTCCTGCCGGTCGATGACACTTTCCGCTTGTTTGCCGACAGCGCGCCGAGGCACGTAGAAGCGGTGTGCTCAGCAAGGTGGTCGAAGCGGGAATCCTTACCGCTCCGGGCAATATGGCGATCGATGGTGTCGGCCATAGGCGCATGCTCAAACAGCAAGCTTGCCGCGCAGTCAGCGCGGCGACGTTCCGGAACTTTCACCGCTTCCGAACGCCGGCTGCGCGGTAAAATACTGCCTTTGCAGACCTCGTCCCCCGGAATTTGAATGGAAGTCCTAGAAGCTGTCGCCGACGTCCTCGTCCCCGCCAAACCGGCCGCCCCCGCCTTCGTGCACCTGCGCGTGCACTCGGAATACTCGATCGTCGACGGCCTGGTGCGCATCGACGACGTGGTCGCCGCCGCCGCCAAGGACAAGCAGCCGGCGCTGGCCATCACCGACCTGGCCAACCTGTTCGGCATGGTCAAGTTCTACAAGGCCGCGCGCGGCAAGGGCGTCAAGCCCATCGTCGGCGTGGACGCCTGGATCAGCAATGACGACAACCGCGACAAGCCCAGCCGCCTGCTGCTGCTGGCCAAGAACCGCATGGGCTACCTGCAGCTATGCGACCTGCTCTCCAAAGCCTGGCTGACCAATCAAAACAAGGGCCGCGCCGAAATCCGTCCCGAGTGGCTCGAAGCGCTGGCCACCAGCGAATCGTCCCTGACCCCGGGCGAAGACCAGGCCAACGGCCTGATCGTGTTGTCGGGCGCGCACTTCGGCGACGTCGGCAGCGCCATTGAAAACGGCAACCTGGCGCTGGCCGAACGCTGCGCCGAGCGCTGGGCCCGGGTCTTCCCGGGCCACTTCTACATCGAGATCCAGCGCGCCGGCCAGCCCAATCAGGAAGCCCAGGTGCGCCAGGCGGTGGCGCTGGCGGCCAAGCTTGGCCTGCCGGTGGTGGCCACCCATCCGATCCAGTTCCTGTCGAAAGACGAATTCATCGCCCACGAAGCGCGCACCTGTATCGCCGAAGGCGAGATGCTGGCCAACGCCAAGCGCGTCAAGCGTTTCAACGAAGAGATGTGCTTCAAGAGCCAGGCCGACATGGCCGAGCTGTTTGCCGACATGCCCGGCGCGCTGCAGAACGCGGTCGAAATCGCCAAGCGCTGCAACGTCGTGCTCACCCTGGGCAAGCCGCAACTGCCGAATTTCCCGACCCCGCCCGGCATGAGCATCGACGAATTCCTGGTGGCCGAATCCAAGGCCGGCCTGGAACAGCGCCTGCTGCACCTGTACCCGGACCCGGTCAAGCGCGAAGCCGAGCGCCCGCGCTACGAAGCGCGCCTGAAGTTCGAGACCGACACGATCTGCAACATGAAGTTCCCCGGCTACTTCCTGATCGTGGCGGAGTTCATCAAGTGGGCCAAGGAAAACGGCGTGCCGGTCGGCCCGGGCCGCGGTTCGGGCGCCGGTTCCCTGGTGGCCTACTCGCTGCTCATCACCGACCTCGATCCGCTCAAGTACAACCTGCTGTTCGAACGCTTCCTCAATCCCGAGCGCGTCTCGATGCCCGACTTCGACATCGACTTTTGCCAGGAAGGGCGCGACCGCGTCATCCAGCACGTCAAGGATTTGTACGGCAAGGAAGCGGTCTCGCAGATCGCCACCTTCGGTACCATGGCCGCCAAAGGCGCCATCCGCGACGTCGGCCGGGTACTCGATTTCGGCTACAACTTCTGCGACGGCGTCTCCAAGCTGATCCCGTTCAAGCCGGGCAAGCCGGTCACGATTGCCGACGCCATCGAAGAAGAACCGATGCTCAAGGAGCGCCTGGAAAACGAGGACGAGGTCAAGCAGCTGCTGGC
>CAMLIL010000085.1 GCA_946480015.1 uncultured Oxalobacteraceae bacterium | reverse complement strand
GGGCGGCGATTCTCGATGTCGCCCTCGATCTCGCCAGCCGCCAGGGTCTCGAAGGGCTGACCATCGGTCTGCTCGCGGACAAAATGAACATGAGCAAATCCGGCGTGTTCGCCCACTTCGGCTCGCGTGAAGACTTGCAGATCGACGTGGTCAAGCTGTACCACTACCGCTTCGAACAGGAAGTGTTCGTCCCCAGCGTGAAGGAACCGCGTGGCCTGGCGCGCCTGAAATCCATGTACGCCCGCTGGATCAAGAAGGTCAGCGTCGAAATCGCTTCCGGCTGCATCTACATCAGCGGGGCGGTCGAGTACGACGACCGCCCCGGTCCGATCCGCGAACAGCTGGTCGCCATGGTCCGGGCCTGGCAGGACGCCTTGCTGCGCTGCGTGCAGCAATCCATCGATTGCGGCGACCTCAAGGCCGACACCGATGCCGTCCAGGTGGTGTTCGAGATGTACGGCATGATCCTGGCGCTGCACCACGACGCCCGCTTCCTGCGCAAGCCGGGCAGCGTCGAACGTGCCCGCGCCGGCTTCGAACGCCTGATCATGAATTACCAGAATCCGCTCAAAGTCACCGTCTAAGTTCCAAGCACTACGCACCGCCGCATCCGCTTTAATGCACATACCATCAAACGCAACCGAGTTGTGAGGAGAGAAATTATGGGTCAGTACGTCGCGCCAATCCGGGATATGCAGTTCGTTCTGCACGAGTTCCTTAATGTCGCCGAAGAGCTCAAGCAGATGCCGAAGTTCGAGGATGTCGACGCCGACATCATCAACCAGGTGCTGGAAGAGGGCGCCAAATTCACGCAGGACGTGCTGTTCCCGCTGAATCATTCGGGCGACCGCGAAGGCTGCCACTTCAATGCGGCCGACAAAACCGTCAGCACGCCGAAGGGTTTCAAGGAGGCGTATAAACAGTATGTCGAAGGCGGCTGGGCAGCGCTGGCCTGCGATCCCGAATACGGCGGCCAGGGCTTGCCGGTGGTGCTGAACAACTCGTTCTACGAGATGCTCAACTCGTCCAACCAGGCCTGGACGATGTACCCCGGCCTGTCGCACGGCGCCTACGAGTGCCTGCTGGAGCACGGCACCGAGGAGCAGAAGAAAACCTACCTGCCCAAGCTCGTCTCGGGCGAGTGGACCGGCACCATGTGCCTGACCGAAGCCCACTGCGGCACCGACCTGGGCATGCTGCGCTCGAAAGCGCTGCCGCAGGCGGACGGTTCGTGGTCGATCACCGGCTCGAAGATCTTCATCTCGGCCGGCGAACATGACATGAGCGAGAACATCCTCCACCTGGTGCTGGCCCGCGTGCCGGATGCGCCGGAAGGCTCGAAAGGCATCTCGCTGTTCCTGGTGCCGAAGTTCCTGCCCAACGCCGATGGTTCGCCCGGCGAGCGCAACAACATCGCCTGCGGCGCCATCGAAGAGAAGATGGGCATCCACGGCAACTCGACCTGCCAGATGAACCTGGACGGGGCCAAGGGCTGGATCATCGGCCAGCCGAACAAGGGCCTGAACGCCATGTTCGTGTTCATGAACGCGGCCCGCCTGGGCGTGGGCATGCAGTCGCTCGGCCTGACCGAAGTGGCGTACCAGAACGCGCTGGTGTACGCCAAGGACCGCATCCAGATGCGCAGCCTGTCCGGCCCGAAAGCCCCGGACAAGCCGGCCGACCCGATCATCGTGCACCCGGACGTGCGCCGCATGCTGCTCACCGCCAAAGCCTACGCCGAAGGCGCGCGCGCCTTCTCGTCCTATGTCGCCCTTCAAATCGACCGCGAACTGCACCACCCGGACGAGGAAGTACGCAAGGAGTGCGCCGACGAAGTCGCGCTGCTCACTCCCGTGATCAAGGCCTTCCTGACCGATAACGGCTGGATCGCCACCTCGGAAGCGCTGCAGGTGTACGGCGGCCACGGCTACATCAGCGAGTGGGGCATGGAGCAGTACGTGCGCGACGCCCGCATCAACATGATCTACGAAGGCACCAACACCGTGCAGTCGCTCGACCTGCTGGGCCGCAAGATCCTGATGGACAACGGCGCCAAGCTGCGCAAGTTCGGCGAGAAGATCAAGGCCTTCGTCGAAGACAACGGCCTGGATGAATCGCTGTCCGAATTCGTCACGCCGCTGGGCGAGCTGGGCGACAAGGTCACCAAGCTGACCATGGAAATCGGCATGAAGGGCTTCCAGAATCAGGACGAAGTGGGCGCCGCCGCCGTGCCTTACCTGCGCGTCGTGGGCCACCTGGTGTTCTCCTACTTCTTCGCCCAGATGGCCAAGGTCGCACTGGCCAAGCAGGATTCGGGCGACAACTTCTACAAAGCCAAGCTGGCTACCGCGCGCTTCTACTTCGGCCGCCTGTATCCGGAGACCGCCATGCTGATCCGCCAGGCCCGCTCCGGTTCGGCCAACCTGATGGCGCTCGACGCCGACCTGTTCTAAGACACAAGGATAAACGTCATGACCAATTTCATCGTCAAGAAAGTCGCCGTGCTCGGCGCCGGCGTGATGGGTGCGCAGATCGCCGCCCACTGCGTCAACGCGCGCGTGCCGGTGGTGCTGTTCGATCTGCCGGCCAAGGACGGCGCCAAGAACGGCATCGTCCTGCGCGCCATCGAAAACCTGAAAAAACTCAGCCCCGCGCCGCTCGGCAGCAAGGACGACGCCGCGCTGATCGAAGTGGCCAACTACGAAGACAACCTCGACGTGCTGGCCGGCTGCGACCTGATCATCGAAGCCATCGCCGAGCGCATGGACTGGAAACACGACCTGTACAAGAAGGTCGCCCCGCACATCGCGCCGAACGCGATCTTCGCCTCGAACACCTCCGGCCTGTCGATCACGACCCTGGCCGAAGGCTTCGACGAAGGCCTGAAGGCGCGCTTTTGCGGCGTGCACTTCTTCAATCCGCCGCGCTACATGCACCTGGTCGAGATCATTCCGACCGCCGCCACCAGCCCGGCCATCGTCGACCAGCTCGAAGGCTTCCTGACGACCACCCTGGGCAAGGGCGTCGTGCGCGCCAAGGACACCCCGAACTTCATCGCCAACCGGGTCGGCATCTTCGGCATGCTGGCGACCATGCACGAAGCCGAAAAATTCGGCTTGTCCGTGGACGTGGTCGACGACCTGACCGGCGCCAAACTGGGCCGCGCCAAGTCCGGCACCTTCCGTACCGCCGACGTGGTCGGCCTGGACACGATGGGCCACGTGATCAAGACCATGCAGGACAACCTGGCCGACGATCCCTTCTTCCCGGTCTACAAAACCCCGGACGTGCTGGCCAGGCTGGTGGCCGGCGGCGCGCTCGGCCAGAAGGCTGGCGCCGGCTTCTATAAAAAGGTCGGCAAGGAGATCATGCGCCTGGACTTCGCCAGCGGCGAATACGTCGCCGGCGGCGGCAAGGCGGCCGACATCGTCGCCCGCATTCTGAAGGAGAAGGACCCGGTCAAGAAATTCAAGGCCATGCGCGATTCGACCAACCCGCAGGCGCAGTTCCTGTGGGCGATCTTCCGCGACGCCTTCCATTACATCGCCGTGCACCTCGGCTCGATCGCCGACAACGCGCGCGACGTCGACTTCGCCATGCGCTGGGGCTTCGGCTGGAGCGTCGGCCCCTTCGAGACCTGGCAGGCTGCCGGCTGGACCCAGATCGCCAACTGGGTCAAGGAAGACATCGACGCCGGCAAGGCCCTGTGCAGCGCAGCGCTGCCGGCCTGGGTGTTCGAGGCACCGGTTTCCGAGAAGGGCGTGCACACCCCTGAAGGCTCGTACTCGGCCATCAGCAACAGCTATGTGCCGCGCTCGAACCTGGCCGTGTACGAACGCCAGCCGTTCCGCGCGCCGGTGTTCGGCAGCGGCGCCGCCGATGCGAAAGTAGCCGGCACCACCGTCCACGAAGACGATTCCGTGCGCATCTGGCAACAGGACGACGATGTGCTGATCATCTCGTTCAAGACCAAGATGCACGTGATCGGCGACGGCGTCATCAAGGGCCTGCAGAAGGCCATGGAGGAAGCGTCGAAGAATTTCAAGGGCCTGGTGATCTGGCATCCGGATGCCACCGAAGGCGGCGCCTTCTCGGCCGGCGCCGACCTGCAGGCCGCGCTGCCGCTGTTCATGCAGGGCGGGGCCAAGGCCATCGACCCGGTCGTCAAGGAACTGCAGGACACCTTCATGGCCATGAAGTACTCCAACATTCCGGTGGTGGCCGCGGTGGCGGGCATGGCGCTGGGCGGCGGCTGCGAGCTGGCGCTGCATGCGTCCAGGCGCGTGGCGGCGATCGAATCCTACATCGGCCTGGTCGAAGTGGGCGTGGGCCTGGTGCCCGCCGGCGGCGGCCTGAAGGAAGCGGCGGTACGCGCCTCCAACGAAGCCAAGGGCACCGATATCCTCGCGTTCCTGAAGACCGGCTTCACCAACGCGGCCACGGCCAACGTGTCCAAGTCGGCGCTGGAAGCGAAGGCCATGGGCTACCTGAAGGAAGACGACGTCATCGTCTTCAATCCGTACGAGCTGCTGCATGTGGCCAAGGTCGAAGCGCGCGCCATGTTCGACGCCGGCTATCGTCCACCGCTGCGCAAACCCGTCATCGCGACCGGGCGTTACGGCCTGGCCACCATCAAGGCCCAGCTGGTCAACATGCGTGACGGCGGCTTCATCTCCGCGCACGATTTCAAGCTTGGCGAAATGATCGCCGACATCGTATCCGGCGGCGACATCGACCAGGGCAGCGTGGTGAGCGAACAGTGGTTCCTCGACAAGGAGCGGCGCGCCTTCCTCGAACTGCTGAGCCACCCCAAAACGCAAGAGCGGATCATGGGCATGATGCAGACCGGTAAGCCTGTGCGCAACTAACACTGAGAGACAGACATGAGCAAACAACTTCAAGACGCTTACATCGTCGCCGCCCAGCGCACCCCGATCGGCAAGGCGCCGCGCGGCATGTTCAAGACCACCCGTCCTGACGACCTGCTGGTGCGTGCGATCCAGGCCGCCATGGCGTCCGTGCCCGGCCTCGACCCGGCGCTGATCACCGACGCCGTCATCGGCTGCTCGTTCCCGGAAGCGGAGCAGGGCTTCAACATCGCCCGCATGTCGGTGCTGCTGGCTGGCCTGCCGAAAACGGTGGGCGGCGTCACCGTCAACCGCTACTGCGCCTCGGGCATCACCGCCATCGCGATGGCGGCCGACCGCATCCGCGTGGGCGAAGCCGATGTGATGCTCGCCGGCGGCGTCGAATCGATGTCGATGGTGCCGATGATGGGCCACCATCCCGCCATGAACCTGAACATGTTCACCGACGAGAACGTCGGCATGGCTTACGGCATGGGCCTGACGGCCGAGAACGTGGCCAATCAATGGAAGGTGACGCGCGAGCAGCAGGACGCCTTCGCGGTCGAATCGCACCGCCGCGCCATCGCCGCCCAGCAGGCCGGCTACTTCAAGGACGAGACCTGCCCGGTCGAGATCATCACGCGTACGCCCAACCTGGCCACCGGCCAGGTCGACGTCAAGACCCGCACGGTCGACACCGACGAAGGCGCGCGTGCCGACTCCACCCTGGAGTCGCTGGCCAAACTCAAGCCGGTGTTCGCCGCCAAGGGCAGCGTCACGGCCGCGAACAGCTCGCAGATGTCGGATGGTGCGGGGGCACTGCTGATCGTCAGCGAAAAGATCCTGCGCGAGCACAACCTCACGCCGCTGGCGAAGTTCTCGTCCTTCGCGGTCAAGGGTGTGCCGCCCGAGATCATGGGCATTGGTCCGAAAGTGGCGATTCCAGCGGCCTGCGCGGCCGCCGGCATCACCCAGGACCAGCTCGACTGGATTGAATTGAATGAAGCGTTTGCCGCGCAGGCCTTGGCGGTGATGGGTGACCTGGGCCTCGATCCGGCCAAGGTGAATCCGATGGGCGGCGCTATCGCGCTGGGCCATCCGCTGGGCGCGACCGGCGCTATCCGCGCCGCGACCGTGGTTCATGCACTGCGTCGTAACAAGCTCAAGTACGGCATGGTGACGATGTGTGTCGGCACCGGTATGGGTGCTGCGGGCATCTTCGAACGCGTCTGATCGGCCGTTCGATATCGACACCATGGGCGCTGCGGGAATACCTCGGCGCCCTTTTTTTTAAGGCTATGTCGCCGGAAGTGTTTCCCACGGGCTTTGCACGTAGCGGTGACATAAGATTTTTTATCTCCAGGGAGCAGCAAGTGGATATGTTGACGAGCAAGGATGGCGGCATCCTCACCATCGAATTCAACCGGCCGGAACGCAAGAACGCCATCGCCGGCGCGATGTACCAGACCATGGCGGACGCGCTGCGCGAGGCCGACAGCGACAGCGCCGTGCGCGCCGTCCTCGTCATCGGCAAGCCCGAAATTTTCACGGCCGGGAATGACCTGGACGATTTTCTGAAGAACTTCAAGCCGGTCGACGGGCAGCCGGACGACATGCGTCCGGTGTTCCAGTTCATGCGCGCGCTGTCAGGCCTGTCGAAACCGGTGGTGGCGGCCGTGGCCGGCGCCGCGGTCGGCATCGGCACCACCTTGCTGCTGCACTGCGACCTGGTGTACGCGGCCGACAACGCCAAGTTCTCGATGCCGTTTGCGCAGCTGGGACTGTGCCCCGAGTTCGCATCGAGCCTGCTGTTCCCGCAGCTGGCCGGTTATCCGCGCGCGGCCGAAAAGCTGCTGCTGGGCGAAGCGTTCGGCGCACAGGAAGCGCTTCAGATGGGGCTGGTGTCGAAAGTGCTGGCGCCGGAGGAACTGCACGTGTTCGCGCGCGGCCAGGCGGCCAAGCTGGTGGCGCTGCCGGCGGCATCGATCCGCGCCACCAAGGCGCTGATGAAGCGCGCGCGCACTGGTGCGATTCAAGACGCCATCGCGGTCGAAAACCAGCAGTTCGGGGCCATGCTGCAAGGGGCGGAGGCGAAGGAGGCTTTCACCGCATTCTTTGAAAAGCGCAAGCCGGATTTTTCGCGCTTTGCTTGAGCAGCGAACTTGCCCCTGCGGCGACCCGTTGAGTCTCGCATAAGTTGAGATTTTTCTCGCATAAGTTGAGACTGGAATTTTTTTTAGAAACTTTTTCTGATTTATTCAAATATACGGTGTAAAGTTGATCCGCGCCACTAACCACGCCTGAGGCGTTTAGTGGGAAGGGTGTCTATCATTGATGCCATTCGTTGCTACAGCCCACCACGTGGTACTAGCCACTGCGGCGGCCGCGCGGCGAGCGCTGGCGGGACCAGTGCGGTACCGGCCGGTGAGCAGCTGCAGGTCGACCGGGGCGCCGGCCAGGCGCCATTTACCAGCTGGTGCGTACCAGCACCATGGAGTTGGCCGCTGCGACGGCAGCGCGGTACCGGCGGGCGAGCAACTGCCGGTCCGTGGCATTGCCCCGATCATTGCTTACGGCTGGCTCGCGCAACGCCGCCCGGTTCGGTCATTGAGGGCCGGGTGGTTCACGGAACTGCGGCTGACCGTCAAGAAGAGGATGCGGGCAACGTTAAAAGCAATACGGGAACAGTTGAGAAAGAAGATGCATCTGCCCATTCCGCAGGTCGGCAAGTGGCTGGCAGGCGTGGTGCGGGGGTACTTCAATTACTTCGCAGTTCCCGGCAATGCCTATCGACTGACCAGCTTCCGAAGCGAAGTCTGCCGGGCGTGGCGGCGAATGTTGATGCGTCGTAGCCAGCGTCACCGTCTCTCGTGGCAGCGATTCAATTGTCTGGTGAAACGCCACATCCCGCCATATCGCAATATGCACCCTTATCCATCCGAACGGTTTTACGTCAAACACCCGAGGTAAGAGCCTTGTGCGGTAGTTCCGCTCGCAGGGATCTGTGCGGGGGGCAGGAGGCGATTCCTGTCCCTACCGCGACCGAATAATTCTTTGCCTTCGCAGCAAGGTGTACAGAGCGTATGATGGATTCTGCGTCGTCCGGCATGGGCTTCGCGGCAAGGCTGGCCTCGGCGCCAGTTCCGAGCGCAAGAAGTAGAGTCAACAGCGGCATCGATCGCCCTCGATTCAAATTGCTGGTGGAATTGGAGGAAAATGATTGTCGTGTTTGAAGGAAGGTGAGACGCCCCGACGATCTTCAGCGCGGCAGTGTGACCACCTACAAATCAGCAGCGTCACACAGACCCGCTTATGTTTTTTTCGGCACCGCCACCAGCCGATCAAACTGCAATCCGCTCGACCCTTCCCCACGCCCAACCCGCTTGGTCGCCCCAAACCAGATAACGACCCGCCCATCAGTCCACCGTGTCCGCTGAAACGCCTGCGTCACCTGCACTCCCGACCGCGGTACTTCCTCCTCGTGCACAAAATACGCTTCTAGCGCGACGCGATCGAGTCCCTCTCTGAGCAGGGAAGTGCGCGGCTTGATCTTTTCCCCAGGCCCAACCTGGTTTTCAACCCGGCGCGGCAGGCTGGCGCGCTGCAGCTGGATCTGTCGATTGTCACCGGGCACGTGCACCGGAATAAACGGAATCCAATTCTCAGGCACCGTGCTCATCACCTCATAGCGCACCTTCGCCTCGTTCACCAGCGCAGGCACGGGGGGCAAACCGCCCACCAGCCGCTCGAAAAAGCGCAGCGTCTCGGCAGCGGCGCCATGGCCCGACCTTCCCACCCCGTGCGGTAAGGGAATCGTGTCCTCGATCCCCCACACCATGTTCGCCATTTCATCCCGCACAATGATCACTTTTTCCAGCGGTTCACCCTCTTGGACCTTGGGCACGGTCGGCAGCATCAGCAGGCTGGTGCTGGGTGTGCGCGATGGCGTAATCTGGTGCTGCGTGAACATGCTCCAGCGCTGCCACACCTGTTCCGGCGCCTGCCCCGCCGGCTCGATCCATAGCCGCTCGCCAAAGACGTTGGTCACGGCCAGACCGGCCACATCCGCCACCGTGCCAGCAGCCAGCGGCACGGGAACGATGCACCAGTCGTTGCTATACACGAGCCCAAACTCGAGCATCAGCAGCTTGGCGATATCGGTGGTATCGGGTTTGATAGCGCCAAAGTTAACCTTGCGATCTTCAAAGGTCCACCAACGCGGATTGGCCATCCCAGAGAACTCGACGGAGGTCGGAATAAAGCTCTGAATAATCTCGGACTGAACCTCGGGCCGCTGCGCCGGCGCCGCGCTCGCGGGCGCCGCGTCGAGCGCGTACCAGTCCAGATCGCCGAGGTAGTATTCTTCGGCCGCAAACTCTTTCCGGCCGTCGGCAAGCGGCGCCGAGCACTCAAAGCGATACTCCAGTCGCGCGGGATCCCACGCGTTTTCTTCCGGCTTCAAGGGCTGGTCGATCAGTTGGTCAAACCACGCGATGAAGCGATCTCCCAACAGATCGACAGCATCGGCATCGGCCCCGCCGATCACCAGCGGCGGCGGCAAGGTGGAATAGTCGCGCGGAGAAGGACGCGCCACCAGCCATTGATACCAGAGATAGCCATCCATGGCGCGGCCCGCGAAGGCGGCCTCGTGCTGCCAGGCCTCGGGATGCGCGCACACGCCCGCCGAAAGTGGCGACAAGGGATCCGGCACTTCCACCTTGAACACGGCTCTAAAGCCAGCCGCAAACGGCAATCCGTCCCGCGTGACCAGTTTCAGCCATTGACGGCCCATCAGCAGCCGCAGGTCGAGCGACAGGCGCTGTGCGCCAGCCGTGAAAGCGATGGGCCGCTGTTCGACGCGGCTCTCCAGCGGCGTGCTGTCGTCAAACGCCTGCTCGGCGCCGTCGCGCGGCGCATACGTGGTCAGCTTGGTCGTCTTGATATGCAGCTTGGCGAACACCGGCGAACCCGCGTCGTCCCCGATGAACTCGCCCAATTGCCACTGCCGCGCGAGCATCCACAAAGGATCGCGCACTTCGGCACGCAGCGCCCGCGCCAGATCATGCGCGCGAGGGATGCCTTCAACCCGCTCCCAACGCGTGATGGAGGGCAGGGTGCGGATCTCCAGGGCGGCGGCCATATCCAGCGGTGGTTTGATTACATTAGCCATTCAGGTTCACCCTTTTCTCGGCAACAAGGATATCGGCCACGCGCAGTTCGCTGCTGATCGACATCGCATGCGTCGTGAACGCCATCAATGTCGCCGGCAGCAAGCGCGAGAGCGGTGAAGCGCTGATGTCGCGCGGTTCCACGGCGCGCTTCTTCGCCATGTCGAAGGTTTCGGGAATGGCCAGCTGTA
Source organism: uncultured Oxalobacteraceae bacterium (assembly GCA_946480015.1). The sequence continues at coordinate 15,228 of CAMLIL010000085.1, read as the reverse complement.
GATCTTCCCAACTCCACTGGTGGCCACCACTCGCGGGCGTGACCAGCAACATGCTCTGCGGCGGCTCGTTGTTTGGCCGATCAAAGTTGAAGGCCAGCCCGGCGGTTTCTTTCGTCGCCGGGATCACTTCGGTCCATTCGTCGATCAACAAGCCGCCGAACTGGGGCGCGTTCTTGTCGAAAGCGCCGCCCGCGTAGGCCGCCGTGTAGAGCAGATGGTCGCCCGATTTGTTGAGTTCGAATGCGGCGGGCAGTTCCATCGCCAGCCACGGCTCGGCCGCGTTGAATGGAAACTGCACCGGCGCCAGCGACGGTTCGGCCGTGCCGAATGCGCCGGTCAGCAAGACCACGTTTTCCCAATCGTGCAGCTTGGGCCGAACGCGCGCGATCCCGTACATCCAGTCGTCAACGGGAAAGTCGCGCGCGGGCAGCAGGTGTGTCAGCAGCGCGCCCCGTCCGTCGAACGCGTTTTGCCATTCATCGCCGTGATCGGCCGATAAGGTAAATCGTGGAATGATGCGCGCCCCGTCACCGAGCAAGGCCTTGACGGCGTCGGTGAGCAGTTGTACCTGCGCCTCGCCTGCTGCTGTCGCCGCGTCGGCAATCATCTTGTCGGCCTTCGCAATGCGCTGGGCTAGTTCGGTGATGAGGCTCGATGTCAGCGACTGCATCGAGCCTATCAGCGCGCGCGCCAGGTCTTCTTGCGCGGCCGTCGTGTCGACTGCAAGGTCGATCGCCGCGCGGCCAGGGAAGGTCGCGCTCCACGCGTTCCACAATGTTTGGATATCGGCCGCCGCAGATGTGCCCACTGCCTGCACGGCGCCCAGGGCACCGGCAAACGTGGCGCGCTTGGCCTGCACAATCGGCAGATACAGCGCTGGTGTCGCAGGTATCGGATCGGTGTAGACGGTGGAGACTTCGCGTTCGGCGCGCTCGATCGCGTCAAGCCTCATCTGATCGCTGTTCGCCGGATTGACCGCTTCGGCCAGCATCGCATCGCAGGCGGCGAGTTTGGCCGACCACCGGTCCGCCACCTTGACGGCGGCGGCGCGCACCTGCTGAAACCATTCGCTGCGCGCCCGCAGGATCGATCCAGGGCTGGATAAAGCGACTCCCGCCAGTGCCGCCCGGTGCTGCAAATCGACGAACGAGGTACTTAGTCCGTCAACCGCGCCCACCACCGCGGCAAACGCGGAAGCGGGGAGCGCAAGCGGGTCGATCGTCGCGCGCAGCGCGGTTGCGTCGGTCCTGATCTGCGCCACCGCTGTCCGTGCGGCGGTCATCTGGGCAGGTGCGATCGCCACACCGGCGTCGACGCTGCGATCAACCTCGTTCGGCATCGCCGCGTCGGTGGGCCGCAGCGGCCTTGCATTGAGCAGCAGCGAGCGCAGGCTGGCGGCGAGCGGCGCCACTTCGAAGGCTGACTTTTTCAGGCCGCCTGGCTCGGTGTAGCGGATCAGCACTGACCCATCGGGCGACAGGCCGCGCGTGGTGATGATGTGGTTGACGATGCGGTCATCGAGTTCGCCCATGGCCTGGTCGTTGCCAAAATCGAGGATGTAGAGCAGGTCGACAGGGCCGAGCCCAAGATCCTGCATCGTCACGTCCGCCGGCACCGGCGGACCGCCCGGCGCGCCGTTGCGGAACTCGACGTGAACAACGATATCGGCCACGGGCGGGAAGATATTTTCGAGCCAGCGGTCGATGGCCGGTTCGACCACGCCGCGTACGTTGGCGCCTGCGGCAGCGACTGCATCGACCGGCAGATGCAAGGCCACGCGGTGCGTCAGCGCGATACCGCTGCGAGGCGTGCGCACGACATCCGGTTCGGGCGGGAAGCTGCCTTTGCTGGTGGCGTCCATCGCCGCCGCCGCGCGATCGGTGTTCCCGACCATGAGCTGATGGACTGCTTCGGAAATGGAAACGTCCGAGATGGCGTCGTGGATCTGAAACAGATTCAGCACCTCTTCATCGATGATGGCGCGCTGGGTGGCGTCGGCCGGCTCCAGCGCCTTGCCCCATGGGTAAGTCTTGACGGCGCTGGTGCGCACGTGCTCGATCAGCAGCAGGCCATCGCACACATTGCGCGCTTCCACCGCCTGGATGGCAGCATTGTCCGCCTCCGGGTTGGCCGTATCGACCAGGTGCTTGGACGCCAGTGGAAACGTCTTGCGCACTTGATAGATGAAGCGGTCCATCTCGGCTTCGTTGTGCCGGTCGTGCAGCCGGCGCTCGAACTGGTAGCCCAGCAGCGCGCCCAATGGCTGGCCGTTGCGCATGCCTTCCATGAATTGGATCGCGATGCGCACGCGCGCCGACGACAGGTCTATGGCAAGCAGGTCCGGCTGGGCTGGCGTGGCGTTGGCCACGTAGCCGTTGCGAAGCACGGCGGCGGTGCCCGCGTGGTTCAGCGACGGCGCCAGCACGTGGCCGGCATTGGCGCCATCGCGGAACAGGGGTGGCTGGCCGGATTTGTTGAATACCGCGGCCTCGGCCTCGTTCAACTGCACGGCGGAGCGCTGGCCCTGGTCCGGCTTCAGGTTTTCCACCCAGCCGAACGCGCCCAGATACAGGCCCTGGCGCCGCGTGCTCGCATCGCCGGATGGACGGCGCATGCGGTGCAGGCGCTCGTTCACCAGGCTGAGCATCCAGGCGTCCCAGCGATAACTGCACAGGTCAATGTGCTCCGCAAAGGCGCGCTCGAGAGCGGCGGTGGTGGCATGCTCCAGCACCGGCAGCGCTTCGATTTGCGCGGCCAGGGTACTGTTCTGGCCGAGCGTGGCCAGCCACTTGGGAATAAACTCCGCCACCGTGCTGTTGGCCGAGCCGGTGATCACAGGCTGCTTTGCGTACAGCATGCCATAGCGGCTTTCGGTGCCCGTGCCCTCGGCCACGTGCACAAACAGCGGTTCCTTGTAGGCGGTGATCCTGTCGGTGGTGAGCAGTTCGTGCGCTTCGTGCAGGTCGAAGGCGGTGCTGTGATAGCCGAGTTGCAGGGCATGCCGCAGCACGTGGTACAACAGCGCGTTCGGGGTCTTGCCCTCGCTGAAGCCGCGCTGCAGCCGCAAATCCTCGAAAGCGCTTCTGGCTTTTTCGCGGCACCAGCTTAGGTAGTTCTTGCTGTCGGGCGTGCACAAAGTCAGCTCGGCCGTCTCCGACAGCGGCGGCACGTCGATCACCGGACGCGTCATCGGTCCCGCCACTTCCGATAAAAATTTCGCTGTGATCTCGGGCTCCTTGCCGCCGTAACCCAGGTCCTTCAGTACCTGGAAGGTCGCCTGCATCTTGGCCCGCATTGAAGCCTCTAGCACAGCGCGGCGTTTCGAGCCCAATTTGTACTCGTTCCAGATGCGGTCAGCGCTATCGAGTATTTGCAGGTGAAATTCAACCGAGGACGGGTGCAGGCCCATGATGTCGAGCAGTTGCTGCTGAGGTTTCGCGCTACGCCGTCCCACGCGGGGCGCGTTCAGCGCGAGCGTGTCCCAATACCGCAGCGCGATCGTGCGCAGGATGTCGCGCAGCGTCATCAAGAATTGACGGTCTTTGGAGCGGGCCGCTGTCCGAAACTCACCGCCATCGTCAATCGCGTCCATCCACGTCATGCGGCTAAAGGCGGTCGTGGCTACGATACCGTACGGTTGCTTCCCTATGCGTACGATGGGAACCGGGCCGCGGCCGCTGACCCGCTCCACGAAATGCCGGCGGATCCGCGCGATCGTCTCGGCTCCGAATGAGGGCAGCAGCTGCGTGTCGAGCCAGTAGCCCAGGGTTGCCGGGAACAGTGCCATATTCATGGCGCGCGCCTGCACCTGGTCAAGGCCGTCGGCATTCGGTACCGCTTGCAGCACGGCCGCATCGATGCCGAGTGCTTCGGCCAGGTGCAGCCCGTCAGTCTTGGTGTAGGGCGCGGTCGCATTTTCGTCAAACTGCTGTTGGCCGGCGGTGGCCATGCGCGACAGAGGAAACAACTCGTCGGCCTCCTGCACCCGGGTCCAGCCGGTGGAGCCCTGTTCACTGTTATTGGTCGCCGTGCCTTGCGGGACGATCGCGAACCCGGACTGGCCGGCCGCATGGTGTGCAAGCAGGTGTTCGAAGTCTTGCCGCGATTGCTGCGGATCGGGATTGAGCCGCACGCCAAGCACATACAAGCGATCAAACCCTTCGGCCGCCTGGCGCGCGCTGAGATCGACGCGAAACGCCATGCCGGCCTTGAGCGCCGTGGCAAAGTCGGACATCCAGAGCAACTGGTCAGGCATGATCAGGTCACCGTCGGCTTGCTGGAATTGCTCGCTCTGTTCCGCCAGCGGATCCGGCCCCACGGCCAATGGCTGCGTCACCAGGCCGCCGAGCACTTCAAGATGTTCGGGGCCGCTGTCTGCAATCAGCACGAAGCGCTCCGGCAGCAGCGCTGCCTGCGGGGCGCGGGTCCACGCCTGGCGTTTGGTGGCTGCGATCGCGACGGCCGTCAGCACAACGAACACCGTGGACACGGGCACCACGGCCCGGTTGACGCCGGCGGCTGGCGGATCTTGGGCGTTGAATGGCAGGTAAGTTGTGCGCAGTTCCTCGGCGCGCGCCGCGCCCACTGCGAGGGTCAGCGCCTGTAAGGCGGCGGCGAGCGCGGTGGCGTTTTTTCCGGCCCGCCAAGTCGCGATCCAGTACGCGGCGAGGCTGCTCTTTTCCGCCGCATTCGCCAACGGTGCGTCGGCGGGAATAGCGAGAATCACCTCGCTCGGGCTGCTGCGCGCCGGTGCGGGATCGGAGTCCGCGAGCGGCTTGTATTGCTGGATCAGGTACATGGCGCGGCCGGCGCCATGCGCCGCGCACAGCTCGCGCCAGGCCGACTGCTCGCGCGACTGGTCGCCGCCCGCAGCCCATATGCCGCACCAGTAACGCCTGAGGTTCTTGACTTCGTTCTCCGACAGATCGGGCTCGAAGCTATCGACCAGGCAGTCGTCAGGGTAGATGCGAACCAGTAGCTGCCGGGCGGCGCCATTCGGGCCGGCGGCGGAAGTGAACCGCGTTTCCAGCCGCACCGGGAACAGCAGAATCGGATAATCGGCATCCAGCGCGGCGATGGCGCGGCGCGGATCGAGCAGCGGCTCCAGCAGCCCGCTGATACGCGTCCATTCGTCGGCCGACGCGCGCTTGTCCCGCCTGATGCCCGCCACCTTGGCTTCGCTTTCGGCGATCGCCGCCCGCAGTAGCGCGGTCCGCTCGTCCTGCTGGCCGTCGTGCGGCGCTACCTTGCGCGTCAGGCTGGCGAGTTGTTCACGCAGCCCGGCCAGTCTCGCGGTCTCCGTCGCCAGGGCGCGGCCGTTCGCATCGCTCTGTTCGCGATGCGCGCGCGCGCGCAGCAGCAGCTCATTCAGATCAGCCATGGATTCACGTTCCTCATGTTGATGGCAGCATCTCGGCGGCGTGCACCGCCACCAGTACCGGCAGTTGATAGAGCACGTAGGCCACGTCGGCCGCATTCGTATTGCGATTCCAGCTCACCTGCCTGTCTTCCAGATGCTGCGCCATTTCCTCCGGCCCTTCGCCGGGCGGAGGCGGCGTGGTGAGCGCGTACTCCATCATCCCCGCGTTGATGCGCAAGATGGAATGGGTGGTGGTGACGTCGGGCCAGGCGAGGTCGCTCCAGCTATTGATCAGCGGGCTGTCGCGACTGATGTCGAGGCCGAAGCGCGGCTCGCCTGGACGTTCCTTGATCACAAAGAACCAGCCCGCATCGTCGGCGGCCGGATTGCCCTTGGCTTCCGTGGCGGTGAGGTCGAAACCGAGGAAAGTGATGTCGGGATCCACCTTCGCTCCGTACAGCGGGTTTTTCAGTTTGTCCGGCGGCGGATTGCTCTCCTCCTCGGGCGTGAGCGTGATGGGCACGCGGATTAAGGTTTTATCAATCGAGCCGTCCGGCTTGCGCTGCCAATCGGCCTTGTGGGCGTAGATGACGGCCGTCGGGTAGCGCTTCAACAGCTCGCCGCGGATCGATAGCACGACTTCGTCTTTCGGCGGCGAGCCCGGAGGTTGCCGGTTGTCGTGCGCGCCGAGCGCGGAGGCGGAAGGCCACAGGTGCAGTTTCGGAATGTCGTACAGCTTCTCGCGCAGCGCGTCGGGCGACAGGCCCGCCGTGTCCTTGTAGCCGCTGACGTCCCAGAACTGGCGGAAGTAGCTTCCGCGTTGATCGGTCGGATATTCGCGCCATAACAGTTCGCGCGCGAACTCGTGGTTCAAGCCGACCATGTAGCTTTCGATGAAGGGCTGGTTGGTTTCGAGCAGGCTAATGCTATTGGGCGGAATCAGGCCGACGTTGGGCAACAGCAGGTCGCCGCTGATGTCCGCCAGCGGCCGATACATGGGCTGGTCGATGCGGGGGTAAGCCATGGCTTCGGCGAAGGTCTCGCGCAGGCCGTCCTTTATCCGGCCCGGAAAAAGAATCGTCTTGAAATAGAAGGCCGGGACCGAACGCGCCGGGTCGAGCGTGATGACCGTCTGGCGTGCGGCGGACGTGACGACGAGCGGCCTGCGTACCCGCAGCGGGTTGGCGCGGCGCGCTTCGATGTCGAATGCGATCGAGGTGCCGAGTGCGTCCTTGAAGCGGGCGGCGGTGGCGTTGTCGGCGGTGCCTGTCGCCGGCACGCTCGCCACGGCGCCAAACACTTCGAGCGTGAAGGTCGGGTCCGGGGGCAGGCTGGCCACATAGTCCGGCCCCTTGGTCGCGGGTCGCAGGCTGTCGGCTGCGATGAAGGTCTCGGCCGCCTGCTTCAGCCAGAAGTAGCCTGCCACCGCGGCCGCCGCCACCAGCAGGGCGATCAGGAATGCGCCCGCCAGCAGCAGGAGGGCCAGCACGAGTCCGCCGATCAGAATCCACAGCGGCAGTTTCGGGTAGCGTCGCAGCAGGTCGCGCAACCAGGCGGGTACGCTGCTGCCGACGTCGTCGGCCAGGCCGCCGACGGACGGCGCGCCTGGCGGCAGGGCGGGGGCTTGCGCCGTGCTCAGGGTGCCGTCGTTCAGCCCGCGCATGATCTCGGCCGGAATCGATGATGCGGGCGCCGCGCCCGCAGGCAGGGAGCGGATCAGGCGGCCGGCGGGGCGCAACATGCGGCGCGCCGTGGGAGCCACGAAAGCGGCCGGGATGGTGCTGTCGCTGATCGACTTGTGCAGCGTGACCTCGTCCATCATCACGCGCTTCGACAGCGGCGCGGAGAGCATCAGCAGGCGCTCGGGCGCCTTCGTTTCGAGCGGCGCGAGATTGCGCGTGAACCAGGCCAGCGACACGGCTCTCGAAAACTGCGCCAGGCGCATCTTGCGGTTCGCTTCGAGCACGTCGCCGATCTGATCCCAGGCGGCGTTCATGTATTCTTCCTGCCGCTTGCGGACCACCTCGGTGCCAAGGCCCGCCGCGCTGCGGTGGCGCGGATCGAGATTGAGTTCGTGCACCCAGTTGGACGTGTTCGGCACGGGCGAGCCGTCCTGCTGGAGCAGCAACCGCTTGGTCAGCGCGTGCCAGGTGCCATACAGCGGCGGGGTGATCAGCGGGTCCGGATCGGTGTCGCCATTTGGCAGCGAGCCGATGTCGACCGGAACGTGGGGATCGTTATGGGCGTCGAGCGCGGTCCGCGTGGCGTAATCGTCGGCCAGGTTGATGAAGGCCGCCAGGTCTTTTTGAAACTGATGCGGTCGCGGCTCGGCCCAGTCGTCGAAGCGCTTCGCCTCGTCCTTGTCGTGCTGCGGCAGGGTGTCTTCGGGGATGCGCAAGGCGCCGCCCAGCCGCAGGATGCCGTTGAGATCGGGGCCGGCGATGCCTCGCAAATTGCTGCCAGGCTTCTGCACATCGATATCGCGGCGGCCGACGCGCACGTCCATCGGCTGCGGTTTCAACAGCCGCACGAGCGATTCAAAGTCCCCCTTGTTGCCGGTCCTAAAATACCAGCGGTGATAGTAGGGAAAGCTGCCGCCGGCCAGATTGGCCCGCTCGGGGTGCGCTTCCGCCGCGCCGCGCATGGCGTCGTCGACCTTGGTGACATCCAGTTTGAGCGCGGCCACGCGGCCGGTCTCGAAGGCCGGCATCAAGAACGCGTGGTAGGCCTTGTTCGGTTCGAGTTGCCGGGGGCAGACTATCCTGGAGAAGGCGAGGTCGCGATCCTCCGCCAGTGTTGCGCCCAGCTTGTCGGCGATGGCGGGGCCGGCGTCGCTGACGATCGTGGTGTCGCTAGCGCCCAGGTTGCGGTTGGCCTGCACGTGCGCCCAGGCCCACAATTCCGATTTGACGGGCAGCTTGTTCAAGTCGGCGATGTCGATGAAGGGGGCGGCCGTGTCGCCTTTGCCGTCGGTGAATTCGCCCACCTCCAGCACGACCAGCATCAGCCAGGGCGTGTGCCGATGGTTGGCGCTGTTGGCCTTGGCGGGCGTGTAGAGCCAGGGGAAATCCTCATCGTAGAACTCAATGTGCGCCAGATCGTTCGGCTCGAAATCGGTGTTCCAGTGGCGCGGCTCGGTCTTGATCAGCGGCAATTGTTCAATGCCCAGCAGGTCGCCCGGGCCGTGGAGCTGGATCTTGTTGGTGGCAAGATTCATGTCAGGCACGGGCCCGCTGATGCCCTCCGCGCGCAGCGTCAGCTGGATGGCGACCGATGCCCGCAGCTCGGGGTTGGGCGTGCTTTCGGTTTGCTGAATGCTCAGGCTCAAGCCCTGGCGGGTCCAGGGCAGGAAGGTGTAGGTGGCCAGTGGATGGCTCATGCTGTTGCCTCCCAGGCGGGGACGACCTCGAGGTTGCGTCCGACCATCGCTTCCGAGCCCTGCAGCGTTTGCAGATGGCCATGCGCGGCGGCGGCGCTCGCGAATTCCGTCACGCCACCGAGCACGCGATTGGTGTCGGTGTCGACGATGGTGTAGGCCTCGCCCTTGACCTTGATTTTTTCATGCGGGAAGGGGTCGAGCTTGCGCTTGTTGTTCGCGCTGATGGCGCTCAGCGTGATGGCGCTGCCAGCCAAGTGATGCGCGAACAGGCCGGTGGAGAATAGCGCCTTGCGGATGTGTTTTTTGAACTCGCCATCGATGATCACCATTTCGTAGCGCACGACGCGCCGCGCCATGTGGCTGGTTGCCAGTTGCGCGCCGGCGGCGCTCAGCTCCAGGCCGCTATCGCCCGGCTCGTAGGAGGGGCGCGAGAGCTTGGCCGCGTCGTCCATCTTGACGAACTGCGCCATCGCGAATTTCTCGTGCGCGTCGCCGAGCTTGGCCAGGCCGCCGCCGGTCACCAGCAGTTCGAACCGCTTCGCGTCGTTGGGCTGTTGGGTGCCGAACTTGTCGAGTCCCAGCGCCAGCGGCAGCAGGCGCTGGCTCACCCGCAGCGAGCCAAGGGGATGCATCAGCAACAGATTCGGCGTCTCGTTGGCGGCCCGCAGCGCGACCATCAGCTTTCTGCCGGCCGGCAGCGAAGCGGTCCAGTTTTCCTTCTTGTCGAATTCAGCCTGCAGCAGCGGCAGCACCGCGATCGGCGGCAGGGTCGTTTCGGCGCGGTCGCCCCATGTCACGTCGAAGTCGGCGCTGATCTCGAAGAACAGCAGCGACACGTGGCCGGTTCCCTTCGCGCGCCACGGGGAAGGTCCTTCCAGGCTGAGGTCCACGCGCACGCTGAGGACATCGAGGCCGAACACGTTCAGCCGCAGCGAGATGTTGACTTCGATGATGAAGTAGAACGGCGAGAACTGGAACAGGGCGTCGAAGCCGAGGTGGCCTTCGATGCCGAAGTCGTCGAAGCCGAAACGGAGCTCGGCGGCGGCGCCAATCTGGACGGTGTTGCTGGTGACTGCGAAGTAGGCGGTCACCCGCACCATCGCGGTCGAGGTGTTGAGGATCGTGATCGCCAGCCGGTCCGGGCTCGGAAAGGGCAGCGGCGGCGGATTGAAGCGCGGGTGGAAGCCGCCCACCGACAGCACGAACGTGGGATCGTCGCCCCAGCCCAGCAGCAGCCCCATGCCGCCCTCGAGGGTCATGAAGATCAGCCGGCTGTCGAACAGCGTGGCGAAGAAGAACAGGCGCTTGCGATCGAACTCGATCGCGCCGGCGAACGCGACCTGGATGATGATGAGCGCCGCGTCGGGCGTCGGAATCGCGAGGCGCAGCACGCCGATGATGGCGATGTTGCCCGGGATTTCGATGAGCACACCCATTGACACGCTCACCAGGGTCGGCGTGCCCCAGCCCAGTTTGGCCATCGGGCCGATCAGGAACTTGCCCACGTAGGGCGGGAAGATCGCGCGCAGGTCGCTGATGATACGCGGCGCGTTGGCGATGATGTCGCCCTGCGGGAACATGATTGAGTTGATGGTCCCGGTGCGCACGCCGCTCATCAGCGGCTCGAGCCGCATCGTGCGGTTCAGGCCGAGCAGGCCCCCCAGGCCGATGAGGGTGAAGCCGAAGCCCAGTTGGATGCCGGGCATGAATTCGACGCTGATGATCACCAGCAGGCTGAAGTTGTTCGCGTCGTCGGGCATGCGGGTGGTGATCAGCCCGATGGCGGTGATCGATACCATGTCGAGCAGCTTGAGCTGCAGCACGCCGGCGTATTCTTCGGCCTCCGGATTGAAGAACAGGTAGCCGCCGCCGCGGATGGCGCCGGCGTCGATCGACAGGCCGACGCCTTCGGGCGGCTTGAATCCCAGCTCGAACTGGACCGGCCCGGCATTGCCGCTGGCGCCAGGCGGCAGCTTGAAGGCGCCTTTCGCGCCCATGCGCTCGACCACCGCCACCAGCGGCCCCAGGCTGAACTTGAGGCCGGCCGACAGTTCGAGCGTCACCGGATCGGGGTCGAACAGGCGGGCGACGAAGCAGATACTCTGGATCTCCAGCGGCCCCAGTGAAATGTGGGTGGGCAGCAGCACTTCGATTTTTCCGCTGCCCGTTACGGCAAAGCCATCCCGGTTCAGGCGGCCGGCGAGGCTGAATTCAGCTTCGATCGCGCTGGCCGGGATGGCGTTTTTCAGAAAGCCGTCGCCGCCCGACAGCGAAATGACGAGCTTCATCTTGTCGAGCGCGGCGGTGACTTCCGGTGCGACGTCGGCGGTGCCGGTGCCGGTGTCGAACGTTACCCGCACGCCGACGCCGGCGGTGATTTGCGCCACCTCGAGCCGGGTGCCGCCGGGCAGGCCGATGATCTGCATCGAACCGGCGGGCTTTTTGCCGATGAGCGAGGCGTTCGCGCTGGCGCTGATGGTGCCGATCGGGCGCACCTTGAAGTCGCCGTTCGATTGCACCAGCCCCTGCAGGCCGGCCGCGTAGGCGCCCGTGAATCCGACGTCGAGCGACCACGGCCCGGGCAGATCGAAAGGCCGGCTCACGTTGTAACTGGCGGGCAGGCGCAGCTCGAAGCCCAGGCCCGGCGGCGCGACGGTGTTGTTCGCCTGCAGCGCGATGATCATCGATTCGAGGATGGGCGGCTGGCCGGGCGCTTCGATCAGCATCGCCGGCAGCTCGTAGAACTGCAGGTAGCGCGCGAGCTTGGTCAGGAGCGCGCGCCCGTCGAAGGCCGGATCGCCCCACTGGTACAGATCGCGGGCAAGCGTGGCGGGGTGGTCGAACAGATCGACCAGCCGGCTCAGCGCGAAACCACGGTGCACATGCGGCGGCGCCGTGAAGTCGCCCGGCACGCCAGGGGTGATGGTGCTGGTCGCGATGCCGGTCAGGTCCAGCAGCGCTGCCAGTTGCGGCAGCTTCTTCTCAAGCGTGCGCAGCGCCGTCAGCTCGACCAGGCGCCCGAAGAAATTGTCGAGACTAGCCGCAAAGCGGGCCTTCTGCGCGGCGCTCAGCGCGCCGTCGGCATTCGCCGTCTGGGTCAGCACCGCGCCCAGCTGGTTGGCGCCCGCCGCAAGTTCGGCGATGCGAGCGCCCAGCACGGCGCCCTTGGCGATGATCGCCGGCGCGCTACCGCCGGTGGACGCCGCCGCCAGGTCCTGCACCGCGGACGGCAGTGCGCGCGCGGCGGACGACACGTGCGTCATGGCGGCCGCCACCTGCGCGCTCCATGCGGAGGGAATGCCGATCCCCAGGTCTTGCAGCAAGGCCGGCGACAGCTCGTCGGCGAGTGGGGCCAGGGAGTTGGCCAGCTGCGTGAGCAGCTGTTCGATGGTGCCGGCTTGATCAGGCATGTTGCAGGTCTCCGGCTTCGAGCATCTCTACCACCTCGAGCAGTGTCTTGCCCTGAAGCCGCGCGACCCACGGCAAGTTGGCGTGCAGCGCCGTGCGCAACTCGCGGCTGGCGCAGGTTTCGATCGCCGACACGATGCGCGCGGCGCGGATGCTGATCTGTTCCCCTTCGATGGTCTCCGGCAGCGGCACGTCGGGCAGCATGGCGCTGCGCACGACGTGATGCAGCAGCAGCGGACCGTGATTGCGCTGCCACACCGCGGCAATGCGCTTGCGCGTGTTGACCAGCGCGCGCGCCTCTTCCCAATGGTCGCGGCCGAGTTCGAAAATGCGTTGGCCGTCGCCGGTGCGCAGCAGGCGGCCCAGGGGCGTGCCCTCGCCCAATTGGGGGATGCGCGGAATCGCCTCGGCCGCGTCGATGGCGGCGACCTCGTGCGCGCGGGCGCGGGAGGCCGCGGCACTGGTGACGTTCGGCAAGCCGTTCGCGACCAGCGGATCGTTCAGGAGCGCGATCACGTCCAGCTTGCCGTTGCCGAAATCGTTGTTGTTGGCGGGGGTGGTGAAGCTGTCCTTGCGCGCCTGGTTCAAGAGGATGGTCTTGATTTGCGCGTGCGTGAGCGCCGGATTCCGCTCGAGGATCAGGGCGACCGCGCCGGCGACATGCGGCGCGGCCATGCTGGTGCCGTCCATGTCGATATAGGAATCGCAGCAGCAGTCGCAGCAGCATCCATCATGGAAATCGCGCCGCGCGGCGCAAATGGATTGGCCGGGCGCGCTGACGTCGGGCTTCCGCAGGCCGTCGACGCGCGGGCCGCGGCTGGACGAATCGGCGATCTTGCCCTTGTCTTTGCCGGACGAATGATAGTTGCCGACGGTGATGATGCTGGTCGCGCTGCCGGGCGAGCCGACGGTGCTGGCGCGCGCGAGGTCATCGCGAAAGCGCTCGAAGTGATGGCCCGCGTTGAGCCACGCATGGTAGGTGATGGGCGCCGCGCTGGCGTTGGTCAGCACGATCGTCCAGTCGCCCGGCTGGTTCTGGCCGGCGGCGGCCGAGGTGATCGTGAGCGTGATGCGGCGGGCGTTGGCCGCGGCGTTGGGGACGTCGCCGATGATGGTGCAGGTGCTGTTTTGCGTCACCTCGGTGAAAGTCGCGGCGCCGTCGGGGGGCGCGGTATTCGTACCGCCGGCGATGTTGTTGCCTGGAGGGATGAGCTGGCAGGTGAGGCCGGCAGGCGCGGTGAAGCGGATCTCGGCGCTGCTGACCAGTTGGCCGGTGCGGGTCTGATTCGGATCCAGGGCGCGCAGATTGAACTTGATCGACTTCGCCACGCCGGCGGCGGCAATCGTGCCGGTCGCGTGTGAGTCGTCGCCCGCCGTGATGGTTTGCGCGCCTGGCTGCTCGTGTCCGCCCTCGTTGCCGGCCGACGCCACGAGCACCACCGGTGGCGCGCCGGCCGGCCGCGCGGTCAGCCATTGGTCGATCATCTGATCCATCAGATCGGTGCCGTCATGCGGTCCGAGGTTTTGCCCGAGGCTCATGTTGATCACCGCGGGCGTGGTGCCGCCCGGCTGCGCCGCCGCGGTGTCGGCGATGAACTGGATCGCGCTGCGCAGCGCACTGGTACCGTTGAAGCTGTGCTTCACGATGACCAGCGCGGCTTCTGGCGCAACCCCGACATAGGTGTACTCGCCCTTGCAGTTGCCGGCGATCTTGCCGTTGCCGGCGGCGATGCTCGCCACGTGGGTGCCGTGCTTGTGATCGTTGATATCGGTTTCCACCCGCGGCGTGCCGGCGCCGGGAACGATGATCTGGGTGCTGGTGGCAATCGCTGCCTCGATCTGCGCTTTGGTGAACGTGACGGCCGGGCTCTGGGTTTGATCGAGGATCGCCAGGATGCGCGATTTGGTCTGGTCGTTGGGTAGCCGGAACACCGGATGGAGGATATTGATTCCCGAATCGATAATCCCGACGACCACGCCCAGCCCAGTGTATTTGTTGGAACCGGTGAAAGGGAAATGGGGATTGCGGACGGTGTTGCAGCGAATCTCGGGAATAGAATCGTCGAGTGCGGGCTTGGTCGTCTTTTCGTGGTGGATGTGGAGGACGCTATCGATATCGGCCAGCGCTTCAAGCCGGTCGAGCGGCACCTCGGCCGCGTAGACATTGGCAAACAGATGGGTGACGACGAAGCCGGCTTGCGTGAGCTTGCCCGGATCCGGCAGCGCGAGTTCGATCAGGACGGCGACCACGGGGATGTCGCCCGGGCGCGGGGCCGCGGTGCGCGGCGGGGTTTCTTTGCGTTGGCGGCGCTCCCAATCGACGAGCATCGCCAGCAGATGCGGCGAGATCTTGGAACGCCGGAGCAGTTCCGCTTGCTTTTCACCTTCCGACTCGCTGGATCCCATGTGGACTCCTCTGCTGACGACGAACTGATGAGTGCCTCAAACTGGGTATCAAATACGGGTACGGAAAGGCGCGGGATCCCGATTGAGCATGCTTGCAACATTGTGAATTAACTAATTAATTCTATACCCAATTTCAGGCTTGCGACATCGATAAAGGATTTCTTCGAACCATTCCTATCACTTTTGATGGGTTTGCAACACCTGCAGGCGGTGAGGGGCGATGCGCGAAAGGTCGATAGCCTACCTGCGGCGCCAACGGGTGGGAATCAGGGCCGGCGTTTTTGCGCCTTGAGCCACATGTTTTATGTGATAAAGCATTAAATGATGATCCAATCGCGCCGTGACCTACGACGATTTTCTTGGTGAGCTGAACAAGGCCGGCCTCAGTGTCAAGCGCTTTGCTGACATCATAGGCATGCAACCTAATTCGGTTTTCAACAATAAGAAGCGGGGCGAAGTCCCCATCCATCTCGCAGTGATCGCCAGTCTTCTCGCTGAAATGTCCGCTCGCCAGTTCCGGCGTTTTATACGTCGACGACTTTACGCAATAGGCCCGGCGACACTCTCCACTGCTCGCCATCGCAGAGCAAGGAGTAGGTTTTTGTGTTCATGCGGGTGACCGTGCCGATGCGTTCACGCAAATGCTTGTCAGTGAAGCTTACGGTATCGCCCAGCT
>CAMLIL010000084.1 GCA_946480015.1 uncultured Oxalobacteraceae bacterium | reverse complement strand
CGCCATCGTGTTTTCCATGAGCGCCATGGGCCTGTACCAGCTCAATTTCGACGAAGGCTTGCGTAATCCCTTCTTCCTCAAGCTGATGCCCTCGTTCGCCATGGGTTTCGTGATCCTGACCCTGGTGTTCTATGTCGCGCCGGACCTGTACTTCGGCCGTGGCGTGCTGGTGCTGGTGTTCACCATCGCCGCCGCCGGCATCCTGACCGCGCGCGTCATTTTCTTCAAGACCTCGGAACTGCGTTTCCTCGAATCGCGCATCCTGTTCCTGGGCAGCGGTCCGCTGGCCAAGGAATGCAGCGATCTGGCTGCCGGCAACACCAGCTATCACAAATACGATATCGCCGGCTACATCTCGATCCCGTCGGAAGAAGTGTGTGTGCCGATGGGCGAGCTGCTGAAAGTGCGTGAAGGCGAGTCGCTGGCCAGCCTGGCGGTGGCCCACAATGTCGAGGAAATCGTGGTGTCGGTGCAAAACCGCCGCGGTGGCTTCCCGATCAAGGAACTGCTCGACTGCAAGCTGCAAGGCATCAAGGTCACCGACGCGGCCACGTTCTTCGAACGCGAAACCTGCCAGATCCGGGTCGATTCCCTGCAGCCGAGCTGGCTGGTGTTCGGCGGCGGCTTCGACCAGAGTTTCATGCGTACCTTCATGAAGCGCGCGTTCGACCTGATCTGCAGCGGCATCATCCTGGTCGCCACCTTCCCGGTCATGCTCGTCACCGCCTTGCTGATCTACCTGGAAGACCGTTCGCCGATTTTCTACTCGCAGGAGCGGGTCGGCAAGGATGGCCACACCTTCAAGGTGCTCAAGTTCCGCAGCATGCGCAACGATGCGGAAAAAGGCGGCAAGCCGCAATGGGCCGCCCAGAACGATCCGCGCGTCACCCGCGTCGGTAACTTCATCCGCAAGACCCGGATCGACGAGCTGCCGCAGATTCTCAATGTGTTCAAGGGCGAGATGAGCTTTGTCGGCCCGCGTCCCGAGCGGCCATACTTCGTCGAGCAACTGATCGAAGTGGTGCCGTTCTATAATGTGCGCCACAGTATCAAGCCCGGCATCACCGGTTGGGCCCAGGTGCGCTATGGCTACGGCGCATCGGCTGATGACGCATTGCAAAAACTCCAGTACGATCTGTACTATGTAAAGAACAACAGTCTGTTCCTCGACATTCTGATTCTGATTGATACGCTCAAAGTCGTGCTGTTCCGCAGCGGTCGCTGATCGTCGCTCCGTGCTGGAGCGAGGCCCGGTTGCGACAAACGCGGCCGCGCGCCATGAGATGGACTAGACCTTGACCAGTATTGCCACTGCTACTTATCTGATTGCCGCCCTGGCGTTCGCCGCGCTGGGCGCGCTGCTGGCCACCCTGTGGCGCGCCCGCCCGCGCGCGCGCGCGCTGGCGCTGGCCTGCGCCCTGAGCACGGCGTGGTGCGCCATGCTCGGCTGGCAGGCCACCCCGGTGGGCGCTCTGCATGCCGGCGCCGAAGTGCTGGAAGTGCTGCGCAGCGCCGGCTGGACCTTTTTCCTGATGAGCCTGGCGGGCGATTACCGCAACCGCGACGCCAGCGCGCTGCTCGGGCTGAAAACGTCGGCCTGGGGCATCGCCTGCTTTTACCTGCTGTTTCTGATCGCCGCCGCCACCGGCCTGGGCGCCGCCGGCCCCGCCGACGCCATCGGGCTGCTGCCGGTCGCCGCCCACGTTGGCGGCGCCGTGCTGGGCATGCTGCTGGTCGAGCAGCTGTACCGCAACAAGCCGCCGCAGGAACGCTGGGCCATGAAGTTCATCTGCCTGGGCGTGGGCGCCATGTTCGCCTACGATTTCTATCTGTACAGCGACAGCATGCTGTTCCAGCAGATCAATCCCGACATCTGGGCCGCGCGCGGCGTGGTCAACGCGCTGACCGTTCCGCTGATCGCCATTTCCATGGGGCGCAGCGCGTCCTGGTCGACCGAACTGGTGGTGTCGCGCCGCGTCATGTTCCATTCGGTGGCACTGTTCGGCTCGGCGATCTACCTGCTGGCCATGGGCTCGGCCGGCTACTACCTGCGCTATGTCGGCGGCAGCTGGGGCACGGTCATGCAGGTGGCCTTCCTGGTCGGCGCGGTCATCCTGCTGGTGGTGATCCTGTTTTCCGGCACCTTCCGCGCCTGGCTCAAAGTATTCATCAGCAAGCATTTTTACAGCTACAACTACGACTACCGCGAGGAATGGCTGGGCCTGACGCGCACGCTGTCCGAATCCGGCCCCGGCCTGGGCGAGCGCACCATCCAGGCGGTGGCCGCGCTGGTGGAAAGCCCGGGCGGCGCGCTGTGGCTGCAACGCGAGGCCGGCACCTGCGAGCCGGTGGCGGCCTGGAATCTGCCCTTGCCCACCGTCGGCGAACCGGATGATTCGCCGTTCTGCCGTTTCCTGGCCCTCAAGCAATGGGTGGTCGACCTCGATGAAATGCGCGCCGACCCGGAAAAATACGATCAGGTCGCCATGCCGGCCTGGCTGGAAGGCTTTGCGCGTGCCTGGCTGCTGGTGCCGCTGATCCTGCAGGGCCGGCTGTACGGATTCATGCTGCTGACCCAGCCGCGCAGCAACCTTGTCCTGAACTGGGAAGTGATCGACCTGCTGAAAATTGCCGCCAGTCAGGCAGCCAGTTACCTGGCCCAGGAAGACGCCGCCAACGCGCTGATGGTGGCGCGCCAGTTCGAGTCGTTCAACCGCATGTCGACCTTCGTCGTGCATGACCTGAAAAACCTGGTCTCGCAGCTGTCCCTGCTGATTCCGAACGCGGAAAAGCATCGCAACAATCCGGAATTCCAGCGCGACATGCTCGACACCGTGAACCACTCGGTCCAGAAGATGAAGCTGCTGCTGCAAAAGCTGGGCCGGTCCGACGCCCCCGAGCAGCCGGTCGGGCTGGTGATCGACCAGGTGGTGCGCCAGGCGCTGGCCCTCAAGGATGCCTTTGAACCCCACCCGGTGCTGGAGGTGGTCGACGGCGGCCTGAAGGTGCTGGCCGACCACGACCGTCTCGAACGCGTGCTGGGCCACCTGATCCAGAACGCCATCGAAGCCACCCCCAAGGATGGGCGGGTGACCATCCGTGTGCTGCGGCGCGGCGCCGCGGTCCACATCGTCATCACCGACACCGGCGAGGGCATGAGCGAAGAATTCATGCGCGAACGCCTGTTCAAGCCCTTCGAGTCGACCAAGTCGGCCGGCATGGGCATCGGCGTGTTCGAAAGCCGCGAATATATTAATGAGCTGGGCGGTGCGCTGGAAGTGCAGAGCACGCCCGGCGCCGGTACCACCTTCAATGCCATCTTGCCGCTTTACCAGCGCGAAGCGCAAAACCTGGATATTGCCGCCTGACGGCCAGAGGACGAGTTGTGACACAACAAAAAATGAAACTGCTGATCATCGAAGACGACCCGGGCCTGCAAAAGCAGCTGCGCTGGAGTTTCGATGAATACGAAGTCGTGGTGGCGGGCGACCGCGAAGCGGCGCTGGCCCAGATCCGCCGCCATGAACCGGCGGTGGTGACCATGGACCTGGGCTTGCCGCCCGACCCGGACGGCGCCACCGAAGGCTTGGCCACCCTGCAGCAAATCCTGGCGCTGGCCCCCGCCACCCGCGTGATCGTCCTGACCGGCAACCAGGACCGCGCCAACGCGGTCAAGGCGATCGCCATGGGCGCCTACGATTTCCACCAGAAACCGTGCGACCAGGAAGTGCTGGGACTGGTGCTGCAGCGCGCCTTCATGCTGCACGCCCTGCAGCAGGAAAACCGCCGCATGCAGCAGCTGCAGAGCGACTCGCCCATGGCCGGCCTGATCACGCGCGACCCCGGCATGCTCAAGGTGTGCCGCAGCATGGAGAAAGTCGCGCCCACCACCGCCTCGGTGATGCTGCTCGGCGAAAGCGGCACCGGCAAGGAAGTGCTGGCGCGCGCGCTGCACCAGATGAGCCAGCGGTCCGGCCAGCGCTTCATGGCGATCAACTGCGCGGCGATTCCGGAAAACCTGCTCGAGTCCGAGCTGTTCGGCTACGAGAAAGGCGCCTTCACCGGCGCGGCCAAGCAGACCAAGGGCAAGGTCGAGCTGGCCAACGGCGGCACCTTCTTCCTTGACGAAGTGGGTGACCTGCCGATGTCGCTGCAAGCCAAGCTGCTGCGCTTCTTGCAGGAACGCGTCATTGAGCGCATCGGCGGGCATGAAGAGATTGCGGTCGACGTGCGCATCGTCTGCGCAACCCACCAGAACCTGAAGGAACTGGCCGCGACCGGCCGCTTCCGCGAAGACTTGTATTACCGCCTGTCCGAAATCGTCGTCACCATTCCGCCGCTGCGTGCACGCAACGGCGACGCCACCTTGCTGGCGCATCACTTCAAAAACAAGTTCAGCGCCTCCGAATCGCGCGCCGGCCTGCATTTTTCGCAGGAAGCCCTGGCAGCCATCGACAGCTACGGCTGGCCGGGCAATGTGCGTGAAATGGAAAACTGCATCAAGCGCGCCGTCATCATGGCCGACGGCCCGCACATCAGCGCCGACGACCTGGGCCTGGCCGTGGCCAGCGACGATGACGCGCCGCTCAATCTGCGCCAGGTGCGCGACCAGGCCGAAAGCGCCGCCATCGTCAAGGCGCTGTCGCGCGCCGACGGCAATATCGTCAAGGCGTCCGAAATGCTGGGCATCAGCCGCCCCACCATGTACGATCTGATGAGCCGTCACGCGATCAAGCCCAACTGATGCGCGCCCCACGAGGTGCGTCAACCGGCTCCCGCTGGCGCCGCGCGGCCGCACTCATTCTGGTTCTGGCCGTGCTGGGCGCGGCCGTCGCCGTATTCACTCTGCAGCGCTACGGCATCGCGCCGCGCGCGCTGGCGCCTTACGTCGAGAAGCGCAGCCAGGGGCATAACCGCCTCATCGTCGCCATCGGCAAGACCGCCCAGAGTATCCTGCTGGCGCTGGACCGCGGCACGCTGGAACTGCCGGCCGAACTGAAGGTCGTGCTGGGCGCGCAAGCGCAGGCCGCAGCGTCGCCGCGCGCCCCAGGCGCTGTGGACGTGATAGTTGGCAACGTCGACCAATTGCGTGCCGCGCTGGCCGGGACGCGGGCGGGTCAGGTCATCACCCTCCTGCCTGGCCGCTACCGGGTCGACCAGACCCTGAAGGCCAGCCAGCCCGGCCGCGCAGACGCGCCCATCATCGTGCGCGCGCATGAGCCGGGCGAGGTGCTGCTGGAGATCGACACGGTAGAAGGTATCCTGGTGGAGGCACCCTACTGGACGTTCGAAAACCTGCACATGCGTGGGGTGTGCGGGCGCCACGACGATTGCGAACATGCCCTGCACGTGGTCGGCGCAGCCCATCACTTCGCCGCAGTCAACAACACCATCGTCGACTTCAACGCCCACTTGAAAATCAACCGGGCGGGAAATCTGTTCCCGGACCATGGCCTGATCCGCAATAACACGCTGACCAACACCGCGCCACGCAGCACCACTTTGTCGGTGGTCCCGATCGATCTGGTGGCGGCCAGCGACTGGATCATCGAGCGCAACCTGATCACCGATATCTCGAAAAGCCTGGGTAACCAGGTCAGCTACGGCGGCTTTGCCAAGGGTGCCGGTGCGCGTAACGTATTCCGCCAGAACATGGTGGTGTGCGAACACCGTCTGCAGCGCCAGGCGGGGCAGAGCGTCGGGCTGTCGCTGGGCGGCGGCGCCACCGGCAAACCCTTCTGCCGCGACAACCAGTGCGTGGTGGAGCAGGAAAACAGCGTCATTCGCGACAACCTGATCGCCTCGTGCTCGGACGTGGGCATTTACCTCAACAGCGCCGCGCGCAGCCTGGTCGAGCACAATACGCTGATCGATACCGGCGGCATCGCCGTGCGCTTTTCCACCAGCAGCGCCGACCTGCGGGGCAACCTGATCGACGGCCCGATCATCGCGCGCGACAACGGCATCGTGCGCGCGCAGGATAACCGGGTCACCAGTATCGCCACCCTGTACACGGGGTGGCACCCGGTGCGCTCGCTGTTGCGCCGCCCGGCCGAGCTGGATTTCGCCTGGAACGGTGAGGCGCCCCGGCGCGCGAGCGCTGCGTCGGCCCCGGTCGATTTGTGCGGAGCGCAGCGGCCCGATCAACCGGCTTACGGAGCGTTCGAGGATTTTTCGGCGTGTGTGCGCCCTTGAGACCGCGCGTGTGACGGCGCCCGCTCTACCATGCGCGCACCCAGTCGGCGGTCCAGGCGGCCACCTGGTCGCGCCACGCGCGCCTCGAGCAGGTATGGTCGGCCAGCGCCAGCTGTTCGTGGCGCACGCGCGGCGAGCCGAGAACCGCCTTCCAGCCCGGGTCGGCCGCGCACAGGTCGAGAAATTCGCGCGCGGTCAAGTCGGCGCCGCAGGTGATCACGAGGACCGGACCGGCGAAGCGTGTCAGCCCCGCGTGCATGCGGTCGGGCAGTGTCCCGGCGCCGCAGCCGGCGCCCTGCCGCGGCGTTCGCACAGCGCGCAGCTGATCGCGTAAGGAACTGAGCGCGGCGCGCACATCGAAGCGTCCGCTGGCGATCTTCTTCCACAATCGGCCGTCGAACAAGCGCGCCCGGTAATAATGCTTGAGCGTGGCCTTGGCCAGTCCGCTGTCGGTGCGCACCCAGGGATTGAGCACGGCCAGGCCAGCCACCCGCGCATCGGCGGCGGCGTACATCATCGCCGCCGAGGCGGCGTCGCACAGGCCCCACAACACCACCTCGCGCAGGCTCGGCACGCTGGCCATGAAGCAGTCGATGGCCGCGCGCAGGTCGTCGGCCACGGCCTCGAAATCGCGCCCCAGGCCTTCGCTGTCGCCCATGCCACGGTAGTCGAAGCGCATGGCCGGGATGCCGGTGGCGGCCAGGCTGCGCGCGAGCAGGGTGAACTGACGGTGGCTGCCGGCGCGGTATTGCGGTCCGCCGACGACGATCAATACCCCGCGCGTGGCGGCGCTGGCGGGCAGGCTGGCCACGCCGTACAGGTGCTCGCCCTGGCAGGTAAAGCGCAAGGCGCGTTCTTCAATGGGCATGCGCGGTCCCGGCAAACAGGGCGGTGGTGGCGGCCAGCAGGGCGTCGTTGACGCTGCTTTCCTGGGTCGCCCAGAAGGGCGCGCCGGGGGTGCAGTGCATGCGCACGTCGACCTGTTGCGCGCGCCATTGCGCGGCCAGTCTCTGCGCGCCCGGGTTCACCGCGCCGCCGGCGCCGGTGCCCGTTTCAAACCAGTCCACCGGGCCGCCACGGAAGGCCAGAGGCGCCGGATCGATGGCGTCGATCGGCAGCGCCAGTTGCGGCGCCAGTGCGTAGCCGGCGATTTCCAGGGTGACGCCGGCGGCAAGTTCGGCGCGCAGGGCCTGCGTGCTTTGGCCGGTCTTGCCGGTATCATCGTCCAGCATGCCGCTGGCCAGGCGCAGGCGCAGGAATTGGGTGAGGCAGGCCGCGCCGTTGGCGGGGACCTGCCACAGTACCAGGCACGCAGGGGCGCGGGCAGCGCTCGCGGCGTAGTCCAGCGCCAGCAGGGCGCCCAGGCGCAGTCCCCACAGCCCGGGTTCGATCCCGGTGCGCTCGCGCAGCCAGGCGCAGGCCGCCGCCACGTCATCGCGCCAGGCCTGCCAGCTGGCGTCGCCGAAGTCGCCGCTGCTGTCGCCGCAGCCGAGCAGGTCGATCTGCAGCACTGCCACGCCCACCGCCGCCAAGGCGCGCGCCTGCAGCGCGGCCATGCGGCGCGACTTGTTCATCTCTTCGGCGAATGGATGCAGATACACCAGCGCGGCGCGGCACTGGCCTTGCGCCGGGTGGTACAGGCAATAGCGCGGGCCGTGCTGGTCCTCCTGCACGGCAAGGAAGAACGCCTCGGCCCCAGCCATCATGCGGTCATCTTGAACCGCACGAATTCTTCCAGACTGCCCAAGGTGGCGAAGGCGTTGGCGTTGATTTCGTCGTCGGCCACGGTGATGCCGAAGTGCTCTTCCAGCGCGCCGATCAGGCTGACCACTGCCATCGAATCGAGTTCGGGCAAGCTGCCCAGCAGGGGCGAGCCGGCGCTCAAGTCAGCCGACTCCGGGCCCAGGCTCAGTACGTCGATGAGGATGGTTTTAACTTCGTTCAGATACATGTCAAGGCTCCGCTGCGGTATGGGGATTGGAGCTGGCGACGCCGCTGCGGCGCGCGCGCAATGCAGCGTGGGCACGGCGCAGCAGTGGCCAGCGATAGTGGTTCAAATGGTATTGGGTGCGTACTTCGTCGGTCCAGCGCAGGTGCCAGGGCATCACCTTGCCAAAAAACTCGATGTGCGCGAAGCGGCCTTCTGCGAACAGGGCGCGGCAGGCTTCTTCGCGCATCAGCAAAGTGGGTGACAGACCCTGCGCCACCGATTCGTCGTAGGTGGTTTTCAAGACAATCAGGCATTGCGCGTCTTCGATGCACAGGTCCATGGCGGCCAGCCGCTCGCCGAACCAATAGCGGTACACGGCGCCGGCCCCGCGCGCGCAGAACGCTTCGAGCATGGCGCGGTAATAGCGCCCTTGCGGGTTATCGGCATGCACGGCGGTGCCGGCTTCCTGCTTCCAGCCGCTGCTCTCCAGGCGGCCGTAGTCGGCCACCGCGGCGGCGACGCCGGCCGGGTCGCGCAGAACCTCCAGGCGCGCGCTGACGCCTTCGCGGGCCAGACGCGCGCGCTGCTTTTTCAGGTTGGCGCGCAGGTTCTTGCCGCGCCCTTCCCAATAGTCGCGAAAGCTCGCGCCAAGCGTGATGCGGGCGGTGTCCTGATAATCCGTGGTCGCTTGCGCGCCGCCGTCGCGGGGGCGCGGCAGCAGATCGGGATCGCACTGGGTCAGGCCAAGTACCAGAGGCAAGCCCGGCAGCGCGGCAAGCAGGCTGGCCAGCAGGGCTTGCTGGTCGGCGCCGGGCGCCTGCAGCCAGATGCCCAGCGGCGCCTGCGCGGGCTGGAAGGTGTGCCAGGCGGCGCGCCCGGATGGGGTCACGATGGCCATGGCCAGGGTGCGGGCGTCCTGTTCGTAGCAGGCCAGCAGTTCGCGGCCGCTGCCGAAGTGCGCCAGCAAGGGCGCGACGAAATCGTAGTGCAGCAGGGCGCACGCCGGTCCGGCCTGGTGCAGGCTGCTCCAGCGCGCGCGCTGCTCGGCCAGCTGGCTGGCCGGCATCAGGCGCCAGCTCACGCCACCGCCCGCAAGACCGCCAGCATGGCGTCGATCTCGCCGTCGCGCAGCTCCTGGTGGCAGGGCAGGCCGATCACATTGCGCCCGAGCTGTAGCGCTACCGGACAGGTGGCGGCGTCCACGCCTGGCCACAGTTCGGCGCCGAACCGCAGCATCGGCAGGCCGGCCGCGCGCAGGGCGCCGGCCAGTTTTTCCGGTTGCTCGGCCAGCAGCGGGAACACCCACGGACACACGCTCTCCGGCAGGCTGGGATGCAACGGCCGCACGCCAGGCAGGGTTTGCACCCCCTGTTCCAGGCGGCGGTAGGCGCGCCGGCGGTGCGCGCAGATACGGCGCTTGGACGAGAGCCGGATTACTGCGCGCGAAAAAAGCGAGCTTCGTTTGTCCAGCCAGCGTGGTTCGAGTTCGTAGGAACTGTCGGAGGAACTAGGCGCCAGCGGCTCGCCCTGCGGCGCGTGCGCCTTGTGGCGCCGGCGCAGCGCGCCGTGCACGCGCAGTGGAATCGACAGCAGGGCGTCCAGCCAGCCCAGACGTCCATACGCAAACGCCGATTCCAGGGCCGCCAAGGTCGCCTTCAGTTCAAAGCGCAAGCCGGCGCCGCGCAGCGCCGGAGCGGCTGCCTGCGGCCGTGCGCTGATCAGGGCGCCGCCCTCGAAAATGGGAAAGAACTTCATGCTGCTGGCGATCGCATAGTCGCCCCAGGCGCCCACCGGGCGCGCCCCATGCTGGCCGAACCAGCAGTGGGCGCAGTCTTCGAGCAGCAGCAGGCCACGCCGGTCGCACCAGGCGCGAATGGTCGTCATATCCTGCGGGAAGCCGAAATAATGGGTGACCATCAGCACGCGCGCGCCATGCAGCTTGATCTCCACGTCGTCCAGGTCGACGCTGGTGTCGGGGTGGATGCGGTAGAACACCGGGGTGGCGCCGCACAGCAGCACCGGTGGCACCATGGCCGGGCTGTGGAAGGCAGGCACCAGCACCGTGTGGCCGGCGCCCACACCCATCGCGCGCAGCGCCAGCGCGATGGCCACGCGGCCGCTGGTGACGTGCCATAGCGCGCCGGCGTCCTGCACCGACGGCGGCCGCGCAGCCGTCGACCGCGCCAGCGAACTGCCGGACAGCACCGGCGCGAGCGGAATGCGGGGGCGGTCGTGTACTGGCTGGGGGGGCGAAGTCTGCGGCATGCGCGTAGTATAGCGCCGCCCGGCATTGGCAAGGAAAAGCAGTGCCGGCAGGCAGGTGGAAATGGTAAGATCGGGCGCGCGCATGGGGCGTAATTTGATGGCGGAAGGTTAACTGTAGAAGGCGATGAGCGAGCTGATTCACGAACTGGTATTGCGCGCCGCTGAGCGCAGCCCGGATGCGCAAGCGCTGGTGTACGGGGCCGAGCGCCTCAGCTATGCCGCCCTGGCCGACGCGCTGCGCCAGGCTGCCCAGGTGCTGCTGCGGCAGGGACTGAAACCGCGCGAACGCGTCGCCATTTACCTCGAGAAGCGCGTGGAGAATGTGGCGGCCATGTTCGGGGCCGCCTACGCCGGGCTGGTGTTCGTGCCGCTCAATCCGCTGCTGAAACCGGCCCAGGTGGCGCATATCCTCACCGACTGCAATGTGCGCGTGCTGCTCACGTCGGCCCCGCGGCTGGCGGCGCTGGCGCCGCTGCTGGCCGGTTGCCCGGACCTGCGTACGGTGCTGCTGGCCGGAGCGCAGACTTCCAAAGCCGATTGCGGCGGCCTGCCGGTATTGCCCTGGAATGGCGCGCCGGCCGCTGACGATGCGGCTGCCGGCATTGCGCCGCACCGCAGTATCGACGCAGACGTCGCCGCCATCCTGTACACCTCGGGCAGCACTGGCCGCCCCAAGGGCGTGGTCCTGTCGCATCGCAATCTGGTGGCCGGCGCGGCCAGCGTCGCCGGCTACCTGGGCAACACGCCGGACGACCGCATCCTGGCGGTGCTGCCGCTGTCGTTTGACTACGGCTTGAGCCAGTTGACCACAGCGTTCAAGAGCGGCGCGACGGTGGTGCTGCTGAACCACCTGCTGCCGCGCGATATCGTGATCGCCATCGCCCGCGAGCGTATCACCGGACTGGCCGCGGTGCCGCCGCTGTGGGCGCAGCTGGCGCCACTGTTCACCCAGGCCGGCCCCGAGACGCTCGCTTCGCTACGCTACCTGACCAATTCGGGCGGCGCCATGCCGGGTGCCACCCTGGCGGCGCTGCGCGCGGCCTTGCCGGCGGCCGAGATGTTTTTGATGTACGGCCTGACCGAAGCCTTCCGCTCGACCTACCTGCCGCCGTCCCAGCTCGATCAACGCCCCACTTCCATGGGCCGCGCCATTCCCAACGCCGAGATCCTGGTGGTGCGCCCCGACGGCAGCGCCTGCGGGCCCGGCGAGCCGGGTGAACTGGTGCACCGCGGCGCGCTGGTGGCGCTGGGCTACTGGAACGATCCCGCCAAGACTGCCGAGCGCTTTCGCCCACTGCCCGGCCAGGACCCGGCCCTGCCCTTGACCGAGATGGCGGTGTGGTCGGGCGACACCGTGCAAATGGACGCCCAAGGCTATCTGTATTTCGTCGGCCGCACCGACGAGTTGATCAAGGTGTCCGGATACCGCATCAGCCCCACCGAAATTGAAGAAGCCTGCTACGCCAGTGGCCTGGTGGCCGAAGCGGCGGCCTTCGGCGTGGCGCACCCGGTGCTGGGCCAGGCAGTGGTGGTGGTGGCCAGTGGCGAGCCTGCGCGCGAAGCCGAGCTGCGCAAGTACTGCCAGCGCCAGCTGCCTGCCTACATGGTGCCGGCCCGGATTACAATCACGCTCGATGCCTTGCCGCGCAACCCGAACGGCAAGATCGATCGCAGCAGCCTGCGCCAGTCACTGGCGGACATCTTCAACCACGACGAGCCAACAGCATGAGCGTCAAGCCGGTCCACGCGCCGCACACCCAGTTCGCCACCCGCGACAACTGCTTGCAGATCGGCGCGATTCCCCTCACCCGGCTGGCCGAACGGGTCGGCAGCACGCCGTTCTACGCCTATGACCGGGCCGCCCTGAGCGCGCGCGTGCAGCAGCTGCGCGCAGCGCTGCCGGCCGCGCTCAGGCTGCACTATTCGGTGAAGGCCAATCCGATGCCGGCCCTGGTGCAGCACATGGCCGGCCTGGTCGACGGCCTGGATGTAGCCTCCGGCGGCGAGATGGCGGTGGCGCTCGACACGCCGATCGCGGCGCAGCGCGTGAGCCTGACCGGCCCGGGCAAGTCGGAAGCGGAAATGCGCCAGGCGATTGCCGCCGGCGTGCTGCTCAATGTCGAATCGGTGCGTGAAATCGAGCTGGCCGCGCGCCTGGGCGACGCACTCGGCATCGCCCCCCGTGTGGCGGTGCGGGTCAATCCGCCGTTCGAATTGAAGTCGTCCGGCATGCGCATGGGCGGCGGCGCCAAGCAGTTCGGCATCGACGCCGAGCAGGTTCCCGCGCTCCTCCAGCGCATCGGCGCGCTCAGTCTGGACTTCCACGGCTTTCACATCTTCAGCGGCTCGCAAAGCCTGAAAGCGGAGGCGATCGCCGCCGCCCAAACCCAGACGTTCGAGCTGGCGCTGGCGCTCAGCGCGCACGCCCCATGCGCGCCGCGCATCCTCAATATCGGCGGCGGCTTCGGGATTGCCTACTTCCCCGGCGAAGCGCCGCTTGATCTGGCGCCGGTGGCCGATAACCTGGCCGTATGGCTGGAGCGCGTGGCCGCGGCGCTGCCGCAGGCTGAAGTGGCGCTTGAATGCGGGCGCTATCTGGTGGGGGAGGCGGGCGTGTACGTGGCCCGCGTGATTGACCGCAAAGTCTCGCGCGGCCAGGTGTATCTGGTGACCGATGGCGGCCTGCACCACCATTTGGCGGCCTCGGGCAATTTCGGCCAGGTGATCCGCAAGAACTACCCGGTCGCCATCGGCAACCGCATGCAGGGCGAGCTGGAGACCGTGCATGTGGTCGGCCCCCTGTGCACGCCGCTGGACCTGCTGGCCGACGCCATGGCGCTGCCCCGCGCCGATGTGGGCGACCTGGTGGTGGTGTTTCAATCCGGCGCCTATGGGCTGTCCGCCAGCCCGACCGCCTTTCTCGGGCATCCGGCGCCGCGCGAAGTGTTGGTGTAATGTTATGACGCCAGGAAACTGTTTTATAATTACAAATCGCAGGTCGACCGGTTTCGCTATCCGATGAGCCACCAGAACGTCACGTTTTCCGTCGTTATCCCCAATTTCAACAACGGCGCCACCCTGGGCCGGGCCATCGAATCGGTGTTGGCGCAAACCTGGCCGGCCTACGAACTCATTGTCATCGACGACGGCTCGACGGATGACTCGGAAAGCGTGGCGCGCAGCTTCGGCGAGCGCGTGCGTTATGTGCGCCAGGCCAATGCCGGCGTATCGGCGGCGCGCAATCATGGCGCACGGCTTGCCAGCGGAACCTGGCTGGCCTTCCTGGACGCCGACGATCTGTATATGCCCGACCGCCTGGCCGCACATGGGCGCTGGATCGAGCGCGAACCGGACCTCGACTTCTTATTCGGCGACCAGGAATACCGCACCCCGGACGAAACGCACTTGCAAATGGCAATCAATGACTGTGCCGCCGGTCGAAGTCTGGTGGCGCGTCACGCGGGAGCCGTGGAAATTCCGATCGCCGCGTCCGATTTTGAGGAATGCATCGCGGACGGATTCAATGAAATCCGCACCGTATCGATACCACGCGCCATGTTCCTGAAACTGGGCGGCTTTCCGCTTAATCACAAGATCGGCGAAGACCTGTTTTTCTTCATCCGGCTATACGCCGCCAGCCGCAAGGGCGGCGTGGTGAACCAAGCCCTGGCCGTCTATTATATTTATCCGGGCAGCGCCTTGCGCAAGGATCCGGTTGCCGCACAGCGTGCCTACGTCGCAACGCTCGAAGCGCTCGACGAGGAAGTGCGCGCGGCCGGCGCCGGGATTCGGCGCGGCTGGCGCGCCAAGCTGCGTCAGGGCAGGCTGAGCCTGGCGTACATGTATCTGCGCCGGGGCCAGCGCCTGACTGCGCTGGCGGCGGTCGCCCCGCTGCTGTGGGGGCATCCATCCCTGCGGTCCTTGCGCGATGTGGCATCGATCGCCCGAGGCATCTCGTGAGCGTGGCCGCCCCTGGCCGGGCAATTCCTGCCGGCCTGTCGCTGTACCTCGATGTGGTGCGCTTTCTGGCGGCCGTGGCCGTGGTGTTGTATCACACTTGGACACTCTATTTCCCGGACAGCAAGATCAAGTGGCCGGGGCACGAAGCGGTCGTTGTTTTCTTCGTCTTGTCCGGATACGTGATCGCGCACGCGGCGAGCGTTCCCGGAATGACGCTGGCGGGCTACGCGCAGCACCGCCTCGCGCGCATCCTTCCGGTGGCCTACGCCGCCTTGATCGTGGCGGTCGGGATCTGCCTGGTTTTTCCGGCAACAGCGGGGCCGGGCAGCGTAGGCTGGGGGACCGTCGCGAACATGCTGTTTATCGCCCAATCGGGAGCGCTGGAGGTCAACGCGCCGCTCAACCCGCCGTTCTGGTCGCTCAACTACGAAGTCTGGTATTACGTCCTGTTCGGTATCTGGACGTTCGTGCGCTCGAAATGGCGCCTTGCGCTGGTGCTGCTGGCCGGTCTGCTGGCAGGTCCAAAGATTCTGCTGCTGCTTCCGGTGTGGGCAATGGGCGTCCTGCTGTACCGCCGCCTGCCCGTTCTGCGCCCGGACTTTGCCTGGTACGCGCTGCTGGTGTCGCTCGCCGTGGGGGCGGCGCTCACATGGATGAATGTGTCGGATGTGCTGCGGGCCTGGCTGTATGCCCATGTTCCCGGCGCCTGGAGGGCGCATTATTCCAGCCAGTTCCTGTACGACATCGTCCTGGGGCTGGTGGTCATGCTGCACTTTACCGCGATCGCATCATTGGGCCCGTCACTGCGCTGGCTGCGCTACCTGCAGCGTCCGATCCGTTATGTTGCCGGCTGTACTTTTACCCTGTACGTGTTCCATGGTCCGCTGCTGGTGCTGCTGCGGCAGTCGCCAACTATCCAGCAGTCGCCGTGGCTGTTTTACCTGGCGCTGGGCGTCTCGGCTCTGGTGCTCGCCGAGCTGACCGAGCGGCGCGTCAAGTTTTACCGTGCCCTGATCGGCGCCGTCTTCCCGTCGGTGCGCCCGGCGCAATGCACTCCGGATCTGTCCCCAACCCGGCCCCATTCGTGACCGGGATGTGACGATCGTGGACCCGTGCCGTGCGTGTTCAGGGAGCGTATTCGCTCAGCAGCCGCTCGCAGGTTTTCAAGAACTGCCTGGCCACCGAGGCGGTGTTGTTCGCCTGCGCCAGGCGCAGGCCATTGGCGCTCATGCGCTCGGCCAGCGCCGGGTCCGACAGGAGCTTGATTACCGTGGCGGCAATCTCTTCCGGCTTGTTGCCATCCACCAGGAACCCGGTCTCGCCATCGACCACCGCCTCCACCACGCCGCCGGCGCGCCCGCCGATGACCGGCTTGCGGCAGGCATTGGCTTCGCGAAATACCAAGCCGAAGCCTTCGGTGTCGCCATCCGGCATGGTACGGTTGGGCATCAGGAACAGGTCGCACAGGCGCAGGTAGGCCAGCAGTTCGGCCTCGCTGACCTTGCCCACCACGGTCACATGCGCGCCCAGTTGTTCAGCCGCGATGATCTGTTCGAGTTCCGCGCGGATTTCGCCATCGCCCACGATCAGGTAATGCACGTCCGGCCGCGCGCGCACCACGTGCGCCATGGCGCGCACCGCCATGTCGGCGCCCTTGCGGTGGACCAGGCGCCCAACGGTGAGCACGACTTTCTTACCGTGCAGCTGATGCTTGGCGATCAGCGCCGGATCGGCCGGTCCCGGCGTGAAGCGCGCGGTATCGACCCCGTTCTGGATCAGCGAAATCGCTTCCGGGCGCACGCCCATGTGTTCGGTCAGCGCATCGCAGGTGAAGGAGCTGACCGCCACGACCTTGTCGGCGGCCTGCAGGTAGGCGCGGCGCTTGTTGCCGTGGAGGCGGCCACCGGTGGCGGTAGTGATTTCCTCACCGTGGACGTAGATGATCAGTTTGCAGCCGAACAGTTTTTTCAACGCGATGCCCAACCAGCTGCCGGTCACCAGTTCGCCGACGCAGATCACATTGATTTTGTGTTCGCGCACGGTGCGTGCCGCAGCGCGCAGGGTGCTCATGTACAGGGGCAGGTCCTGCAGCAGCAGGCGGCTGCCGGAGACGGCCAGATTGGCCGGCGGCGGGGCCATCAAGGGGCGCAGCAGGTCGATGCGCTCGATCGGAAACGGCGCGGCGGCATCGTGCTCGCGCCAGCCCTCGATTTCCTGATTGTTCAGGTAATTCTTCCTGGCGGTCAGCACGCGGATGCTCCCGGCAGGCATATGCTGGCACAGGTTTTCGTAGACGACGGCCGAGCCGCCATGGATCGGCGGAAAGGTGCTGGCGATGAGCAGGCAGCGGACATCGGCCGCGGCAGGCGTGCTGGCGCGCACCGGTAGCTCCGGAGTCCGGATGTTGCGGGCGAGCTGGTAGGCAATGCGCTCATTGCTCAAACCCCAAGGGCTGAAGCGCGGCAGCTGGAAGATGTCGGAGGCCGCGCTGGCGGCGCCGCCGCTGGTGGCCACCGCCGCCTTGTAGCCGCACGCCTTGACGAGGGCCACGTGGCCGGCGTTGTAATCCTGGTGCGGGCGCCCGTTGGGGTAGGCGAACAGGTGCACTGGGGCGCCGATGATGGCTTCCAGCTCCTCCTTGCAGCCGCCGATCTCGGCCTTGGCCTGGGCCGGCGTGCACTCGTTCAGGATGGGGTGGTGGATCGTATGGGCGCCGATTTCGAAGCCCTGGCTGTGCAGCGCGCGCACGGAGGACGTATCGAAGATTTTCGGCAAAGCGATCGGGCGCACCGCCTGGGCTTCCAGCAGTTCGATGGCGCCCATGCGTTCCTGCAACGGGGCGTATTTCAGGCGCTCCTGCAGATCGGCTACCAGGCCGGCGCGGCGCTCGTGCTCGTACAGGTTCACATAGCTGCCGAAGCCGTAGGGGAGCGACACGCCCTGCTCGGGCAGTGCGCGCACGGCGGCGATGATGCGCTCGTGCCACAAGGCGCCGCCATCGAGCTGGCCGGTGGTGACAAAAAACGTGGCCGGAAGATTGCGCTTGCGCAGCGCCGGGCTGAGATGCTCGATCCATTCCGCATAGCCGTCGTCAAAGGTCAGCGCCACGGCGCGCCGCGGCAAGGTGCCCTTGATCAGGCGTTCGCTCGCCTCGCCCAGCGGCAGCACGCACGCGATGTCGGCCAGAAAGTCGAGAATCTGCTCGAGACGGGCCAGATCGAGTTCGCCTTCGGTGAGAGGGTCGGCCCGTTCAGGCACCTTGTGAAACAGCAGCGTGGTCAGGCGGCCGCGCGGGCCGGCCGGCGACAACAGCGTGAACAGCCCTTTGGCGATAGTTGAGTTCATGGCCTGCGAAATGACGATGTGGGCGGCCGTTGCCGGTGAGCGGCGGCGGGGACGGTCTGTTTCATCATGCCCGTACCCAGGATGATTTTATCCATGAGTACAAGCAAGAGCAAAATATCGTAGTACAGGTCGAAATAGGCCAGCGATAAAAATGCTCCGCCGACAGCGTAACCGACGATCGACACCTGGCACATGCGGGACAGGTCGACCGCCCACTTCAGTTCTGGCTTGTCTTTGCCATGTTTGATGATCCGGCTTCCGCTGCGCCAGGCCAGCGGCATCAGCAGGAGGTACATCAACAGGCCGATATAGCCGTGGTCACCCAGCACCTGAAAGAAAATACTGTGCGCTACGTGGTAGTCCAGGGGATCTGGCGCATAGATGAAAAACATTCTCTGAGAAAATACGTTGTAGCCGCCGCCCAGCACATTGTCGTTGGCGACGTTAATCGCGAATTTCCAGGCATTCAAGCGGCCCAGTGCGGAGCCGTCCTCCTTGTATTCGCCAATGGTATTCATGCGATCAAACCATTGGTCGGGCATCACGGTCGCCACCACCGCCACCACCACCGCAATAGCGATCAGTCCGCCTAATTTCCGCTCGCTCTTCAGCCAGAGAAAACCCAGCATCATGGCGCCGCCCACCAGGGCGCCCCGCGAGTAGGATCCCATTGTCGAAATGACGGTAAACAAGGTCATTCCGACCACCGCCAATTTCAAGATGCGATTGCTGACCATGGAGCGCATGTACCAGATCAGCGGCAGCGTCATCACCAGTGCCAGCGCCATCGAATTATTCTCGGCGATATAGCTGCCCTCCGGCCCGTACACCCGATAGCTGCCGCCGGACGCCAGTGTGAACAAGCCGCCCTTCAGCCCGTAAATCCCGAGCGAAAGCGCGATGACAACGGCCAGATGCTTGACGTCTTTTTCGGTGTTGAGCACGACGGCCGACAGCAATACCATGAACAGCGTCTTTATCACGCGATTCCATTCGCGCCAGACCAGCAGGGGCTCCAAGGCAAAAAAGCTGGTGAGCGTCATAAAAGCGGCAAAGATCAGCAGGAGCACCACCACCGGCGTCATCGGAATGCGCTTCGGTTCCCTGCTTATCAGCGTGCTCAGCAAGGTAACGCCGGCAATCAGGGCCGCGAATGGAAAGTCATACGCCGCACCGTAGGACAGCCGGTGCGGGTTCATGAGACTGATCCAGGTAAACATCAGCGCGCCCCACGCGGGGCGCTTGAAAATGAATGGAATCGATCCGAAGATGATCAGAAAGAGAAGCGCGTCACGCACGTTGCGCCAATCTGCGGAACAGGCCGATGACGCGTTCGGCGTTCGCATGCCAGGTGAGCTTCTGCTCGACAATCGTCGCCTGGGCGTTGCGTGCGACCCTGGTGCGCAACGCCGCGTCTTCGCTCAGCCGGTCGATCGCGCCAGCCATGCCGTCGTCGTCGACCGGGTCGAACAGCACCGCGTTGTGCTCGTGCGCCAGGATTTCCTGAATGTTCGGCTGGGCCGGACCGACGATCGCCTTGCCCAAATACAGGTATTCAAACAGCTTCAGGGGCGAGGCATAGGCCACCACGCCCGGCTGCAGCGCGATGTCAAAGGCCGCCACATACAGCGGCACCTGGTCGCGTCCCACCACGCCGGTAAAGCGGACCCGGTGTTCGATCTTGAGTGCGCGCGCCTGCTGCTCCAGCGCGGCCCGCGCAGGACCATCGCCCACCACCAGCAGGAAACGTTCCGATTCCGGCCGATCCTTGGCGATCATGGTAATCACCTTGTCGAGCCGGTTCCAGTCGCGCACGAAGCCGGTAAAGCCAAGCACCAGCTTGCCCTCGAGCCCCAGGGTGCGCTTGGCCTGGGTATTGTCGGGCGCCTTGGCGAAGTGTTCGGGATTGATGCCGTTCGGGATCACCACGATTTTTTCGCGCGGAACGCCATAGGAAGCGACGATGTCGCCCAGCACCGCCGTGACCGGCAACACCAGGTCGGCATTGCGCCATGCATAGCGCTGCGACCAGCGCGCCAGGCCCATCAAGGCCAGGCCGTCGTGGCGGGCGCGCTCTTCCATCAGCGGTGCGTTCACTTCCAGCAGCATCGGCAGCTTGAACTTGCGCGCCAGCCAGATACCGGCCGGCAGGTACAGGTTGTAGCGTTCGTAGAAAACGTCCGGCTTGTGCTCGCGCACCGCTTTCACCAGGCGGCGGTACGCCACCAGGGAGTAGGCCAGTTCCAGCAGTTCGTAGAGCGCCTTGGGCATGAAGCGCTTGAGCAGCGCCACCGGGCCGGCATCCGAACCGAAGTCTTCCTTCTCGGCCGAAGGCGGCGCCACGATGACCACTTCATGGCCCAGCGTGCGCAGGGAATGGATCATTTCCTCGATGTGGACGTACTGACCGTCCTTCGAGCGGGTGCGGTGATGGTACAAAATCTTCACGCCGCCCCCACGATGATCTTCTGGAACAGGTCGATCTGGCCCTGGGTGGTTGCATCCCAGCTGAACCGTTCGGCATAGCGGCGCGTGGCCTGGTGGTCCGGGTATTGCGCGCGCAGCATGCCGACGGCGTCCGCCAGCGCGCTCGGCGTGCGCTCGCGCATCAGCAGGCCAGCTTCCGGCGCGGCCACCACTTCCGGCGTGCCCCACACATTGCTGGCCACCACCGGCGTGCCGCAAGCCATCGATTCGAGCAGCACATTGGCCCAGCCTTCGCGGCTCGAGGCCAGCACCAGCACATCGGCGGCGTTGT
The DNA here is from genome assembly GCA_946480015.1 of uncultured Oxalobacteraceae bacterium. The sequence continues at coordinate 5,881 of CAMLIL010000084.1, read as the reverse complement.
AATAGTTGGCCAGCTGAACTTGCGGCACACCACCCAGAAAGGTCACGCGCTCGGTTACGCCCAGCTGCTCGGCCAGGTTTTCCAGCGCGCGCTTTTCCGGCCCCGTGCCCGCGATCATCAGGCGTACGCCGGGCAGGTGCACCAGCGCCTTGATCACCAGGTCATGGCCCTTGCGCGGGTCGAGCAGGCCGACCGACAGCAGGGTGAAGTGGGTCAGGCCAAGGGCCGCGCGCGCGGCGGCACGGTCGGCCGGGGCGAAGCGCTGCAGATCGACCCCGTTGCGCAGTGGCGTGATGGTGTCGGCCGCCACGCCCAGCTGCACCATTTCATCCTTGAGCGCATTGCACACCGTGATCAAGCCCTTGGCGTTGTTTGCCGCCCACAGGATCATCTTGCGCGGCAAGGGAAACTGGGGAATGAGGTTGATATCGGTACCGCGCGCGGTAATCGTCACCGGCTTGTTGAAATACTTGCCCAGCATAACGGCGGCCACGCCGTCCGGGTAAAAATAATGCGCATCGATGACGTCGAAGTCGTAGCCTTCATCGATGATGCGGCCGATCTCGGCGCGGGCGGCGCGCGCCATCAACGCCGGCGCGGCAGCCATGCCGATTTTCGGAATCAAGGGATAGCGCGGATGGGTGATCGCAATGCCATGGCGCGACTCGGCGCGCGGCACGCGGGCGAACGCGCTGTAGCTGCCAAAACGGCGATTGCCTGATGGGAACCAGGGAACAGGCGCTACCACGCGCGAGCTCACCTGGCCGCTGGCGATCAGGTAGCGCAGCCGGGTTTCCACAAAAATGCCGTGATTGGGCTGTTCTATATTGGGGTAGAGCGTACTGAAGGTGAGCAGCTTCATCGTATTGGAAGTAAGCGGCGCGCGCGAATGGTAGGCCGGCGCTGGGATCAGTTTTTTTGCCCTGCAGTAAAAGAGTTGCTTTGTTTACTGATGCAAAAATTGAAAGTATAATTCTACGTAATCATACTCGAAAAGTGTGAACCCCATGCAACTTTCAGAGAGGTGGGTTGGTTCCTCGCAACTGAATTTTGCTTGTAAGAGCCTCTGTCCTGTTTTCAGCATCAACCCTTGACGATTGGCGCCACGGCGGCGGAGTGCCATGCAGGCTTCATCACCGTTTGGCAGCATCCCTTCGCGCTGGCTCCCCCGTAAAAAGAACCGCACTATGATGACCACGATGACCGGCGCTGCCGGACCGCTTGCTGGAGCCTGCCCCGCCGCCCTCGGCAACACGGTACTGCGCATCGGCGCGCAGCGTCGGAGTGGCAAGCGCCAGACCGGCCGCCTGCGCCTTTCCTCGTTTGCTGATCGCTGACGTCGTGCGGGAACGTTCCTATCGCCGGGATATCGACGGTCTCCGCGCGGTTGCGGTGCTGGCGGTCATCCTCTTCCATATTGAGAAATCCCTCTTGCCCGGCGGCTTCGTGGGGGTCGATATCTTTTTCGTCCTGTCGGGTTTCCTCATTACCGGAAAGATCGCGCAGGATCTCGACGCGGGCCGATTCTCGCTGCGCGACTTTTACTGCCGCCGCATTAAACGGATTGCCCCGGCGATGCTGGTCGTGGTGCTGGTGACGGTTCTTGCTGCACAGGTCTTGTTGCTGCCAGAAGATGCCGTCGCGGCCGGCAAGGCCGGTCTGTGGTCGCTGGGTTCGCTGACCAATGTGTACTACACTTTTTTTCGGGACACCGGATATTTCGCCCAGAGCAGTGCCGAGCTGCCGCTGCTGCACTTGTGGTCGCTCGGGGTGGAAGAACAGTTTTATCTGATCTGGCCGTTGGTGCTGATGTTTCTCTATCGCCCGCTGGGCACCCGGGCTCTGCTGCTCCTGGTCGGCACCACCGCGCTGGCGTCCTACGTACTGGGCCAATTCCTGTTCGCCTACAAGCCGTCATTTGCGTATTACATGCTGCCGTCGCGTGCCGGCGAATTGCTCGCCGGGGCCATCGTGGCACTCGCGATCGAGCGGCGGGTCCACCTGCGCCTTCCAGCCAGGCTCGCGCAGCCGTTCGGCTACCTCGGCGCTGTGTGCCTGCTTGCAGCATTCTGCTGGCTCGAGGAAACTCAAGTTTTCCCCGGCCTGCGCGCCATGCTGCCCGCCGCCGGTACCGCCTTGCTGCTCCTGTCCGGCCACATGGATCAGGCCGGCGTGCCGCACCTGCTGCGCTGGCGGCCGCTGCGCGCTGTCGGGCAGGTCTCGTACTCAGCCTATCTGTGGCACTGGCCGCTGTTGGCGTTCTACCGCTACGGCTACGGTCAACCGGGCCTGGCGAGTGGTACCGCGATTTTCCTGCTCACGCTGCTGCTGGCCTGGCTGACGTATGCGCTGATCGAACAGCCATTCCGGACAGTGCCGGCCGGCCGTTGGCGCGCCATTTTTGGTGGCTATGGTGTGGCGACCATGGCCGTCGGCGTGCTCGCACTGGCCGTGGTCTATCCGCAGGCATTGATCAACCGCGTTCTCGATACCGGTTACCACGACCGCTTGGCCAAGGTGCGCGCCAACGATCACGCGCCGACCGATTTTGATTACGTGTGCATGCGCAAGGTCCTGGTTGAGAAAGACGGCGCCGATCCCCGCTGCATACTGAACCGGGAGGCGGCGGCCGGGCAGCCGCCATCGGTGCTGTTGTGGGGGGATTCCAATGCGGCGCACTACGTCGGGATGGTGGACGAGTTCGCACGCCGGGGCGGGTATAGTGTCCGTAACCTGTCGGCGGGAACGTGCGCACCGGTACTCGGTCCAGTGGACGGCTTCGTCGATCAGGCGCGCGCGCCGTATTGCCTGGCATCGCAGCAGGTGATAGCCGAAGTGCTCAAGTCGACCGGCGTCGTCATCATCGCCGCCGCATGGACAGTGTACCAAGACCGCTCGACCGTATTCATCGAGCGCTTTTTCGCCACAGTCGAGCGCTTGACGAAGCAAGGGAAACAGGTCGTGTTAATTGGGCGCATCCCCCTATTCAATGATTTCGACCGCCTGTGCGCCGCCAAGGCGCTCACCTACCCATGGCGCCGCTGCGATCCGCTGCACCTTCCAATGGACGAGCACGTGGCAGCCATGAACGAGAAGCTGCAACAGTTTGCGCACACACATTCCGGGGTGACGTATTTCGATGCCACCAGCTACCTGTGCCCCAACGGCGTCTGTTCCACCCATAGCGCCGGCGGCGAACAGCTGTATTACGATTACGGTCACTTATCCGTCCCTGGCGGCCGCCTGCTGGGCCAGGCTATTCTGGAAAAGCAAGGCTTGCCACCGCCGTTCCGGATCGATCCACCGCTCCAGTCGGCAAGGGACGCATCGACGCCATCGATTACACCGTTTTGACATTGTGCCAAAAACCGCGAAGCGCACTCCGGCGTGATTTGCTGATGTCAAAATTGAAAATATAATGCTGAGGCAGCGATATTTCGAAGCCATGAAAAAGCCACGCTTGCTTGGTTGTGGTGCAAAGGCTCAGGAGCTTGCTGAAACCACCCAACTATCCGCATAATCGCGTTAAAGTGTCGTTTCCTTTGGATAACGGCTTGCGGTTCGATGCCGCGCCCTGCACACCGGATTGTCGGGTCAGCGTTGCACCATCCCCACTACTTAGAAAATCACGCTATGAAAATCACTATCATCGGTACAGGTTACGTCGGCCTGGTTTCTGGAGCCTGCTTCGCCGACGTCGGCAATACGGTTTTATGCCTCGATGTTGACGCCCGCAAGATCGACATGCTCAATCGTGGTGAGATTCCCATTCATGAGCCGGGCCTGGATGCACTTGTGACCCGCAACGCGGCGGTCGGCCGCCTGCTGTTTTCCACCAGCTATGATGAAGCGGTAGCCCATGCGGAGGTGATTTTCCTGGCGGTTGGCACGCCACCGGATGAGGATGGCAGCGCCGACCTTACCCACATCCTGTCGGCTGCGCGCAGCATCGGCCAGCGCATCAACAAGCCGCTGGTGGTGGTCGACAAGTCGACTGTCCCGGTCGGTACCGCTGACAAGGTCAGCGCCGCCATCGCCGGCGAACTGGCCAAGCGCGGCGTCGAGGTCAACTTCGCCGTGTGCAGCAATCCCGAATTTCTCAAGGAAGGCGCGGCCATTGAAGACTTCATGAAGCCGGACCGCATCGTGGTCGGCAGCGACGATGCGCGCGCCACCAAGCTGATGCGCCAGCTGTACGGCCCGTTCAGCCGCAACCACGAAAAACTGGTGGAAATGGACATCCGCAGCGCCGAATTGACCAAGTACGCCGCCAACGCCATGCTGGCCACCCGGATCAGCTTCATGAACGAACTGGCCAACCTGGCCGAAGTGCTGGGCGCCGACATCGAGGCGGTCCGCCTGGGCATGGGCCTGGATGCCCGCATCGGCCCGCAATTTTTGTACGCCGGCATGGGCTACGGCGGCTCCTGCTTCCCCAAGGACGTCAAGGCGCTGATCAAGACCGCCTCGACCCTGGACCAGCAGCTGCACGTGCTCAACGCCACCGAAACGGTCAACGACAACCAGAAAAATGTGTTGTTCAACAAGCTGTGCCGCTTCTATGGCGGCGCCGCCGGCCTGAAAGGCAAGACCATCGCGCTGTGGGGCTTGTCGTTTAAACCGAACACCGACGACATGCGCGAAGCGCCCAGCCTGGTGCTGATCCGCGCGCTGTTCGCCGCCGGCGCCCAGGTGCGCGCCTACGATCCGGTCGCCAGCGACGAAGCCCGGCGCGTGCTGGCAGCCGAGCATGGCGAAGCGCGCCTGGCCCAGTCGCTGGTGCTGGCCGCTTCGGCCAGGCAAGCCGCGCAGGACGCCGATGCGCTGGTCCTGGTGACCGAATGGAAGGAGTTCCGCGCGCCCGACTTCACCGATCTGGCCCAGGTCCTGCGCAGCAAGGCCATCTTCGACGGCCGCAACATCTATGATCCGGAAACCGTGTCGGCAGCCGGCCTGCGTTATGAAGGCATCGGCCGCCTGAGCAAGGAAGCGCGCGTATGACGGACGGCCAGCACACGGTCCTGGTGACGGGCGCGGCCGGCTTTGTCGGCAGTTTCGTGGCAGCCCGCCTGGCCGCCATGGGACACAAGGTGGTTGGCTGCGATAACTTCAACGACTACTACACGCCCCAGCTCAAGCATGACCGCGTGCAGGCGCTGCTGGTTCCCGCCGGCGTCGACTGCCTGACCGTCGAACTGGCCGATACCGCCCAGGTGACGGCGCTGTTCGACCAGGTCAAGCCAACCCTGGTCGTGCACCTGGCCGCCCAGGCCGGCGTGCGCTATTCGATCGACAATCCGGCGGCGTACATCCAGTCCAATCTGGTCGGCTTCGGCAATATGCTCGAAGCCTGCCGCCAGCATCAGGTTCAGCACCTGCTGTACGCCAGCAGCAGCAGCGTGTACGGCCAGAACGCCAAGGTGCCGTTCAGCGAAAGCGACCGGGTCGACCACCCGGTCTCGCTGTACGCGGCGACCAAGAAATCCAATGAGCTGATGGCCCATTCCTACAGCCATCTGTTCAAGCTGCCGACCACCGGCCTGCGCTTTTTCACGGTGTATGGACCTTGGGGCCGGCCGGACATGGCGTACTTCAGCTTTACTCAGAAAATGCTCAAGGGCGAGCCGATTCCAGTGTTCGCCGAAGGCAAGCTCACGCGCGACTTCACCTATATCGACGATATCGTCGAAGGCGTGGTGCGGCTGCTGTTCAAGCCGACGCCGGCCACCGGCACGGCAGCGCCGCATGCAGTGTTCAACATCGGCAACCACCAGCCGGTGACGGTGCTGGAATTCATCAAGACGATTGAAAAAGTCAGCGGCGTGACCGCGCAGATGAACTTCCTGCCGATGCAGCCGGGCGATGTGCCGGCCACGTATGC
>CAMLIL010000083.1 GCA_946480015.1 uncultured Oxalobacteraceae bacterium | reverse complement strand
GCTTGGGAAGCTTCTGCTCTACCATTGAGCTACACCCGCGATAGCCGCATTCTACGCGGCTTCTGACGTGTTTGACAAATCTTCAAAGCGACATGGCGCCCGGCGCGGCTCAGCGCTTTTCTGCAAACAGGGCCGTGTACACGATCCCCGCCAGTGCGGCGCCGGCCAGCGGCGCCAGCCAGAACAGCCACAGCTGCGGCACATACGCGCCGCCGGCGAACAGGGCCTGGCTGGTGCTGCGGGCGGGATTGACCGAGGTATTGGTGACCGGAATGCTGATCAGGTGAATCAGCGTCAGGCACAGGCCGATGGCAATCGGCGCGAAACCGGCCGCCGCACGCCGATCGGTGGCGCCCAGAATCACCATCAGGAAGACGAAGGTGAGCACCAGTTCGCATACCAGGGCGGCCACCATCGAGTACTTGCCGGGCGAAAGTTCCCCATAGCCATTGGCTGCGAAACCGCCCATTTCAAAGCCGGGCTTGCCACTTGCGATCAGATACAGCACCGCCGCGGCAAGGCAGGCGCCCACCACTTGCGCGACCCAGTAGGGCAGCACTTCGGCCTTGGGAAAACGGCCGGCCGTACACAGGCCGAGCGTGACCGCAGGATTCAAATGGCAGCCGGAAATATGGCCGATCGCAAACGCCATCGTCAATACCGTCAGGCCGAACGCCAGCGCGACGCCGTGAAAACCGATACCAAGCTGGGGAAAACCGGCCGCCAGCACAGCACTGCCGCAGCCCCCCAGCACCAGCCAGAAAGTGCCCAGCGTTTCCGCCGCCATTCGTTTAGATAACTGCATTATTGGCTTCCTTTTAAAGTTGACGCTGAATTCTTCCACAGAATCAAGTTCTTGTCAGCATTGCAGCATCGGCCGCGCCGCGTGCCGATAGGATTTTCAATCAGGGCGATTAATAGAAACAATCGAAGCGCGGTCCATCTTGTCGTATCATTATATGCAATGAGTTTCACTCATTCGATAGTTTTTATTAACCGACACATAGCGCAAGAGGAAATCCCATGTCCCTGATCAATACTCAAGTTCCTGCCTTCAAAGCCCAGGCTTTCCACAACGGTAAGTTCGTTGAAGTTTCCAACGAGTCCCTGAAGGGCAAGTGGTCGGTCCTGATCTTCATGCCTGCTGCGTTCACCTTCAACTGCCCTACCGAGGTGGAAGACGCGGCCGACAACTACGCCGAGTTCCAGAAGGCCAACGCCGAGGTGTACATCGTCACCACCGACACCCACTTCTCGCACAAGGTGTGGCACGAAACCTCGCCAGCCGTGGGCAAGGCCCAGTTCCCGCTGGTCGGCGATCCAACCCACCAGCTGACCCGCGGCTTCGGCGTGCACATCGACGAAGAAGGCCTGGCGCTGCGCGGCACCTTCATCATCAATCCGGAAGGCGTCATCAAGACCCTGGAAGTGCATGACAACGCCATCGCACGCGATGTGAAAGAAACCCTGCGCAAGCTGAAGGCTGCCCAATTCGTTGCCAACAACCCAGGCCAGGTGTGCCCGGCCAAGTGGAATGAAGGCGCCAAGACCCTGACCCCGTCGCTGGACCTGGTCGGCAAGATCTAAAGCGTTGCAAGCGGGAGGGATGGCGCCGCGCGCCTCCTTCCCCAGCGCGCGCGTTTAACTCAGCAGTACTTTTATACGGATACCATCATGCTCGACGCCACCTTGAAAACTCAGTTGCAGGGCTATTTGCAGAACCTGCGCGCTCCGATTGAACTCATCGCCACGCTCGACGCCAGCGACAAGAGCGCCGAGCTGCGCGCGCTGCTGGCCGAGATCGCGAGCCTGTCGGATAAGGTCAGCGTCGACGAGTCGGGCACGGATGAGCGCACCCCGTCGTTCGTGATCGCCAGACAGGGCGAGCGCGAGGGCGTGCGCTTTGCCGCCATTCCGCTCGGCCACGAGTTCACTTCGCTGGTGCTGGCCTTGCTGTGGACCGGGGGCCATCCGCCCAAGGTGGCGCCCGAGCTCATCGAACAGATCAGGGCGCTCGACAGCGTGATGGATGTCGAGGTGTACATGTCCCTGTCCTGCCATAACTGCCCCGACGTGGTGCAGGCAGCGACACTGATGGCGATCTACAACCCGAACATCAGCGCCACCATCATCGACGGCGGCATGTTCCCGGCCGAGGTCGAGGCGCGCCAGGTGATGGCGGTGCCGATGGTGTTCAACAACGACAGCCTGTTCGGCTCCGGCCGCATGACCCTGGAAGAGATCGTCGCCAAGCTGGACGTGCATTCGGCCAGCCGTGAAGCGGCCAGGCTCAATGACAAAGCCCCCTACGACATGCTGGTGGTGGGCGGTGGCCCGGCCGGCGCGGCCGCGGCCGTGTACGCGGCGCGCAAGGGCATCCGCGTGGGCGTGGCGGCCGAGCGCTTCGGCGGGCAGGTCAACGACACCATGTCCATCGAGAATTACATCTCGGTGCTGGAGACCGACGGTCCGAAATTCGCCACGGCGCTCGAAGCGCAGGTGCGTCATTACGAAGTGGACATCATGAACCTGCAGCGGGCCGAGCGCATCGTGCCGGCGGGAACGCCGGGCGGCCTGATTGAAGTGCATTTGAACAATGGCGGCGTGCTCAAGTCGCGCAGCGTGATCCTGTCGACCGGGGCACGCTGGCGCAATGTGAACGTGCCGGGCGAGGCGCAATACAAGAACAAGGGCGTGGCCTACTGCCCGCACTGCGACGGTCCCCTGTTCAAGGGTAAGCGCGTCGCGGTCATCGGCGGCGGTAACTCGGGCGTGGAAGCGGCCATCGATCTGGCCGGCATCGTGCAGCATGTCACGGTGGTCGAATTTGCCGATGCGCTCAAGGCCGATGCGGTACTGGTCAACAAGCTCAAGAGCCTGAACAACGTCGACATCCATGTGAACGCGCAGACCACTGAAATTACCGGCGATGGCCAGAAAGTTAACGGCCTGAGCTACAAGGACCGCGTGACGAATGCGCTCCACCACGTCGAACTGGAAGGCGTGTTCGTGCAAATCGGCCTGGTGCCGAACACTGAATTTCTGAAAGGGACGGTGGAATTGAGCAAATTCGGCGAAATCGTGGTCGACGCGAAATGCCATACCAGCCTGCCGGGCGTGTTTGCGGCCGGGGACGTCACGACCGTGCCGTACAAGCAGATCGTCATCGCCGCGGGGGAAGGATCGAAAGCGGCGCTGAGCGCCTTCGATTACCTGATTCGCCAGCCGGTGGCGGCCAGCGTGAACGCCGAGGAAGACGTGGCCATCGCAGCCTGATGCACTGAACCACGTTTGCAAAAAAATGGTGCCCCTGCAGGCCAATGCCGTTCAGTTAAGACTGGACGGCATTTTTGTATGGACAGCTGTACGCCCGCAGAGGCAGTTAACCTGCGTGCTGTTTGATGATGCGATTCATTTTCTCGTAGAGAACCAGGAAACGCCGGATCGGGAGCGTCCAGGTCAGCATCTTCCCTTTGAGTGGTCGATTCCTGATAACTCGTCGATTGCATTCGATAAGTGCTTTCTGTCGGCCGAAATCTTGTGTGGATTGACTCGTGAAACAACCGCCATTTCGTGATCCCGGCAAGGGCCAACACTAAATGGGAAGTAGTTGAGGGCACTCCAGACGGCGCCGTGGTGCAGATGCGTATCTCGCCGCAAGCACGCCCCAAGTGCCAACGTCTGCCCGAGTTCTGGCAAGCGCGTGCGGTAACGATCATCGACCAGCGCGCTCGAAAGCATGCGCGGCTGACTTCGCTTCTAGACCGAAAGCGCTACAAGCCTGCCGATATCGCAGCGTGCTATGAGCGCCGCTGGCACGTCGAAACGAGCTATCGCGAACCCAAGCAAACCAAGTCGGGAACGGCACTGACGCTGAGAAGCCGGATTATCGAGGGCGCCTATCAGGAGATATGGGGTGCCCTGACGGCAAAGGCACCGCTGGAAGTTAAATGCGAATCGACCCGATATCTACTAGCCATCCCCTATGCCGATTCCTGGCGGAGATGGTGTAGAGGTATTGCGCGCCGAATTCGGCACGGCGGCTCATTTCGGCCCACCTTAATCTGTACGGGACCCGCGTCCTGGCACCTATGTTTGCCTGGATGTCGAATTGTTCATTTTGGGACCGATTTTTCGATGGTTGTAACAAGGCCGATGAACGCCATGAAAACGCTTGCTGCTCACCCCCATCCAATAGTAATATATATACGTTAGCTTTTAATAAAGCGCGTGCAGGGTATAAATTTAAGACGCTTCACCTGCATTGCCGCGCCACTCCCCAGCTCAGCAATGGCCAACACTACTCTACCTGAACCATATAACGCCGAGATCGACGGCGAGTTTCAAATTCCGGCACCAGCCGAAGTCCGCTGGGCCTTGAAATTGCTCTGGCTGAGCCTCGCACTCGCCGTAGTTCAGTACGTGTTGTTCCTGCCCGGCGCTGTCAGCGCCCTGCCGACGGATCCGGCAGCGCGTGGCCCGGCTATTTTTGGCCTGGCTATTCCGATTCTGGCATATATTTTCGGTGGATATTTAAACGTCAAGATCGCGCGCAACAGAAACTGGGCGCGTATCACCAAGCTCATGTTCGCCGTAGCGAGCCTTGTTTTGCAGGTGGTGTTTTCGCGGGGCCTAACAGGATTTGAGTACCTTAGCGTAGGAATTGCGCCTGCGCTCAATTTTTCTGCCCTGTACTTGCTTTTCGTCTCCTCGGGCCGGCTGTGGTTTCGCCAAGCATTATCTCGCACGGAGGTATGACACTCGCACACGAATTGATCGTTTGTTTTTAAGATGGCGACAAGCGTTTAGGCCTGTTTCCAGTTGTGTTCGTTTTTTATCACCTTTTTCGAGCTAAACATGCGCCACAGTCTTCTTGCATTATCTTTCGCTTCATCGATTTTCCCGGCGCTGGCTTTCGCTGCGCCGGCTGACGTACCCTGCAATCTGGTGGACCGAGAGGCGCTAATCGCGCTCAAACTGGGCGATTCCAAAATGAAAACGGAACACAAAACCATTCCGGCAGCGGAAGGCTCACCAATGCAAAAACTTGACACGTGTACCATCTCCCCTCCAAACCTGCCACTGCCCTCTCTCACAGTTTCGATTGCGACACTTCCCACAAACGCCAAGCAGGATAGCCTTTCATGTACTGGGCAATCGGTTCCTGTCGCCGCAGTGGAAATCGCCACTTGCAACGCAACTGTCAAAAATACCTTTGTAACATTCGCCATGGTGACGAAAGGTTCATCCGACGCCGCGATGCAAGCCGCGCTCCGTTCTCAAGTTGAACGACTAGTCAAACGACTTTCAGGGTCTGGCCCACAAGGAACTCCCGGCAAGTAAGAAAGCACGGCACGCCCCCCCAGCGCGGCTGATGCGACGAGTGATCAAGGACCGTTGGCACGGATCTGTTTTCGTGCCAACGCCATTCGCCAAACGGTCGGCACACATGACAGACGCGAGCGGAATGACGCCCTATCGCCCCCTCCCCCGCATTGAATATGCCTGGCCTGATGAGGAGCTTTGGCGATATTCCGGCATTGGATTTTGAATCCGACGATTCCGCAAGGCGAATTCCATGCCTTCCCGGGCCCATTGCTGCGCGCGCTCGAACTCTGGAAGCTGGCGCTGGAAACGGCGCTCATTTCTACAGCAAACGATACGTGACCAGCACATTCGATCCGTTGCGCGGTGCGCCCGCTAGCTAAGAAGGCACCGGCTGGACACGCTCAACTGTCGAGCCTGCACCTCGCGTCGATACACAACACGAAAAGATGGAATACTACTATGCGCGCATTGCAACTGAAAACATTCCCCTTACTGTGGGTGCCGTCCGGTTATTTCACAATGGCGCTTACTTCCATGACGCTTACCAGCGCCACCGCCATCATGTTCAAGAACCTGGGCCTGGACAATGCCCGGGCGGCCGAATATGCGAGTTTTCTGCTATTCGTCTATACGATCAAGCCGCTGTTCGCGCCGATAGTCGAAATGTATCGAACCAAGAAATTCTTCGCGCTATTCGCGCAAGTGGCCGTCGGCCTGGGCTTCGTCGGTGCTGCGTTTATCATGGCTATGCCGGACTACATGGTTTTTTTAATTCTTGCTTTCTTGGTTATCTCTTTTTTCGGGGCAACCCAGGATATCGCGTCCGACGGCGTATATGTCACATCGCTAAGCACGCAAGCCCAATCGCTTTATTGCGGCGTTCAAAGCCTGAGCTGGAGCATCGGCCCCATCGTCGTTTCGGGCGGGCTAGTTTATTTCAGCGGCTGGCTACATACGAACTATTTCCACCATGACGCCTCCGTGTCGGGCCCAGAGTGGACCGATTCCTGGCGCATCATCCTCTACATTGTCGGCGCCATTACGTTGGCTATGGCGGCGTGGCATTCAATTGTGATGCCGGATGGCGCACGCTCCGTGAATACGCGGACGTCGATGCGAGGCGCTTGGCATATCCTGTGGGATGCGTTCGTCACGTTCTTTCAAAAGCGCGATGTCTGGGTCATGATCGCGTTTGCCTTTCTCTTTCGCTCCAGCGTTGGCTTGCTTGAAAAAATTGGCCCGTTCTTCATGGTCGACCCAGTCTCCCAAGGCGGATTGGGGCTGTCCAACGAATTGTTAGGGATTATTTACGGGACCTACGGCTTGGGCGCATTTTTGTTTGGCTCGCTGCTTGGTGGCATTTTTGTCACGCGGCGCGGCTTACAATCTTCGCTGCTTTTCCTGCTCGCCTGCGCGGTGAATCTCCCTGGCGTTACCTTCCTGTTAATGAGCGTTTACCAGCCAGTTGATTTGATCGCGATCACCGCAGGCGTCGCCATTGAGAAATTCTTTTTCGGTTTCGGCTCGGTTGGCTACATGATTTACCTGATGCAGCAACTCGCACCCGGAAAATACCCAACGACCCACTACGCTTTCGGGACGGCGCTAATGGCCTTAAGCATGATGGTGACCGGCGTTATCAGCGGCCATTTACAACAGATGCTTGGCTATGTCAGCTACTTTGTCGTTGTGATGGCGGCCACCATTCCATCGTTTCTGGTTACCTGGTTCGCACCTTTTCACCATAAGGATGTAGCAGCCTTGGCGAATCAGTAGAATTCATGTTCGAAATAAATAGCAACTATTGCTTTTTATTAAAAATTTATGTTAAAGTAAGATGTGCCTGTGGAATTGAAATCCTTGCCAGAAGCGCATACAGGCAGGGATGGTACATGGCACAGTAAATGCAATCCATTGCGTAATTCGGTATTCCTCGGAACCTTTCGGCAGCAAGCGTTTTATTTTGTTCTGCCACAGGAAGGCCACATTATTCGAATAATTCGGCTTTACCACATGGTTTGCAGGTCCATCTATCTATTAACCTTTTGAGGAGTAAGTTTATGAAAGTTTTGTCCAATACGCACATCAAATCGTTCGCAGCTACCGCGGCTGTGGCCCTCATGCTTGCCGCGCCGGCTGCCCAGGCAGATGTGTGCTCGAGCGCTTGCGAAATTGGTGGACGCGCTGCTGGTGCAGCGGCGACGGCTGCCGTTCTGTCGTCGGCGGCGGCAGCCTGTGCCGGGGTGCCTGTAGCTGGTTCGGCTGCGTGCATGGCTGCTATCGCGGGCACCGCTGCAGCGATCGGCGCTGCGGTCGAAATGTCGGTTATCGCCGGATGCTCGGCGCTGGCGTGTTGAGATATTGATAGTCGGAGGCCGTCCAGCCTTCGATCAGCGTGACCGCTCGCGGCGGCATTTAGGTGCTGCCGCCAGCTTTCACTGGCATTCATCCGTCGTTCCCTCAGCTGCATTCAAACAGCGGTGGGAGGCGCTTCGAAAGCGGGATCACCCCGTGCGACGTCGTTCGTACAGGTATTCGCGCTGGGACGTGGGGGATGGTTAAGCGAAAAAAGCCGTGCAACCCGGCCAATCGAATTATAATTAATGCAGGCATGCAAACATGCAAACATGCAAGTCGCAGGAAGCCGACGTCAATGCTTGACAGGTAGCCGTCGGACATCGAATGAAACGAGATACCACAAAGATGAATCCTGCTTTGACAGGCAAGCGTTGGCGCCAGATTCGTGAACATTGGCGCGCTATATTGGGGCCGGTGATAGTTGCGTTGGTTGTGTTGGGCCTGGTACTGCATTACAGCAGTCCGGCATCGCCACCACCACCACCGTCGGCGGCCGTCGAACGGGCCGACATCACCCGGATCGTGAATGCCGCCGGGCGGCTGCAGCCCAAACTCAAGGTGGACATCGGCGCGCAGGTCAGCGGACAGGTGCGGCGTTTGCATATGCAATTGGGCCAAGAGATCAAGGCCGGCGCCTTGCTGGTTAGCCTGGACTCCGATAGCGGCCGTAACGCGGTGCAGCAGGCCGAGGCCGCGCTAGCCCAGCAGACGGCCGCCGTGAAGCGCGCGGGCATCGAACTGGAGGCCGCCCGTCGCGAGGCCGAGCGCCAGCGCCGCCTGCTGGCGGGCGAGGCCACCACAATCCTGGACAAGGAACAAGCCGACACCGCGCTGGCCAAGCTCGAAGCCGAGCAACAGGGCCAGGTGGCCACGCTGGCGCAAAGGCGTGCCGACCTGATCGAAAAGCAGTTAAAACTGACCTACACTCGCGTGAGCGCCCCGATCGACGGCGAAGTGGTGTCCATTGCGGTGCAGGAGGGGCAGACCGTCAACGCGCTGCAGATCGCTCCGACCCTGCTGACCTTGGCCCAGCTGAGCACCGTCACCGTCAAGGCCCAGGTCGCCGAGGCCGAAATCGGTCTGGTGCGGGTGGGGCAGGCCGCGCGTGTCACCACTCTGGCCGCCAACGCCCGACGCTACGAGGGCAAGGTGCAAGTGATTCAACCGATCCCCGAGCGGATCGGCAACGCTTTGTTCTATAGCGTGCTCTTCGACATTGACAACCATGATCACCAGTTGCTCAGCGACATGACAGTACAGGTCGAGCTGGAAGTGGCCCGCGCCAGCGGGGTGCTAAGCCTGCCCATCATCGCGCTCAACCAGCGCGACAGCGCCGGCCGCTACACAGTGCAGGTGTTGGACGCCAATGGGAAAACGACGGCCCGCCAGGTGCAGGTCGGCATCCGCGATGATGCCCGCGCCCAGGTGCTCGACGGACTCAAGGCCGGCGAGCGCGTGCTGCTCGCGCCACCGCCAGCCGGCCCCGCCGCGGTCCCTCGTTAACGCTCACCTATGGCGCCAGCATGTCCCTGATTGAGATGGAGCAGGTCTCGCGGCACTACGCCTCTGGCGGGGCGATGGTGCGCGCACTTGACAATGTGAGCCTGCGTATCGACGACGGCGAAATGGTGGCCATCATGGGCGCCTCGGGTTCGGGCAAGTCAACCTTGATGAATTTGCTGGGATGCCTGGACAAGCCGAGCAGCGGGCGGCTACGGGTCGATGGGCACGACCTCTCCGAGCTCTCGCCCGACCAGACGGCCGCTCTGCGCCGCGAAACCTTCGGATTCGTCTTCCAGCGCTACCACCTGCTCTCGCACCTCGACGCCGTGCGCAACGTGGAGTTGCCCGCGGTCTACGCCGGCTACACCCGGCGCGAGCGGCACGAGCGCGCCGTTGCCCTGTTGCAACGCCTGGGTCTGGGCGAGCGGCTCTCGCACAAGCCCGCCGCGCTCTCGGGCGGTCAGCAACAACGGGTCAGCATCGCCCGCGCGCTGATGAACGGCGGCCGCATCATCCTGGCCGATGAACCCACTGGCGCGCTCGACAGCGCCAGCGGCGCCGAGCTGCTGGCGCTGCTGTCCGAACTTAATGCGATCGGCCACACCGTCATCCTCGTGACTCACGACGCCGATGTGGCGGCCCATGCGCGCCGCATCATCGAATTGCGCGACGGCCGCATCGTGCGCGATGTCGCTTCGCCGGAGGCGCCGCCGCTGGCTACGCCAAGCGAAAAGCACACCCTTCTGGCGGCATCGCGTGGGCCGGCGCATTGGCTGGCGCCGTGGCGCGAATCTCTGACCATGAGCCTGGCTGCGCTGAGCGGAAACCGCCTGCGCAGCGCGCTGAGCATGCTGGGCATCAGCATCGGCATCGCTGCCGTGGTCAGCATCACGGCGCTGGGCCAGGCAGTGCGCAGCCAGATACAACGCAGCGCGCACGAGGCTACCTCCAGTAAATTGACCGTCACCCAAGGCAATCGCCAATTTCCGCTCGGGGCCGTCACCCAGCCGCTGACCATGCGGGACGCGGCGGCGCTACGCTCGCTGCCAGGCGTCACCGCGGTCGTGCCCAACTATTCGTCGCAGGTCACCGCCCGCCACGGCCGGCATGATGACGCGGTCAGGGTGAACGGCGTTGCGGTCGGCGACATTGGCCTCAGCGGCCAGACCGTAACGCAAGGCCGCGACATCAGCACGCTCGACCTGGAAACCCGCGCTCAGGTGGTGGTGCTCGACCGCGTGGCGAAAGACGCCTTGTTCACACCCGGCGAGCCGGTTCTGGGCCAGCAGGTGCTGATCGGCGCCCTGCCCTTCACCGTGATCGGACTGTCCGCGCCGGCGTACGCGAAGAACACTTCGTACATCCCCAGTTTCAGAGTCCTGGGCATCGCGAACCTGCCCCAGACCACCTACACCACCAAGCTCGACACGCGCCAGGAGACCGACACCTTGAGCGTGCATTTCGCCAACCCGGTTCCGACTGAAACCTTCCGCGCACATGTGCGGCAGCGCTTGCTGGCCCTGCATGGCGGGATCGAGGACTTCAGCCTTGACAGCAACGAAATGCTGACCGGCATCTTCACCGAGATACTCAGCAAGCTGACGGGGGCGCTGACTGCCATCGCCGGCATTTCCTTGGTGGTGGGTGGTGTGGGCGTGATGAACATCATGCTGGTCTCGGTCGCGGAGCGCACCCGAGAGATCGGCATCCGCATGGCCGTGGGCGCTCGCCAGCGCGACGTACGGCGCCAGTTCCTGATCGAATCGGTGTTGCTGTGCTGCCTGGGCGGACTGGGCGGGCTAGCGCTTCCTTGGTTAGCCTCGCAGGCGGCCAGCCTGGCGCTGCCGGGTCTGCCGGTATTGATCTCCTGGGACGCCCTGGCACTGGCTCTTGGCACTTGCACGGCCATCGGCCTGCTGTTCGGCAACCTGCCTGCACGCAGCGCCGCAACGCTGAGCCCGGTTGTTGCCTTGGCACGCGATTGACGGACACACCATGACACGCCGCTCCATCCCTTCACGACCGATCTTGTACGTCGCTCTGCTGGCAGGTCTGAGCGGCTGCGCCTCGTGGCCCCGGCCACCGCAGCGCCCGCCGGCCCCTACGGCCCCTGCAGCCTGGCAGGAGCGCGCCGCCCCTGCAGCCGCTGCGCCCGTCAGCTCCCCCGAGGCCCCCTGGTGGCAGGCGCTGCGCGATCCCCAGCTGGATGCGCTGCAAGCGCAGGCCTTGCAGAGTAACGTCGACACGCTGCGCAAGGCCTTGCGCTGGCAAAGCGCGCTGACGCAAGCCCGGCTGACCGCCTTGGGTGAACAGCCCCGGCCCAGCTTGAGCTTGGGCACCAACGCCAACCGGGCTTTGCGTTCCGGCGCCACCTCGGTGGTGGTCGACGGCGTGAACGTGCCCATAAGCAATGCGGCGCGTAGCTCTCACAGCTACGGCATCAGTGCCGGCCTCAGCTATGAATGGGATCTCTGGTCAAAGCTCGCGCAGGCCTCGCAGGGCGACCGCGCCGATGCCGAAAGCCGGCACGAAGACTGGCGCAGCGCGCGCTGGCTGGCCAGCACCAAGGTGGCCGAGGCGTACTGGACCATCGCCGTCATCGACGCCAAGTTGCCAATGCTGACCGAGCTCGCGCAAGCCGCCGACGAGGCGCTGCGCATCGCCCAATTGCGTCTGACCGAAGGCAAGCTGCGCCCGGACGAAGTGGACGATGTGATCAGCAAGCAATACGAGGCACGCACGCGCCTCGCGGTCGCCCAAGCCGACCGGCGCATGGCGCTCAATGCCTTGGCCCTGCTGCTGGATCGGGAGCCGCCAGCGCTGGCGCCGGGCGAGGCCAGCCTTCCTCCCGAGCCATCGCAGCCGGCCCTTGGCACGCCGGCGCAAACGCTGGAGCGCCGCCCCGACGTGCGCCAGGCGCGGCTGGCCGTGGACGCCGCCCTGGCACGCCTGCATGTGGCCGAGGCGTCGCGCTATCCGGCCTTGAATATGACCTTGAACCTGGGTACCAACGGCGGCAACTGGCGCGACTGGTTCAGCCAGCCGCTGGCGTCACTGGGGCTGAGCCTGGCGGTGCCCCTGGTTGACTGGCGCCGCCTGGATGCGCAGCGCGATGTGGCCCGCAACACGCTCGACGATGCCGCTCTGGGGCTGCGCGCCAGCGTGCGCCAGGCACTGGTCGATGTCGAAGACGCGCTGCTCGAGCGCGAGCGCTGGCAGCAACAGTGGCAAGCGGCGCAGATGCGGCGGACCGAGACTGAGAAGGTGTACGCCGTCGCCCTTCTGCGCCAGGAACTGGGTGTCTATGGCCGGCTCAATGTCCAGCAGAGCCGGCAAGAAATGCTGCAGGCTCAGATCGACATCATCGACCTGCGTCTACAGGCCTGGTTGAATCTTTTAAATCTGTACAAGGCATTGGGTGGGGCGGTGTAGGCCTCGAATGATGCAATCCGACGACGCTGAAACTAATCAGGAGCAAGCCACATGCATTCGACAGCCGCCATCGGTGGCCAACTTAAGACAAACTCAGCCGCTGGCCGGCAAAGCGCGGACTTGGGCCTGGTCTGCCAGTTCGCCGCACGCGTGCCGACCCACGCGCAGACGCCGGTAAGCGGCATGGTGTCCATGCTGCTCAATGCACGCAGGGTGGACCAATTGAAGGTCTATCTGAATGGCTACGATGAATGCGTAGGCTACGTTGTCTGGGCTTTTCTTACGCCCGAAGTGGAGGACGAGTTTATTTCCGGCACGCCGCGCCCCCTGGTCGAATGGGAATTTAACGACGGCACAAGTCCATGGATACTGGACATGGCGGTGGCGAAAGGGTCGCTGCCGTACGTGCTGGAAGACCTGCGTGACGTGGTATTCAGCGAACACCAGCAACTCACGTATTTTCGCGCCAAGGGTGGGCGCACAGTGTGCAAGCGGGTAAGCCGCGATGACCGCACTACGTTCATGTCGGCCGGCCGACAAGGCGGACCGGCATGACGGCCGCCCTGCTGCCACCATCGTCGCTTGTCGGGGTAGAAACGCGACGACTGGCGCGCGCCCGGATCGTCTGGCAAGACGGTGCGGATCAGGCTGCGACTGTCGACCCGGAGCAGGTATTTTGTTGCCCCCAGCGCTACGAAGCCGACAGCTTGTATGGGGCCGAGACCCGCGTTGAATGGGCGGACCGCTACGGCGGCTCCGGCACGGGCGCGGCCGGTGGCAGCGGACGCTGCACCGCGCTGAACGGCTTGCAGACCAAAGGTGTCGGCGTGACGCCCTTGGTCGCGCCCGTCGCGGACGCGTTACACTCATCGGGTACCCTGATGTTATTCGAGGCGGCCACCGAGGCACTGTTCGCTGGCGTGTACCAGGCCTGTCTGCCGTTTGGCGCGGTGCCGGTGCACGCCGTAATCCTGACCGGTGGCAGCTACTCCCAGGCACTAGGCGATGATCCCGAAGCGCGTTGCGTGAGATCCCTGGCGATACGGCCCTTCGTTGCCCGGCCGGCGCACTTTATGCGTAATCTCCTCAATCCCGATGCGATGCGGGCCGCCGGCGCTGACGCACCCGGCGTAACAGCCGATACATGGCGCACCCAGCAAGCGATGGCGTGCCTGGCGGCGAACTTCAAGACCAGTCTGGCACTGCCAAGCGGCGAGAACGACGAAGCGGCATTGCTCGATGCCGGCCTGCGGGAACTGGCTCGCCGTCTTGCCTGGCAATGTGGCGCCGGCTTTGCGAAGCGGCTGCCGCATGGCACACTGAGCTGCTCGAACATGGCATTGAGCGGAGCCTACCTCGATTTTGGCGTATCCAACTTTAATCCGTCGTACCGGCGCCTGTGCTGGGCGCATGGGCAAGAGCCATGGACGGAGTCGATGTGGCCGCTCAAGACCTTGCTGTCCTTGCGGCAGCAGCTGGACAAGTACCGGCCGGCCATCCGCGGCACAGCGATAGTCAGCTGCGATGACTTGGCTAAAGAATACGGACAGCACTTTCAGCGGCGGCTGGCCATCGAGATGGCCAAGATGGCCGGCCTGACAGAGGACATGGCGTCGGCCTGCCCGGCCGAATTACTGCAGACCTGGCTGAAGACAATGCGCGGCATCTGGACCCGAGGCGCCCACGAGCGCTTTGTGACGGATGCAGGCCAGCTTGCCGACGGTAGATCCGTGCCACCGCCACGCCAGGTCGGGCGCTTCGACCTCAACGCGATATTCGCGGCGGCAGGCCCGTGCGGCGATGCCGAGTCCATGGATCGTGCGCTGACCCCCTGCTTGAACGACGCTGATTTGCGGCGTGATTTCGTCCAAGCGGCAAGCCAGGTGCGTGCGTGGCTGCGCAGCAGGGTGGGAGTGGCGGACAGTAGCGTGGATGCCTATCTGGGGCGCCAGGCCGTGCGCAAGAACGCGGTTCTGCCCGCGCTGCAGCGACAGAAGAGCGCGGGCCTCGATCTGGTGGAGCCATTTCGGCAATTGGAGATCCGCGGTGACACGGCGGCGATTGGCCCGGCCATCGATCAGGCACTGACTCAGGCTCGCCACGTGTTGGCTGACCTCGATCCCGCGCTTCCAGGGAGCTCCGGCGTGGAGCAGCTGCTCAGCACGCCGTTGTTGCAATCAGCAGACTTCGGTTAAATAGCCCCATGCGGGGCTAATGCCGTCAGTTGAGCGTACAACCCGACGTTTTTAACTGAACGGCATTAGCCCGCATGGGGCCATTTTCATCAGAAGTCGTAACGCGCGGTCAGCCAGTAGGAGCGCGGCGGGTTCATGACCACCCATGACGCGGAGTCGGGCAACTGCTCCATGATGTTGCTCTTGCTGACACCGGTGGCGGTTGGCACCATCGTGTCGTAAGCACTGATGTACTTATTGTTGAGCACATTGCGGACGTCCAGCGACACGCGCAGGTTCTTGATCCCGGCGTACATGACCGACAAGTCGAAGTTTCTCTGACGCGGCAGGTAGTTGGTGTTGGCCGGGTTGCTGTCCAGCTTGCGCACGTGCGTGTAGCGGTGGCGCAAGTTGAACTGGAAGTCGCCCAATTCATAGCTCACGGTGTTCGACAACACCCACTTCGGCGTGCGCGCCATGATGCCGGCCACCGTGGTCAGCACGTCATCGGACGGGCCAGGGCTGCCGGCCGAGAAGCTGCCGACCGCGATCGCGCGCCCCTGGGAGAACAAGGCGTTGCTGTTCCAGGTCAGGTGACGCGTGGCGCGCCACCTGATTCCGGCCTCGACGCCACGGGTGACGTAGTGGTTCAGGTACTCGAGCACGTACGTGGTGCCGTCGACGTTCTGCGGGGTTTGCTGGATCCATTCCAGCATTTCGGTGCGGAAGGCCGTCACCTGGCCGCTGAGCGATCCGTGGTCGAACACATAGGACACTTCGTCCTGCTTCAGGTCAACCTGCGGGAACAAGGGCTTGTTATCGGCGTTGAACTGGTTCTGGTAGCGGTTGAGGATGCCGGTAATGTTATTGCCGGCCAGGCTGTGGCGATAGTAAACCTTGTCCAGCGGGCTGACGTTGTAGCCGACCGATGCGCTGTAGTTCTTCAGATACACGCGCTTGTTCGCTTCCACCGGCGCGCTGCGCACGTAATTCTGATTGTCGTACCAGGTCAGTTTGTTGCCATCAAGGCCACCATAGTTCAGCGAGTTGGCATCCGTCGCTTGCGGCGCCGTCACGAACGGTACGGCGTAGGTGGTCGCCTTGGTGAGGGTGCCCTTGTAGGACGCGTTCAAATCCCATTTACCCGGCGACCAGGAAGCGCCCAGGATTGGGCTGATGTCGCGCTGCCGGTCGCGGTAGCTGTAGGCGGTGAAGCCGCCGTCCACGTAGCCGCCACCCACGCGGCCCCAGCCCCCCTCGTCGGTCAGCTGGTAGGTGTTGCCGCCGGTGATGTAACGCGCACCCAGGTTGCTGATGTTGCCGCTCTCGAAGGCCGACAGGCCGCGGCCGTTGAAATAGGTGTCCTGGTGCTGGTGCGACTGCGAGGCGAACACGCCCGCCTGGAGCTTGTAGGTGTCCTGGGTGTAGGTGGCCATGAAGTTGAGCATCAGGTCGTTCGAGACGCGGTTGCCCACATTCGAATTGGTGATGTAGACCAGGTCCTGGTTGGCCGGGTTGTTCGATGGCGGCACCTGGATGCCATTGACCAGGCCGCCGCCCAGATCGAAGTTCGCGTTCGGCAGGTTGGTGTAGGTCACGCACTGCTGCGGACTGGCGGCGGTCCCGGCGCCGCAAGGCAGGCCGGTGCGATAGTTGATGCCGTTCGACGTGCCGACGTTGTTGGCGATGCGCGCGCGCACCGTTCCGGTCGCCATGTCATACAGCTCGTAGTAGCCGGCCCGGCGATTCAGGTTGGCCGACACCGCCGCAGCGGCGCCCTGGTTGACGACGTACGGATCCTGGAACGCGCTGACATTCCACAGCGAGGCCGGGCCGGCGTTATAGAATGCCTGCTGCAGGAAGGCGCTGCTCTTGGCGTACTTGGCGGCCGCATTGAAGCTCCAGGGGCCGCCCGTATCATGTTCCCATTTCAGCCAGACGGCGTCCTGCTTGTAGTGGGCGCCCTTCTCGGGGTCGTGGTACATCGTGCTGCCCGGTCCATCGACGACGTCGGTGCGTACCGTATGCTGGCCGCCCTGCATGAACATATTGCCGCCGCGGGTGAAGCTTGGCGCGGGGTCGGGATGCTGATAGCCGTGGGACGGCATGGTGAACTGGCCGTTCCAGGAGTTGTTGTCGTCCAGGTGCTTGGCCGTCAGCGCGACGGTGCCGCTGCCACCGCCGGCCGTTTCATAGTTCCTCTCGACGCGCAGCTTGATCTGCCCGCCCAGGTTCAGCGGGTAGCCGGGGTCGACCGTGCCGGTCGAGCTGCGGTAAAAGCCGCCGACGTTGGCGCGCAGGTCGCCCGCCGCGTTTTTCCAGCCGTGCAGGAAATCGACCTGTTTCCAGGACAGGTGGGGGTCTTCGCCTTCCACGCCGAGCCGGCTCTGGAGGCTCGTCCCCTCCTTGATCGGGCCAGGCATGAAATTGAACACGGCGCCGGCCGAGGAGCCGACCGAGGTGCCGGAGGAACCGCCGCGGATCGCTTCGACCCGGCCGATGGTCAGGTCGGAACGCAGGAAGTTGCCATCTTGGAAGTTGTTCCATTTGACGGGGATGAGGGGCAGCCCGTCTTCCAGATAACTGGCCCAGAAATTGGCGGTCGTGGGGCTGCCGGTGCCGACCGACATGCCGCGGGTATAGGCCTCGTTGCGCACCACGCCCTCGTTGGTCTCGACCATGACGCCGGGCATGTCGCGCAGCATATCGTCGGCGCTCAGCGGAGTGAACTTGCCCATGTCTTTGGCGTCGAGCACCGAATAGGCGACGTTGGCGGCCCTGGCTTTGGCCTTGCCGACGGTGCCGGTGACAATCACGGTCTGGGTTTCGGTTTCCTGCTTGGCCGGCTGGGCGGTCTCAGCGGCCGGTTTGGCTTCCTGGGCCAGGGCCGCGCTCACGCTCAGCAATCCTGCGCTCGCCACGATGGCCAGCGCAAACTGGGGCGTCGGAATGGCCGCGTGCCAGCCGTGCAAATCGAGTTTTCTCTTCATGTCTCCACCTCGTCAATTGATCTTTAAACAGACCTTGGATTAATTGTTATCGATAAATGTTATCGATAACTATTTACACCGTAGCATGCCGGTTTTACCGAGTCAACTGGGAGGCGTTACATTTCCACAACGGTGACCGGACCGCCATTGGTATCGATAACAGCGGTGTCAGGGTGGACTCGGGGTGGGATTCATTGATTGGGCGGTCCGCCGCGGACGTGTTTTCGGCGATCAATCGCTCGGCCGCATTCAGTTACGCATTGCGCATCCCACATGCCGTATTACAAATAAAATAATGTATGCATGTACATAAAATTGTAAAATGCGACGCTGTTGCCCCCCTGAAGGCAAACTGACATACTGCAATATCCGTCCTGAATAAACCTGTTCCATGCGCGTCTTTAAAAGTTTCGCGGCTGCCTGTCTGCTGCTCGCCAGTGCATACGGCTTTTGCGCGCCGATGGAGTACC
The DNA here is from genome assembly GCA_946480015.1 of uncultured Oxalobacteraceae bacterium. The sequence goes on along the minus strand of CAMLIL010000083.1, from coordinate 8,198 downwards.
GGTATTACGATTGGGGCAAGACGCCCAAGCGCGACGAATACCAATTCGGCGTGTTGTCGCTGGCACTGGACAAGACCCGCGCCGAATTCGGCCCCTACCGGGCGCTGCGGGTGGGAGGTGATTTCAGTACCTTGCGGGTGCGTCAGGAAGTCGCCGCCGGCAAGGTCATCAATGTGCAGGCGGGCCCGTGGCGGGTGCTCGACAAGAACGATCCGCTCGACCAGCGCATTCCGGTCAACATACCGATCATGGGCGGGCTCCTGGGCCGTCGGGTGCTGCTCATCCGCACTGAAGACCTGTCCAAATTCCGCGCCATCCGCGACGCCGCCCAACTCAAGAAGCTGACCGCCGGCCAGGGCCGCGGCTGGGCCGAAATCGAACTGTACCGGCGCAACGGTTACCGCGTCAGCGACACCGCCAATATTCAAACCCTGCTGCCCATGCTGGCCGGCAAACGCTTCGACTACCTGCCGATGAGCGTGGTCGAAGCCCGTTCGGCGCTGGCGCAATATCCGGAACTGGCCGGGCAGTTGACGATCGCCCCGGATCTGATGATTTCCTATCCGCTGCCGACCATTTTTTACGTCAGCGCGCACTATCCCGCACTGGCCCGACGGCTCGAACGCGGGCTATCGATCGCCGCGAAAGACGGTTCGCTGGCCGAGATGCTGCGCCACCACTTTCACAAGGAAATCGCCAGCCTGGAGAATGTGACACGCCGCTTCACCATCGACGACCCCGCCGTCCCCAGGGAACTGCTGGCCGCGCTTCCGGTCGTGCGCAAACAAGTGGGCAGCGCCCCCCGCTGAAGCCAATATTGACAGGGCGCTCACCGACTCATTGCGAGTCGAATAAGGCTTTCGGTGTTTATGCCACAGCAGTATGCACACAGACTGTTTAGTGCTGTGTGGCAAAATTTTACAATGCTATGATCGCCTGACACAATTGCTTTATGCAGGCGCATCATGAAAAATCTTCACATTGGAACTCGTCTTGGGCTCGGCTTTGCCCTGGTCCTGCTCTTGCTGGTCGCGCTGACCGGCGTGGGCGTCTGGCGCATGCATAGCGCCAATGCCATGACCACGGAAATGCTCCACGTAAAGGTGCGCCACGAACGCATGCTGGAGGAATGGGTCAAGGTGATCGAAGTCAACGCCGCGCGCACCACCACGGCGTACCGCGCGGCCGATCCGGCCGAGCAGAAAGCCGTCGAAGCGCAAATGAAAGCCTCGTCCGCGCACGCCACGGCCATCCAGAACGAGCTGGAAAAAGTGCTGCAGGATCCGCGCTCGAAAGCCCAATTGGCCACCTTGATGCAGACGCGCAAAGCCTATGTCGCGTCGCGCGCCCGCATCTTCAAGGAAAAGGCGGCCGGCAATCTCGATGTGGCCAGGCAGCTGTATGAAAGCGATATGGTCGGCAAGCGCGCCATCTACCTCGACAGCATGGCGAAACTGGCCGACACCCAGCGCCTGCTGCTCGATGAAGCCGGCGCCGAAGTGTCCAGGCAATATCAAAGCGGGCGCGTCATGCTCATTGTGCTCGGCGCGCTGGCAATCCTGCTGGGCGTGGCATGCGCGGTCTTGATCACACGCAGCATCACGGTGCCGCTGTCCGAAGCGGTGCGGGTTGCCACGACGGTGTCGGCCGGCGACCTGACCAGCACCATCGCGGTGGACAGCACGGACGAGACCGGCCAGCTGATGGGCGCGCTCAAAGGCATGAACGCACACCTGCTCAGCATTGTCTCGGAAGTGCGCAGCGGTACCGACCTGATCACCACTGCCGCGCGCGAAATCGCCAACGGCAATCTGGACCTGTCGGCCCGCACCGAAGTGCAGGCCAGCTCGCTGCAGCAGACCGCCTCGTCGATGGAACAACTGACCGCCACCGTCAAGCAGAACGCCGAGCACGCGCGCAAGGCCAACGACCTGGCCATCGCCGCTGCCGACGTGGCCGGCAAAGGCGGCGCGGTGGTGGCCGAAGTGGTGCAGACCATGGGGGCGATCAACGCCTCGTCGCGCCAGATCGTCGACATCATCAGCGTCATCGACGGCATTGCCTTCCAGACCAATATTCTGGCCCTGAATGCGGCCGTCGAAGCGGCGCGCGCCGGCGAACAAGGGCGCGGGTTTGCGGTCGTGGCCGGCGAAGTGCGCAATCTGGCCCAGCGTTCGGCCGCCGCCGCCAAGGAAATCAAGCAGCTCATCGGCGATTCCGTGGCACGGGTGGACAATGGCGCGCGCCTGGTCGACCAGGCCGGCCTGACCATGAGCGAAGTGGTGGCCAGCATCGGGCGTGTGACCAGCATCATGGGCGAGATTACCAGCGCCAGCGACGAGCAGAGCGACGGCCTGGAACAGATCAACCTGGCCGTCACGCAGATGGACCAGGTCACGCAGGAAAACGCCGCACTGGTCGAGCAGGCCGCCGCCGCGGCCGCCTCAATGGAAGAACAGGCGCAGCGCCTGTCTTCCCTGGTGGGCACCTTCCAGCTCGGCAGCGACACGCCCCTCGCCCCGCCGGCGCGCCGGCGCATGCACCTGGCCGCCTGAACGGCGCGCTTGTGCTGCGATGGCGGCCTGCGGGCCGGCGTCAGCGCTCAGGCGGCCGGGACGGCGGTCCGATTGACCGGCCGGTGGCCCCACCAAGTGGCGCGGTGCCATAGCATTTCCAGCGGGCCCTGCTGGTAGCGGCTTAGCCACCAGGCACTGAAGCTGCCCTGCAGGAGCGCCAGGACCACGCCGATGGCCAGGCACATGCTGGCGCCGGTGACCTTGTACAGGGCGAAGCCGAAGCCATAATAGAGGGTCGAACCGAGCAGCGACTGCACCACATAGCTGGTCAGGCTCATGCGGCCCAGCGGGGCGAACAGGCGCAGCAGGCGTTGCATGGCGCCGAGCCGGAACAGCAGCACGAACGAGGACACCAGGACCAGCATGAAGGCCAGGTTCGACCAGGTGCCGACGATGGTTTTCAGCGGACGGCGCAGGGCTTGCCCCGGAACCAGGCCATCGATATTGCTCAACGTTAAGTACAAGGGCACGAAGCACAGCGCGGCCGCGATCAGGGTGCGTTTCCAGAAGCGCAGCCCGGCATCGGTCGGCGCGAACAGGGCCTTGCGGCCGGCCAGCATGCCCAGCATGAACAGCGACATGATCTGAAAGACACGGCCGTTTTCCCACGACCAGTACAGCACGCCGATCTTGCCGTTGGTGAGATTGCCGAACCATGCGGCCAGCATCGAGTCGCCTTTCAGATAGGCTTCGGAGCGGCCGAAATAGGCCCACGAGGCCGGGTCGGCCAGCTTGGCGCCGGGATTGCCGAGCGCGGCGAGCGCATTGATCCACTCGACCGGTTGCAGCATCAGCACCGCCGCGATGGCGAACACGGTCTTGTTGGACAGGCGCGCCACCGGGATCAGCGCAAGCCCAGCACCGCGTAGATCGACAGGATGTCGCCCTCGTAGAACAGGCTGTTGACCAGTCCGAACATCAACAGCAGCACCAGCCGCCAGGCAAAGCGCAGGCGGAAATCTTCACCGCGCTGAGCGCGGTTGTTGAACTGGATGAAGAAGGTCACGCCGAACAGCATCGCGAAGATGGCGTAGGACTTGCCGCCGAACAGGAAAAAAGCGCTGTCCCAGATCACCTTGTCGAGCGCCACCATCCAGGCCGGCAGATTGGCCGGTGTGAAATACAGGTCGAAGTGCTCGATGTTATGCAGCAGCATGATCGAGACGATCGCGAAGCCGCGCAGGCAGTCGACGACATCCAGGCGTTGGGACGATGGGTTCATGGGGCAGTGTGGATGGGCTGTTGGAACTGGAAAGGATACCAGTTTCTCTTTTGGCCAGATAGGTGAAAATGCCGGGGCTGGCTGCGATGGTGGTTTGCGCCGCAGCCGGGCCCGCCCCTTGCCCCTAAGCCCCCGCCAGCCGCCTGGCCTCGCGCAGGCCCTCCACCATCACGGTCAAGGCGTGCGCCTTGGCGTCTTGTCCCGGCACCCGCAACACATACGAGGGATGATAGATGACCACGATCCAGCGCTCCTGGTGCTGGAACGGTGTGCCCAGCACGTCCTTCAGGGTGGCATGTGGATTGCCGGTGACGGCCTTGAGCGCGGTGCTGCCCATGGCGACGATGACGCGCGGCTTGACTTGCGCGATCTCACTGTCGAGCCAATACGCGCACGCTTCGATCTCGCGCTGGGCCGGGGTTTTGTGCAGGCGGCGCTTGCCGCGCGGCTCCCATTTGAAATGCTTGACGGCGTTGGTCAGGTAAATCTTGCCCCGTTCGAGCGCGGCCTCGCCCATGGCCCGCTCGAGCAGCTGGCCGGCCGGGCCGACAAAAGGCAGGCCGGCCAGGTCCTCCTGGTCGCCCGGCTGCTCGCCGACCAGCATGATGCGCGCTCTGGCCGGCCCCACCCCGCCCACGGCCTGGGTTGCGTGCTGCCACAGCTCGCAGCGGCGGCACTGGTCGAGCGTGCCGGGCGCCTGGCGCTCCGGCTGGGCCTGGTCCGGCGCGATGGGAATGGCGGTGCCGCCGCGCCGGCCCACGCTGCCGCTCTGCCCGACCTTGCGCGCGCCGGCCACCGCCTGGCTCACCATCTCCGGCACCGCCGCCCCTTCGGGCAAGTGCCTCCAGAAGCGGTTGGGGATATGGCCGTGCATCAGCTCGGCATTGAGCCGCGCCGGGTTGAAGATGCTGCGGTAATAGGTCAGCCACAAGGCTTCGCCGGCGTCGTCGATGTCTTCGGGTCCGCGCATCAGCGGACCGGTGCTGTGCAGCGTGGCGCCATCCCACATGACGCTTGCGTCCGGTGTTGCGATCATCCAGGTGACCCTCCCCATGCGGCTGGCAAAATGGCGCGCCACCTGCGGCAGCACGTCGTGCGCCGGTTCGAACCAGGCCACGAAGCGCGGCGGCCCGGCTTGCGCGCGCCGTTCGCGAAAGCGGATGTAGGCGTGCATGTCATGCTCTTCGCGCTGCACCGCCTTGACCATGGCGTGCAGCCTGGCGCCATCCTGGTCGGCCGCCGACATGACGTCGCGTTCGCCGTGCTGCCAGCGCCACAGCACAAGATACAGGAAGGCCCAGCGGTTCGGCACACGGCAGCAGGCCGCGCTTTGCAGCATGTCCATCAGCTGGCGCGGGATGCGCACCAGCACGGCGCGCGCGCCCGCACCCGCGTCGGCCGGCGGCGCCTGCGCCGGGGCCTGGCCTGCAAACAGATCGCCGCCATCCTTGTGCGATATCCACTGCACCGCATGCGGCGCCACCTTGTGCGCCAGCAGCTCGCGCGCCGCCGCGCGCCACTCGTCGAAGCAGTGGACCAGCACCGGACGGCCCGCCGCGGCACAGGCCGCCGCGTTCACGCCGCTTGCAATTGCGCCCATAGGTCGAGCTGCTGCGGGGGATGGTCGGCCATGGCGCGGCGCAGCAGGTGCGAGGCCGTGCTGTCCGACGCCGGCCGGTAATCGGCCGTCACGATGAAGGGAGCGGTCTTTTTCATGCTGCAGCGCAGGCGGGACAGGTCCAGGTAGCGGATGCGCCGCACCCGGCGCAGCTCGACCAGCCGCCTGGCGTTGCGCAAGCCGATGCCGGGCACGCGCGCGATCATCGCCTCGTCGGCCAGGTTCAGGTCGAGCGGAAAATGTTCGCGGTGCGCCAGGGCCCAGGCCAGCTTGGGATCGATGTCCAGCGCCAGGTTGCCCGCCTCGGGCAACAGCTCGCCGGCCTGGAAGCCATAGCCGCGCATGAGGAAGTCGGCCTGGTACAGCCGGTGCTCGCGCTCCATCGGCGGCGGCGCCAGCGGCACCGTGGCGGGACTGTGCGGGATCGGGCTGAAGGCCGAGTAGTACACGCGCTTGAGCTTATAGCTGCCGTACAGGGTTTGCGCAGTGCCGAGGATGGTGCGGTCGTCGCTGGCGTCGGCGCCGACGATCATCTGGGTGCTCTGCCCCGCCGGCGCAAACCTCGGCGCGGCCGGTTCCGCGGCTTGTTCGTCGAGCTTGCGGCGGATCGATCCCATCGCCAGCTTGATGGTGTGCACGTTCTTTTCCGGCGCCAGGCGCTCGATGCTGCGCTCGGTCGGCAGTTCGATATTGACCGACAGCCGGTCGGCGTAGTGGCCGGCCGCGGCAATCAGGGCCGGATCGGCGTCGGGGATGGTCTTGAGGTGGATGTAGCCGCGGAACTGGTGCACCTCGCGCAGGGCGCGCGCGACCGCCACCAGCTGCTCCATGGTGTAGTCGGCCGACTGGATGATGCCGGAACTGAGAAACAGCCCGTCGATGTAATTGCGCAGGTAAAAATCGACCGTCAGCCGAACCACTTCGTCGACCGAAAAGCGCGCCCGCGGCACATTGGAAGTGCGCCGGTTGACGCAGTACTGGCAGTCGTAGATGCAGAAATTGGTCAGCAGGATTTTGAGCAGCGACACGCAGCGCCCGTCCGGCGTATAGCTGTGGCAAATGCCCATGCCGCTGGTGGCGCCGATGCCCTCCTTGCCTTCGGATGAACGTTTGGGCGCGCCACTGCTGGCGCAGGAAGCGTCGTACTTGGCCGCGTCGGCCAGAATGTCGAGCTTGTCCGTCAGTTCCATTGCGGCGCCCATTGGCTGTACGTTTATACAGTATGGTACACCAGGCTGGATGCGCGGCGCGTGCGCAATCGTGCGCGCTGGGCGCGGCCGCCGCGGCCGCCGTGGCCGTTAGTGAGTACTCGCTTGGGAGTTGCCGGGCTGAAGCTGGCCGCGCTGGGCCTCGCTCATGCGCGCCATGATGCGTTTGAGCTGGGCCGCGGCCGCCGCCATGCCGGCGCGCGCGGCGCGCTCGATCCAGGTGTAGGCCTCGAGCAGGTCGGCCATGGCCCCCTGGCCGCTGGCATGCATCAGCCCGAGGTTGAACTGGGCGCGCGCATGGCCCTGGCGCGCCGCGCACAGGTACCAGAAATAGGCCGCTTCGTAATCCTGCGGCACCGCCTGGCCGTTATCGAAGCGCAGCGCCAGCGCGAACTGCGCGTGCGCGTGGCCCTGGTCGGCCGCGCGCCGGTACCAGTCGTGCGCCTCGCGCGGATCAACCGTCCCGCTCTCGTCGCGGTCGAGCAGCACGCCGACCATGTACTGGGCCGGCGCATAGTCCTGATCGGCCGCGCGCCGGTACCACAGCAGGGCCGCGCGCTCGTCGCGCGCCACCCCGCGCCCGCTCTCGTAGCGCAGCGCCAGGTCGAACTGGGCGCGCACGTGGTTCTGTTCGGCCGCCCGGCGCAACCATTCCGCCGCGCCGGCCGCATCGAGCGGGTCGGCCAGCAGGCCAAGGTGGTACTGGGCGCTGGCGAAGCCCTGCTCGGCGGCCTTGCGGTACCAGGCCCGCGCGGCATTGAAATCCTGCGCGACGCCCTGCCCGTGTTCATAGCGCAGGCCGAGACTGTCCTGCGCGCCCGCGTGGCCCTGCGCGGCGGCCTTGCGGAACCATGCCAGCGCCTGCGCTTCGTCGCGCGCCACGCCATGCCCGCTGTCGTGGATCAGGCCCAGATTGAACTGCGAGCTGGCGTGGCCCTGTTCGGCCGCGCGCTGATACCAGTGGATGGCTTTCTGGCTGTCCTGCGCCACGCCCTGGCCCTTGTCGAAGCGCAGCGCCAGGTTGAATTGCGCCGGCGCGTGGCCCTGCTCGGCGGCCTTGCGCAGCCAGGCCAGCGCCTGCTGCGGGTCGCGCTGCACGCCCTGGCCGCTGTCGAAGCGCAGCGCCAGGTTGAACTGGGCGCGCGCGTAGCCCTGTTCGGCGGCGCGGCGGTACCAGACCAGCGCCTGGCGCTCGTCCTGCGGCACGCCCTTGCCGTTCTCGTACATCATGCCCAGATTGTTCTGCGCGCCGGCGTCGCCCTGTTCGGCCGCCTTGCTGAACCAGTGCATGGCGCGCTGCACGTCCTGCTCCGCGCCCTGCCCCTTGGCGTACAGCCAGCCCAGGTTGTACTGGGCCGCGGCGAAGCCCTGCTCGGCCGCCAGCCGGTACCAGTACAGCGCTTCGGTGAAGTCCTGCCCGACGCCCTGGCCCTTCTGGTACATCACGCCCAGGTTGTACTGCGCGTGTTCCAGCCCCGCGTTGGCGGCGCGCCGGTACCACGCCACCGCCAGCGCGAAATCCTGGGGCACGCCCTGGCCGTTCACATACATGAAGCCCAGGCTGTGCTGGGCGT
>CAMLIL010000082.1 GCA_946480015.1 uncultured Oxalobacteraceae bacterium | reverse complement strand
GAGTAGTCGCGGTTTGACCTCGGCGATTCGGAACAAGTTCAATATCCACCACTTCTCGGTGACATAACCTTTTTTGGGGGGCGCCCATCGAAGCAATCGATCGCAACCGTCAGATGCCCATTTACCATTTCCCGCAACACATGTGTAGTTGCGCCGCAGATATATTTATTGCTAAAAATAATTGCGCCGTTTGGTGATTTTCGCAATTGCCGCGCAGGAAAAGAATATGCACTATGGGACCTGGGAACTCTCCCGGGAAGGATGGACGGCCCGCGCCAGGGACCACGATCTGGGATCAATGCACGCAATGTTGTTTTTTATATAGAAAGATCACTCCAACTTCAAGCGGGCGCCCTGTCCAGCTTACAAAAGGAGGTGCCACACTCAACATGCCGCGCAGTAGCTGTACGCAACACATCAAATAATTATTAAGGAGATACTTCATGAAAACAAACATTATCCTGAGCGCACTCGTGATGTCGCTGGCCTTGGCGGGCTGCGGCGGCAGCGGCTCGACCGGCACTGCCACCAGCACCGCGCCAACCGCCACCAGCACTGCGCCAACCGCCACCGGCCTGGCGTCGAACGTCTCGGCCGCGAAACCCGGCGCCAAATACCCCAGTTACAACACCAATCCACTGCCGGCCGATATGGCGGGCATGGCCAGTGACGCAGTCACCCTGGCCACCAGGATCAAGGCAGGCTATAACATCGGCAACACGCTAGAGGCCATCGGCGGGGAAACCAATTGGGGCAATCCTGCCATCACGCCTCAGCAGATCCAGCTGATCAAGCAAAGCGGATTCACGGCAGTGCGTTTGCCCACTTCCTGGGACCAGTACGCCAACCAGAGCACGGGCAAGATCAGCGACGCCTGGCTCGCCCGCGTGAAACAGGTGGTCCAGTACTGCGTCGACAACGGACTGTACGTCATCGTCAACATTCACTGGGACGGCGGCTGGCTCGATAACAACATCAACACCCAGGCACAATCCTCGGTCAACGCGAAACAAAAAGCGTATTGGGAACAGATCGCGACCACCCTGCGCGGCTTCGACGAGCACCTGATCTTCGCCAGCGCCAACGAACCGCCGGTCGACACCGCAGCCCAGATGTCGATCCTGCTGTCCTACCACCAGACTTTCGTCAACGCCGTGCGCTCGACCGGTGGCAAGAACGCCTACCGTACCCTGGTCGTGCAAGGCCCGGGGACCGACATCGACAAGACCTATAACCTGATGAACACGTTGCCGACCGACACCGTGCAGGGCCGGATGATGACGGAAGTCCACTACTACACCCCGTACCAGTTCACCCTGATGGACGCCGACGAGACCTGGGGCAACCAGTTCTTCTACTGGGGTGCCGGATACCACTCGAGCACCGACACTGCCCACAATCCGACCTGGGGTGAAGAGGCCGACCTGGATGCCTTCTACGCCAAGATGAAGACGAAGTTCGTGAACAACGGCATTCCGGTGGTGATCGGCGAGTTCGGCGCGATGCGCCGCTCCGGCTTGACCGGTTCCGCCGATGTGCAACTGCACTTGAACTCGCGTGCCTACTTCCACAACTATGCAACCCGGCAGGCCGTGGCCAACGGCATGATGCCGTTCTACTGGGACAACGGTGTCACGGGCAACAACGGTTTTGCGATCTTCGACCGCCAGACCAATACCGTGGTTGACCAGCAGACGATCGATGCACTGATTCGCGGTGGAAACGGGCTGGGTCTCTGATGTAGATTGGAACGGATGATGTGGCCCGGTCCGGGGCCGCATCATTGTGCACGATGCGCGCCAACCCAGACCCGGGTTGGCGTTTTTCTTGGCGCGCATTGAGCCTGCGCCCTGCAAGCGTCATCCCACCGGCTGGGTTGACGCTGACGACAGGCCAGCGGATCGCTCGCCAAACGCGATTCGCGCATCCTGCGGCGCTTCGCTACGCTCATGCATGCCGTAGTCGCGCACGACTTCGGCCACCCGCAAGCGATAGCCGAGTAACACCCCTGCCCTTCCGCGCGCCTGCGCCGATCGGTGCGCCTCCTGGTTGCGCCAGCGTGCCACGGCGGCTTCGTCGCGCCAGAACGATAGCGACAGCAGATGACCGGGACGCGACAGCGATTCGAAGCGTTCGATCGACAGAAAGCCGTCGATGGTGTCCAGCTGGGCGCGCAGCGCCGCCGCCATGTCAAGGTAGTGCTGCCGGTGCAACGGATCGGGCTCGACTTCAAAGATCACCGCGAACATGACGAAGCCTCCCGCTGCAAGGTTCCGTCGACCACTTCCGTAAAGGTGCGCTCCTCACGCTGGATGAAGCGCTGTTCCTGCGCCAGCGCGAAATTGGCGCGCGCCTCGCCATCGGCCTTCAGGCGGGTGCGATAGGCTTCGTAGGCAGCCAGGCTGTCGAAAGCGATCAATCCCCAGGCTTCATCATTGGTGCCTTCGTGGGGCAGGAAATAACCGATCAGCTTGCCTCCGCAGCGCGGGATGATGCGGCCCCAGTTCTCTGCGTAGGTCCGGAAGGCGGCGCGCTGAAACGGGTCGATACGGTAACGAATGAAACAGGTGATGGTCATGCCAGCTCCTCGTATGGTCGGAGCGGCCACTGTAATGCTTCCGGCCAGCCAGTGCTTCGGCTAAGATCGAAGCATGCGAAACGGACCAAACATCACCACCATTGCCGCGCTGATCGGCGACCATGCGCGGGCACAGGTACTCACCGTGCTGATGGCCGGGAAAGCCCTGACGGCAACCGAACTGGCCGACGCCGCCGGTGTTACGCGCCAGACCATCAGCACGCACCTGGCGCAGCTGGTCGAGGCGGGACTGCTCACGGTCGCGCCGCAGGGCCGGCACCGCTACTTCCGCGTTGCCGATGCCGAGGTGGCCCGGATGCTGGAAACGCTGATGAGCGTGGCGGCGGGAGCGGGAAACCAGCCAGTGCGCACCGGCCCGCGCGCACCGGCGCTGCGCAAGGCGCGCGTGTGCTACGACCACCTTGCCGGCGAACTCGGGGTGATGGTCTATGAACGGATGGCGCAGCGGGGCGCATTTGAGGTCGCAACCAGCGGCATGTGCCTGACGCCGCAAGGGGCCTCGCTGGTGGCCGAACTCGGCGTCGACACGCGCGCCGCCGCCGGCAGCCGGCCATTCTGCCGGACCTGCCTGGACTGGAGCGAACGGCGCGATCACCTTGCAGGCGCGCTGGGCGCTGCGCTCTTGCTGCGCTTCGAACAGCTGGGCTGGGCGAAGCGCCTGCCTGGCTCGCGTGTCCTGGTATTTGGAGCTGTTCAAGAAGCTGCCTTGCGCGCCTGGCTTGCCTGACAAAGCACCAGTGGGGCGGCGTCTATTGGCGCGGCTGACACTGAGAATTGCGGCCAGTTCGTGCGCCTGCGCGCCCATGTCCGCACGCAGCCTCAGTGCGGTTGCAGCCGGGTTTCCCTGGTACGGAGCGAATTGAGCATGGTGGAACGCGCCGAATGCAGATGGCTGCGCATGGCGGCCAGCGCAGCCGCCACCTCCCCCTTGACCAGCGGGCGCAGTATCGCCAGGTGCTCCCGCAGCGCGTGCTGGTTGCGCGGGATCTCGTCGCGCTTATCCCATTGGTAGTGGTAGTGGAACACCATCGAGATTACATCGTTCAGGTTTTCCGCGAAGCGGTTGTCCAGCAGCCCGATCAGGAAGGTGTGGAATTCACGATCGAGTGCAGGAAACTCCCCATGGGCAGCGGCGGGCGCCTTGCCCAGCGCCTCGTGCCGTGCCAGCAATTCCTCCAGCCGTGCGAATATCGGGTCGTCCGGCGTCAGCGTGCCAATGCGTTCGATGGCCTTCAGCTCGAACATCTCGCGCGCTTCGCCCAACTCCTCCGCGTATTTGGCGTCGAACGCGCAGAGGCGCCATCCGCCGCGCGGATTCTTCTCGATCAGGCCATTGCGAGAAAACCGGATCAGGAACTCGCGCACGGCGACTGTGCTCACCCCGGCCGTGCGGGACAGCTGGGCCTCCGTGAACTCGGCGCCGGGCGGCAGATCGCGCTCGTAGATCCACTCCATCAGAACTTCTTGCAATTGCTCAGTGGCGCTGTGCAGCGCCGACACGTCGAAAAAGTCGTCCGGCTGCGGCTTGCGCAGCAAGTGACGCTCCTTCATGCCGCCAATCAGCCCCTTCTCGATGAAATAGGCCAGCGCGCTGCGCACAGCGGTGCGGCTGCTCGCCACGAGTTCGCTCATCTGCACCTCGGTGGGCAGCGCGGCCCCGATGGGGAGATGCTCGGCGATATGCTGCAGAAGCAGATTGGTGCTGCGCCTTGTCGTGGTAGGAAGTTTGGCCATGGTCTGTTCGCGCCAGCTTAACGCTCTGGAATCGGAAATGCAGCGATATTACACGCCTGCCGGCTCCCACGGGCAGTCAAATTCCAACCGGCTCACTGCGCGGGGGCGCCGGCACGATTGTCAATGGCATAGCTCACCGCGTCGACATCCACGTAGCCGAGTTCTCCCTTTGGATTAAACGTGAACAGGCCTGCGCGGCTCCCGCGGTAGGCGCCCCAGGTCAATGGGAAGTCGGCCAGCACCGGCTGGAACAGCTTCCCGTCGGCACTGACGGCCAGGGTGCTCTTGCCATCCAGGCCCCAGCTCGAGCGCAGCCAGACCGTGTCGTGCGCCCATGGCTGCAGGCGGGTGTAGCTGCCATCGCGCGAGATTTCCACATAACGCTTACCGCCGGCCATCACAATGCCCGCCGACGCCGTGGATTCGGCCGGATTGCCGGCACGTGGCTGGGCCGTGAAATGGGCCAGGCCGGCGTGCTGGCCATCGGCCATCCCCTTCAGTTCAAGCCGCGCGACGAAGGACTGGCCGCTGGTGCGCACAACCCGCTGAGTCAGCACGTTGGCGACCTTGAGCAGGTTGGCGCCATCCAGGCCGGAAAACGCGTGCAGCCGCAGGAACCCGGGACGATCCGACAGCGACCACTTGTCCATCCGTGGCTGATAATTCCATTCCCAGACGGGCGCGAGCGCCCCGCCGTCGAAGTCGTCACCGCCTTGCGGGAACTGCCGGCGGGAAGCGGAGACCGGCATGTTTGCTTCCCACACCATCGTGCCGATGCCGGCCTGATCGGGCTTGCCGATCACCGGCCAGCCATCGACCCAATGGACCGGCAGCAGACTGCCTGCCCGGCCAGCCCAATCGCCGTCGCCATGATGGGTGAAGAAATACCAGTTCTTGTCCGGCCCCTGAACAATCCCGCCCTGGTTCGGCTGCATGGCGCTGAGGTCGCCGTGCATGAGCTGGCGCTTGTCGGACCAGGGACCGCGTATCGACGTGGCACGCCGCATCATCATCACGCGCATGTCACCGTGCACTTCGCTGAAAAAGTGGAAGTAGGTGCCGTTGAACTTGTACAGCTTGTTGGCTTCGCTGCCCTTGGACTGGTAGATCACCCGGTCCGACCCGGCAATCAGGGTTTTGTTGTCAGGACTCATTTCCCACAGGTGGATCTTGTAGCCGTCGCTGAAGTTCGTGCCGATGAAATAGCCCTTGCCGTCATCATCCCAGAACGGCGCGCAGTCGTCCCATCCCGAAGCACCGAGCACCTGATGCAAGGGGGCCCACGGCCCCTCCGGCCGTAGCGCGCTGGTCATGAAGTATCCTTCTTCCGGGGTGCCGAAGTAGATCCAGAAGCGGCCCCCGTGGTGGCGGATGGCGCCGGCCCAGATACCCCGGCCGTAGCGGTTCATGCGGTTCCAGTTCAGTTCCGGCGAGATCTGGGTCAGGTCGGGCACCGCGTGACCCACGGTTGTCCAGTTGACCAGGTCGCGCGAATGCAGAATCGCCATCCCGGGCGAAAACTGGAAGGTCGATGAAATCGCGTAGTAGTCATCGCCGACGCGGATCGCATCCAGATCGCTGTAGTCGGCCGGAAGGACCGGATTGCGGTAGCGGCCATTGCCAAGGTCGCCCCATTGTGCCGAGCGGCCGGCGGCGGCACCCTCCCCGGCCCAGCAAGGGCTTGCCATCACGACGGCGCCGGCCAAAACAGCGGAAAGTGCACCCATATATCGCCAGGGGAAGATCATGCCAATTCCTTCGCAAACAGTCTCAAGTTGTATGTTATCTGTTCAAAACCACCCGATGGGTGAAGTACCTTACGGCACCAGCTCGAGGATCACCACGGCGCCGCCTGCCGAAGCCAGGCGCAATGAGAGCACGTCGCTGGCCGTCACCTCGCGTTCCACGCGCCGGACCTCGTTGGGCGTGGCGCCGTCCTCCCACACCGTGGCGCGGTAGCGCCCGGCGGGCAGGAAGCGCAGCGCCACGCGCTCGGTGCGTCCGTCTTTTGCATCGTCGGCCGTCATCGCGCCGAGGTACCAGGTGCTGCCCTTGCGCCGCGCCAGCACGATGTCGCGCCCCGGCGTGCCGGACAGGAAGCGCGTCTCGTCCCAAGCCGTCGGCACGCGCTTGATGAAATCGAATCCGGCGGCGTCGCGATAGACGTCCGGATCGTCCGACACCATCTGCAGCGGGCTGTCGTACACCACGTACATCGCCAGCGCCTGGCCGCGCGTGGTCTGCGACTCAGGCAGCGCCTCGCGCACGGCGAAGCTGGCCGGTGTGCCATTGCGAAAGCCGCCGGGCGTGTAGTCGATCGGGCCGGCGAGCATGCGCGTGTACGGCAGCATCAGGTTGTGCTGTGGCGTGATTTTCTTGCCCATCTTGTTCCACTCCGCGCCCATCACGCCTTCCTGGGTGATGAAGTTCGGATAGGTGCGCTGCAGCCCGGCGGGAACGTAGGCGCCGTGCAGATCGAGCAGCAGGTGGCGCTTCGCCGTGGCCTGTGCGATGCGCTCGTAGAACGCGACGATCTCCTGGTCGTCGCGGTCCATGAAATCGATCTTGACGCCCTTGATGCCCCAACGCGCGAAGGTATCGAGCACCTCGTCCATGCGCGGCGCGACATGCTCCCAGTGCGCCCACAGCATCAGCCCCACGCCCTTGCCGGCGGCGTAGCGCACCAGCGCCGGCATGTCGATGCCGTTCGCGGCGCGGGTGATGTCGGTGCCCGGCAGCGCTATCCAGCCTTGGGAGTTGCTGGGGCCAAAGGCCCAGCCCGCGTCAATCAGGTAATACGGCAATCCGGCGGCGGCGGCAAAATCGATGAAGCGCTTGTAGCTGTCCATGTCCGCTTTCATGCCGGCCACCGGGCTCGAATACCAGTCCCACGCGGCCTTGCCCGGCCGCACCCAGCTGAAGTCGCCCTGTGGCGGCGGATTCAGGTTGCCGATCAGATGCGAGCCGATCAGGTCGCCGGCGCGGTCGCCCATCATGACCACGCGCCAGGCCGTCGTGAGCCCTGATGCGGACACGAACGCCGGAGCGGGCCGCTTTGGCGGCGCCGACAGCCGCACCCGCAATGCGCCGCCTTCGCGCCACAGCGACGCCCCGGTATATCCGGCGAGATTGGCCTGGGTGATGGCGTACGAGGTGCGCCCGGAAGGCGCCGTGCAAGCGATCGGCACGTCGTAAGCAAGGTTATCGCGCAGCTGCGACACCTTCATGCGTTCGAAGGGCACCTCGTGCGCCCCTGTAGCGACCGACACCAGGCATTCGGGATCGCCTGCCGGGACGAAGGCCGTGCGTTCGCCGCGCAAACGCACCGGCTCGGCACCGTCGATGCGGTAGCGGAACGCGACCCCATCGTCATAGGCGCGCACGTCGATGAACATCCGCCGGCCTGGGCTCGTGCGTTCCCGGAACACCAGCGTAGCGCCACGATAGCGGTCGCGCGCTTGGGCGGCCTTGGTGGCCACCAGCGGAATGATCCGGTCGACTTTGACGTCGTCGCGCCGTTCCAGTGTCAGTGCGCCATACCCGGGGGCGCCGTCGAATTCGAGACCCAGCGGCGACGGCGCGATGACGGTTTCCCCTCCCCGCGAAATCGTGAACCGGCTGGCGTCCCGTTCGATCCGGATGGCGATGCGTCCATCCGGCGACGAGACGGTTGCGGGCGCCGCTAAAGCGCATGCCGCCGGCAACAGAACGCATACGACGGCCGCCGCGATCGAAGTCAAATGTGGTTTCTTCATAATGTGGTCAGGCGCTTTTTTGTTATTGGTATCGATATCATCAGGCTATCCCATCATCTTTGCCCGCATTTTGTCTTCAATATAGTCAGTACATAGAAGACAAGCTCTGGGCGGCTCCCGCCAGGTGCAGCTCCAAGAATTGTTCCGACAAAAAAATGCTGCCATGGCCTGCGAAAGCCGTGGCAGCATGCCGGCACTGCACGCTACGCCAGCGCGTGGCGGCTCCCTCAGCCGCCCCGGCGCCGCGTCAACGCCAACGCGGCGCAGCCGAGACCGATCAACAGCAGCGCGGCCGGTTCCGGGACCACGCTCACGTGCGGGTCGGCGGTGCTGACGCCGATCAGGCCATCCGCGTCTGTGCTGAGCGCGGGCGTCCAGGAGAATACCGCCAGTGCGCCGGTCACGGGATCGTATTGGCCGAGCGGCGTGACGCCGTCACCGGCGACCGCCGACACGACGAATCTCGACAGGTAACTCGTCACCGGATCGATCGCCCCTGCAAAGGCGAGGTCGAAAGACAGCACGCCGCCAAAATCGACCGACTGGAACAGATCGTTCACCGTATCGGTGCGGAACTGCCAGCCTCCGGCGACCGCGGTCAAGCCCCAGGACTCGACATAGGGCGAGCTCTGGAAGCCAACCAGGTTCGTCACCGTCGCGGTCTGCAGCGGCACGTTGGCGCTGGTACTGAGGTTCATGTCGACGAAGCCGGCGCCGACGCCGAACGACGCGGTGTCGATCGTCACGTGGACCACCCCGGCCGAGGCCAGGCCGCAGCCCGACGCCAGCGCCAGGGCCAGCGCGGCGCGGCGCAGGACGGATGCAAAGTTGTGTCTCATATTGTTATGCATGATGAAACGTCCTTAAAAGGTGCCACGGAACAGTTGCGCCGTATACGTGACAAGGGCGCGGTTCGGATTCGAGAACGTGAGGTTCACGGTCGTCGAGGCCCCCGGGGCGAGTCCGCTGGCGAGCGTGACATATGGCGCACCGCTGGCATCGGTTGCCGTGGCGTTATCAAGCACGAGGCCGTTGCTCAGGTTGTTCAGCCTGAGCTGCAAAGGCCCGCTCAGCGTCGTGCCGCTCGTGTTGGTAATCGTTACACCGCCGACATACTTGCCGGTGGAACGGTTCAGGGTCGCGCCCTGCTGCGTCAACTTCACACTGGCCGTCACGTCGGTCGGGGCGACCTTGACCGTCAGCGAGTGGGACTGCTCGACGTTGCCGGCCCAGTCCACGCTCCAGTACACCAGCGCGTGGCTGCCTTCCGTGCTGAACAGGACGGACTTGCCGCTTTGCCGGGTGCCGCCATCGACGGTGTAGTAGGTGGCCTGCACGCCCGAGCCCACATCCGTTGCGCTCAAGGTCACGGTCGTGTCCTTGTTGACGGGACCGGCGGGAGCATCGGTTACGGTCTCCGGCGCTGTGGTGTCGGCGCCGTGCAGCGAGCCGTGCAGACGCACTTCCGCCATGTTGCCGCACCACGCTGTGACGTTCCAGATGCGGATGTAGCGATGCGGTACCGCACTGCTCACGGCAAACGTCTGCCAGTCCTGGACCGCGCCGGCGGCGTTGGTGATCTCGGTCCAGTTCGTGCCATCGTTGGAACCCTGGAACACGATGTACCTCGCGCGGGCGACCTGATCCTGGCGCGCCAGCAGTTCGACACTGGTCAGGTTGATCTGGTTACCAGACTTGAAGTCGAAGATGATGTAGCTGCCGCTACAGCTGTTGTTCGTCCCGAGGCGGAAATCCGTGGCCGAGGAGATATTGCTGTCGAACAGATTATCCACAATGGCCTTGGTCTGCGCGGCGGTGCGGTTGTAGGTCGAATCGATCAGGGTCGCCACGGTCGAGATGTTGCGGATCAGGTCCGATTCATCCACCACGTACGCGCCGCTGCCGTCGGTCGTGGCGGTGGCTGGGTAGCCGGCCGAACCATCGGCAAGCTTGTAGTTGACCGCGAAGGTCACCTTGCCCGCTGCCACGCCTTGCGGCAGGGCCGCGCTGGCCGTGAAGTTGATGTTGTCCGTCGTGGTGACAGTCGCCGCCTGGCCCTGGATCGTGGCCGTGACGTTGTTGATCGCCGTCTTGGCCGTGAACTTGAGCGTCACGGTGTTGCCCGCCACCACACGCTTGTTCAGCACCGAAGCGGGGCTGAGCGATTGGGTGGAGGTAATCGACGCCGTGGCAATCTGGGCCGACGACGTGTAGCTGCCATAGAGGCGCAGCTCCGACATGTTGCCGACCCAATTGTTGCCGTTGGTGACACGCACATAGCGGTACGGCGTGGCATTGTTGGACGTCAGCGTCTGCCACTCGGGCGTGTTGCCCGCATAATTGGTGATGTTTTCCCAGGTGGTGTTGTCGTTCGAGCCCTGCACCACGGTGCCGTTGATGCGGGCAACCTGATCCTGACGGGCGATGATCTCGACGCGCGACAGGCTCACGGAACCGCCGCCACGGAAGTCGAACTCCACCCAGGCGCCGTAGCCGCTGCCATTGAGGCGGTAATCGGTGAACGAACCCAGGTTGCTGTCGAATAGAAGGTTTGCGGTGGAAATCGCGTCGGCAGCGTTGCGGCCGCTCGAATCGATCACGCTGGCCAGCGTGGTGACGTTGTTGATCAGACCGGTCTGGTCGGCCAAGTTCAGATAGCTGTTGTCGGTCGTGAAAAAGGTCGGTTCGGCATCCAGCCCATCGGCGGTTTTGTAGTTCAGCAGGAAGCTCAGCTTGCCGTATCCGGGCGTGGTGGTGGCCACCCAGCTCGCGGTCCAGTTCAGGTTGTCGGTCGTGGTCACGGTCGCAGGCTGGCCCTGGATGGTGACGCTGACATTGTTGATCGGCTCGGTCGAGACGAATTTCAGCTTGGCCGTATTGCCCGGGACGATGCGATTCTTCAGCGCCTGATCCGAGCTCAGTGCCACGGACGTCAGCTTGTTCACGGTCTCGTAGCGGGTGCCGAAGATGTGGAACTCGGACAGCTCCAGCAGGGGACCCGAGGGCTGGATCATGGCAATCTTGATGAAGCGGTAGCGCTGGTTTTTCAGCTCATCCGAGACCGGCAGATTCTGCATCTCTTCCGTCACCGTGGTCAGGCCAGGGGTCAGACGGGTCCAGTTCACGTTGTCGTTGGAGCCGTACACCGTGGTGCCGCCGATGCGCTCGGGGAAGCTGCCACGCACTTGCAGGCCGAACGAGCTTGCCGAAATCTTGAAACTCGGTCCGAAGTCGAGCGTGTGGGCCAGATTCTGCGCCCAGCCGTAATACACGAAACTGAAGGCATCGTTGTCCTGGGCCGCCGCCACGGAGGTGTTGAACGTGCTGGTTACCAGCATGTTGGTGTAATTCATGCTGCCGTCGCTGTTGAGCGGTGTCAGCAGTTGCAGGCCGGCCACGGCCGACCGCAGAGTGGCCAGCTTCTGGAAGTACACCTCATCGGTCGCACTCGAGATCACGCTCATCATGTCGTTGTAGACGGCATTGTAGGCGGCCAGGGTCGAGACGACGTACAGGCCGTTCGGCTGATACGGGGCAGTGGTGAGATTGACCGTCGCCTGGCGATCGGCGCCCACAACCACAGTGAAGCGCTTGGTCGCGATGGTGGTGCCGTCGCTGGCCTGGATCACGAACGAATAAGTGCCGGCCTGGCTGGGGTTCCACGAGAACGCGCCCGTGCTGGTGTTGAAGCTGACGCCGGCTGGCAGGTGGTCGATCTGGTAGGTCAGCGTCGCCGTCGGGCTCGAATCGGTCGCCGCGAAGCTGGCGCTCACGGCAACGCCGGCGCCGGCGTAGCTGTAGCTGGTCAGCTCGGCGTTCCCCCCGGTGAAGCTGGGCAGGCTGAGGCTGCTGCCATTGGCGTTGACGTAATCAAAGTCCACCGTCGTGCCCGCCCCCTTGATCGTGATCTCCACGAAGTCCGCCATCGATCCGGGAAAATTGACGTACATCCACTGGCCATTGGTGTTGGGCAGCTGGATGGTGGTGTAGAAGGCTTCCATGGTGGCGATGCCGTTGGTCCGGATCCTCAGGCCCAGGCTGCTGGCGCCCCAGCCATAACCGTAGACGACGTACCTGCTGCCCGCCTCGGTGGCCGTGGTGCGGATGTAGGTCGCGCTGTCGTCCGTGGCGACGGCGGAATTGGTGTCGCGCGGTGTGAAGTGCCAGTCGACTTCGAGATTGGAAGCGGCGGGCAGCTTCGGCAGGTACTTGGTGCCCTCGCTGGCCGCCGCGGCCGGAATGAACATCCAGAAGTCGCCGCCGCCATCGACGCCGTCCCAGTTAAAGCCGTTGCGGGTGGTGAGGAAGCGCGTGTAATTGGGCGCGAACTGTTCCATGTTCATGCCGCGGTTGTACAGATAGTAGTAGAAGGTTTCCCAGGTATTTTGACCCATGCGTCCGCGGTAATAGCCGGAGATGCCATGGTAGACGACCGTCGGGTTGCCGTCGGCATCGGTGTGCGAGGCGGTCGGCACCCAGGGGACCTCGTAGCCCAGCATATAGGTGTGCCACAGCTCGTGGACCTTGAAAATGCGGTCGTCCAGGAATTCGTAGGGGCCGACTGCGTTCGGCGCGTCCGATGCGGTGCCGGCGACCGGGTCGATCCTGGTGCCCTGGGCCATCATCAGGCGCGCGAGGATTGCCGCATTGGTGAGATCGCCCGCGCCGTGGGCCTGATCGCGGCCCATCTCGACGTGCTGGATATTCGGCGGCACAGTCTCGCCGGTGTCGTCGTTCCTGGTTACCTCGCGGAACAATTGCTTGACGGAGCCGTTCTGTCCCTGGTCCACCGCGTCTTTGTTGACGCTGAACCATTCGACAGCCTCGTTATACTTTTCCCGGTCCCCGGCAAAAAGGTAACCGGACATCGCGGCAATCGTCGTGTAGAGATGCTGGTTCATGAAACGGCAATTGCAGCTGTTGAAGTTCTGAATCACCGGCAGGACCAGGTTATCCGTAAACTTCACCGTATCGTCGTCGGTCCACTCCAGCGCAGGCGTCTGCGTGCTGGTGTAGCGCAGGATTTCCGCCGCCCCCACCATGCGGCTAAGCGGAATGCCGGTGTGAATGTGGGAATCGGTGAAGTACGCGTATTGGGCCGGGTCCATCTGCTCGTACAGGCGGATGATTTTCATCGCGTTGGCGCGATAGGTATCGTCGCCAGTGATGTAGTACAGGATGGCCTGCGTAAAGGCCACCTGCGCATCGGCGATGAACATCCCGTTGACCGACTGCGAGTAGAGCCCGTAGACGCGCGGCTGGTCGCCGTTGGCGTTCTTGATCGACGGCGTCTTCGAGGCGGAGCCAGAAGTGAGCATCGAATTGAAATAGGTATTCCAGGGTTCACGCTGCGCCCGGACCTGGGTCCTGACGTTTTCCAGAATCTCCTTGGTGAATCCGACGCCGGGACGCTTGAAGCCGTTCGCATCGATCGTCTCGTTGATCGTCGGCTGGTAACTGGTGGCGATCGTGGTGATGTCCGCCGCCTGGGCGACCCGCACCGGCAAGGTACCAAGTGCCGCGACGATGCCCGCCGTTATAACTATGTGGACAATCCGCCTGAACGAACTGTCCAATTTTTGTATTCTCATTTTTGTCTCCTCTTTATTACTACTTTGATGTCAATGTTGAGTACCGTTGTTTTTTATATACAAATGTACCCTCATGCTCAAAAAAGCGTCCTGTCAGCATGTGCCCTGCCTCATGCGGTTCCTGATATATCCAATACAAGTCAACTCGAAAAAAGCACGTGGATAGGTGCCTGGTGCTACGAGCGATCACCGGCGCGCCCGAATCGGTTAAACGCAACCGTTAACGTTAACAATCAAATGCAAAGTTCAACTCAAAAAAAGCACCTGGATGCGTGCCTTGGTGCTACAAGCGATCAGCGGCGCGCCCGAATCGGTCAAGCGCGACCGTTAACGTTACCAGCATTACATACAAAGCAACTCAAAAAAGCACGTCGATGCGTGCCTGGTGCTACGAGCGATCACCAGCGAGCTTGGTCGGCCAACGCCGATGTTATCGATATCGATATCGATACTATTCCGTTGCTGAGTCGGTGTCTACGTTTTTTTCAGCGGATCAATCGCCTTGCAAATAATCAAGACGTTTGTGGTACCCTATATATTCAGGACACTTCGCCGATCGTGCACCGTTGGCCCCAACAAGCACTGCGAGCGCGATTTTGTAATCGAAAACATGAAAATTGGAATTGGTGCCGATCCAAGTCTTCTGCTAATTTCCGGTGCTGTCTACACGGCGCATGAACGCACATGTCGCCTCTTGCGCAATCGGCCGCCCGCTCCGTGACCACAGCCCTATACCTCCCCCGACCAAGGAAACAGATGGGAAACCATACCCCGCTATCGGCATTCGCCCTGCTCGCCGTTCTCGCTGGAAGCGCTGACGCGAAACCGCCTACCGGCCTCGACGCCAATGGACACCTGATGCAGGTCGCAGTCGCGGCCGCGCCCTTTTCGTATTCGCTGATCGAGCACGGTGTGCAGGTCCGTGTGGGCGGCATGACCAAGAACGTGATCTTCTATGGCCCCGCGACGGTCCGTGTGAACACGACGCTTGCCGAGAATTTCTGGCGCCATCCGAGCATCGTCGTGACGCGCAAGCCTGCGGCCATCGCTTTTGTAACGCGTGATAACGCCGACACCCTGACGCTCGAAAGCAAACTGCTTCACATCGTCATCGACAAATCGACCGGCGCGATTACCTTCAAGGATGCCAAGGGCAAGGTCTATACGCGGGAAAACCAGGCCGCGCCGCAGACCCTGAAGAAAATCGACGTGGCCGGCGCGCCGACCTATGAAGCCCGGAACACCTTCACGCTCAAGCCCGATGAAGGCATCTACGGCTTCGGTTTTGAAGGCGAAGGCGAGCTCAATCGCCGCAACAAGGATTTGCTGCTGGTGCAGACCAATATCGGCATCGTCATTCCGGTCATGATGTCGTCGGAACGCTACGGCATCCTGTGGGACACGTATTCGAAGATGCGCTTCAAGGACACCACCGAGGGAGCCTCTCTGTGGGCGGAAAGCGCACCGGGCGGCGTCGATTACTACTTCATGGCCGGCGCCACCCTGGACCAGGTCGTCGCCGGCTACCGCGACCTGACGGGCGCGGCGCCGATGTATCCGAAACAGGCCTTCGGTTTGTTCATGAGCAAGGAACGCTATGAGACCCAGGCCCGCCTGCTCGAAGTGGCACAAACCTTCCGCAAGGAGCAGTTCCCGCTCGACTATATCGTGCAGGACTGGCAGTACTGGGGCAGCGACAAGGACGGCAGCTGGAGCGGCATGACCTGGAATCGCGAGCGGTTTCCCGATCCGAAGGGCATGACCAAGGCTATCCATGACATGCACCTCAAACTCATGGTGTCGATCTGGCCGTCGATCGGGAACGACACGGCGCTGGCCAAGGAACTCGACCAGCACGGCCTGCGCTTCGAACCGCTCCACTGGATTTCCAAGAAGGCCCGCATCTATGACGCCTTCAGCCCGGAGGGGCGGAAGATCTACTTCAAGCACGTCAAACAGGGCCTGCTCGATGCCGGCGTGGACGCGCTGTGGATGGACGGTACCGAAGTGGAAGTCGGCACGGCGGCCCACAGCGCCGCCGACAACGAACGCGACATCAAGGGGCTGGGCACGAATGCCATGGGCGATTTCACCCGCTACCTCAATCCCTATTCCCTGATGACCACCTTGGGCACCTACGAGGGACAGCGGGCCACCAGCAAGCAGCGCGTCTTCACCTTGACGCGCTCGGCCTGGGCGGGCGCGCAAAGGACGGCCGCGGCCTCCTGGTCCGGCGATACGCGGGCCAGCTGGCAAACCTTGCTCGAACAGATCAACGGCGGGGTCAACGTCACCATCACCGGCACCCCGTACTGGACCCAGGATACCGCCGGCTTCTTCGTCACGAGCGATTTTCCCGGTGGCGAAAAGAACGCCTCGTACCGCGAGCTGTACGCCCGCTGGCTGCAATACGCCGCCTTCAATCCGCTCATGCGCATCCACGGCACCAGTATCGAGCGCGAGCCCTATCTGTTCAAGCAATCCGATCCCGAGATGTACAAGGCGCTGCGCGACGCCGTCCACCTGCGCTATCGGCTGCTGCCCTACATCTATAGCCTGAGCTGGAAGGTCACCCATGACGGCTATACGCTGATGCGGGCCCTGCCGATGGATTTCCCGGATGACCGCGGCGTCCGCAATATCAACGACGCCTTCCAGTTCGGACCGTCGTTCCTGGTCCATCCGGTCACGCGCCAGATGTACCGGATGCCCCCACCGCCCGCCACCACGATCCCGGCGAGCGCGCTGCGTACGCCGGACGGCAAGCCGGGCCTGGCCGGGCAGTACTTCGAAGGCCGCCGTTTCGAATCGCCCAAGGGCCAGACCATCGACGCCACCATCGACTTCCAGTGGCCAGGCCCGCCGCTGGCGGACATTCCGGCGAAACTGACGAGCCTGGAGAACTTCTCCGCGCGCTGGACCGGGTTCATCGTGGCGCCTGAGGATGGCGAGTACGAACTGGGCGTGGAAGGCGATGACGGCTACCGCATGTTCATCGACGGCAAGCTTGCCGTCGAGGACTGGAAGAACGGCGGCAAGCGCTACGCCGGCACCAAAGTCACTTTGAAGCAGGGCCAGAGCATACCGGTCACCCTGGAGTATTACCAGGCCACCTCCGACCGCAACCTGCGGCTGGCGTGGCGTACCCCGTCGCAAATGGCCCGCGCGGCGAAGGATGCCGGTGTGCCGGACACCACGATGCAGACCTACCTGCCCGCCGGTACGGACTGGTATGACTTCTGGACGCACGAGCGCTTCAGCGGCGGCAAGACGGTGAGCAAGGAGGTGCCGCTCGATGTCTTCCCGCTGTATGTGCGGGCCGGCGCGATCGTGCCGATGGGGCCTGTCGTTCAATATGCCACCGAGCGGCCCGACGCGCCGTACGAGATCCGTGTCTATCCTGGGGCCAACGGCAAATTCACCGTCTACGAGGATGACAACGAAACCTACGATTACGAAAAGGGACGGTATGCCACCTATGACCTGATCTGGAACGACGCCACCAGGTCCTTGACCGTCGGTGCCCGCAAAGGGGCCTACTCAGGCCTGGTCAAGACGCGCAAGCTCAATGTCGTGCTGGTCAGCCCTGGGAACGCCAGCGCGATCGAACCGGCAAGCGCCACGAAGTCGATCACCTATTCGGGCAAGCCGGTGTCGGTGAAGTTCTAGTGGACCGTAAGGGATGAATCGTGGGCACGGCAGGCACTCTCGATTCATCCGGCTACCCGCCGGCAGGCATCATCGTCGGCTTCGCCCGCCCTGCCGGAGGCCCCATACCGCTGGGCCTGCGAAGCAAAGGATGCTGGTCGGCCAATTGGATATTGTGGTAATCCACGGCCGCCTGCTGCTGGCTCGGCGTCTGACCATTGCTGGCATTGATGACCGGCGCCGGCATTGGCGCACCGGACGGGCCCGCCGATGCGCCGATGATCAATCCCCCCTTCGCGTTTTCCGGCAAGTCGATACGCTTGCTCATGCCGCCCGCATTGAGCAGCACGTGGGTGGCGTACACTTCATTCACCGTCACCCCCGGCGCGGCTTGCATGCCGACGCCCACCACTTGCGCTGGCTTGCCGTCTGGGGACAGGATGGCGACACCGTCCGGCCCGGCGGCGATCACGCCGATCAACCGGAAATGTCCGGCGAGTGCCGCGCCGTCCGGTTGGCCGCCGAACAATCCTGCGGCCGCTTCGATGCTCGGCATGGCCGGTCCCAGCTGCTGCGCGGGCGGAGCGAGCGGGCGCGACTGCGGTGTGAAGAACACCATGCCCCAATAGGCGAACGAGGCGCACAGCACGATCAACAGGATGAAATCGGCAAGGAGCGGCAAACGATTCATGTCTTTCTTTCAGGTGTCTATCGGTGCCAGCACTACAGCCGGGTCAATATCGTTACTGAGCGCTCAAATCGGCAACCCCTCCCCGCTTCATGCGGAGAGGGGCGCTGTTGACGGCCCGTCTGCGGGCCGAAGGTACTGACGTCAGTTCGACGAGGTGCCGTAGAAGATGCCCCGGCCTACGCCGATGCTGCTGCTGAAGTAGACGGTGCCGAAGGTCCGCATATCGCCGACGACCTGGCTGATGCCGCCCCACTGGTGGTTGCCATCGTTGAGCTTCACCCAGGTCGTGCCGCCATCGATGGAGCGCATCAAGCCTGTCGTTCCATCGTTGAACCTCCCGCCCGCGTAAATGGCCGGGTAGCTGGCGCCGCTGGCGGCCTTGCCGAAACCGACGGAGTTCGGGGAAAAGGTGGAGCCCCACCAGCTGATGGTGATCGGAGCGCTCCAGGACGTTCCGGAGTTGGTGCTCTTATACAGGCCGGAGTTTGCCGCCATCCACACTTCTCCGCCCCTGCCTGGCACCGTCGAGATCAGCGTCGGCTTGACCGGCAGAGCAGTGCTGGACTGGTACCAGCCGCCAGTCGCATTCCCGACATAGAAGTTGGTCGAATCGGGCTTCCATGCGTAGAACAGGTTTTGCCCCCCATCCGAGAGCATCTTGGAACCGACGGGCAGCGTACTTCCCCAGAAGGAAATGGTGGTCCAGGACGCTCCGCCATTGGTCGTATAGGCCGGTGCCAGATTGTCGACCGGGTGCGACGACCAAACGATGGTGTTGCCATCGTAGCTGATGGCCGCCGATCCCTCGCCATACGTCATGCCGGCCGGCACGCTGGGGAAGGTGGTCCAGGTGCTGCCGCCATTGGTGGAGATCACGCCCAGGGGTTTGGGATCATTGCGGTTGCTGCCCACCATCACCAAACGCGATGGGTTGCCCTTGGCCCAGTCGATGCTGGCGCCGAAGCTGCACGCGGCGGCGACGCCTGTACCACTGGTGGTGGAAATCATCGACGAAGGCGGCGTGGTCAGCGAGCTGACGACGAAGCCGCACGCGTCGGCGACCGCGGCGATCAGCGGCGCCCCGGAGATCGGCGAAGCGATGCTCTGCGGCACAAGTTCCTCGATGCCCTTGGCGGCGGCGCTCCAGTTGGTGGCCAGCCCGCTATCGGCATTGGTCAGGTTGGTGGTGCGGAAGATGCCGCCGCCGGTCCCGAAGAAGGCGTTGTTGGAGTTGAACGGATCGATGACCGGATTCATCCAGTTAGGAAACACGTTGGGGCTGCCCCATGGCCCCCACGGCTGCTGCGTCCAGCTGAACTGGGCCTTGGCCTTCAGGTTCACCCAGCTGCCCGCATTGCCGCTGTTGGTCGAGCGGAAAATGGTGTCGCCGAAGGTGTAGCGGTTGGTCGTTGAGACAATCAAGGTCCCCGGGTGTTGCGGGTCGAGCGCCAGGCCGGCATAGGTGAAGCCGTCGCTGCTGGTTGGCGCCAGCGGCGTAATGTTTTGCCAGGTATTGGAGCCGATGTTGTATCGCCACACCTGACCATTCCATATATTGGCGGGGCCATTACCGCCGCTATAGGTCATGTAGAGATTGCCGTCCGGCCCGATCAGCCCGTGGTTCGGATACATGCCGCTGGTGGCGGTGGCTCCCGGCCCTCCGCTGACCGGGCTCCAGTGGGCGCCGGCGTCGGTGCTCTTGTACAGGGAGGACGGCGCAGTGGAGCTGGACAGGCCGGCGAAGATGGTTTGGGTGCGTCCGGAACCCAGCGACGGCTTGTAGAAGGCGATGAAGGCGATGCCGGAGCCGGTCCCGTTGCTCGACATCGGCGGCGCGTTGGCGGCGCTAACCTGGGTCCAGGTGGTGCCGCTGTCGGTGCTGGTCCACATGCCGTTCATGCCGTTGTTATACGGGATTTTCAGGTTGTCGTTGCGGGTGCCGTAGAACAGCACGGAGCCATTATTGGGATCGACCTGCAGGCGCTCGCCGGCCTCGCGGCCTTCGCCGTTCGAGTACATCGGGAACGGCATCGGATGCACGGTGAAGCTGGCGCCCTGGTTGGACGACACCATGATCGCCCCGGCCGGCGCCCAGTCATAGTGGTCAAAGGTGCCGGTGGACATGTAGAGCATGTTGGGGTTGTTGGGATCGACGGCGATGCTGTCGATGCCCATCCAGTTGACCTTGGCTTCCTCTGCCGGCAACCAATCGTTCAGCGGAATCCAGGTGCTGGTGGCCGAGTTGTAACGATAGGCTCCGCCCACGTCGGTCTTGGCATAGAACAGGCCTTGCTGGCCGGGATGGGCGACGATGCCCTGCACATAGCCGCCGCCGACAAGCTGGACGTTTTGCCAGGTATAGGATGGGGATTGGGCATGAGCCGGCACGGCAGCCAGCCCGGCCATGAGTACGCCTCCGAAAACGCTCCCAAGCAGCGCCTTTGTGCATCGATGGATTTTCATTGCTTGTCTCCGTGATTTTCTTGCAGATGTTTTTTGACTGCGGTGTAGTTTGACAACACGCCAGCCGCCCTTGAATAGTGCTTTCAACTCAGGGATCGTGGCAATTCCAAAAACGGCCAAGCTGATGAATCAAATTCAGGAGAAAATTGGAACGGCCGCAGCAGCAAGGCGCAGCAAGTTTTCAAGAAGGCATGATGTGGTTCCGCTCAACATGTCCGGTTTGCTAACGGCCAGGAGGGAACGCAAGACCGCGCGCCATGCGGGCCATGCGGCAGGGTTGGGGAAGGATGATTCCGGCGTGACCTGGATGCCGTCTACGAGCAGCTGCGGATAAGGTGTACCAAACAATGAAGGGGTATCGGCGCGGGGCGGTGCCCGCAGCGGATTCCCCTTCTGGCTTCTGGATGGCGTAACGCGAGATTCAATCAACTACAATATTTCGCCTTACTGGTGCCGGCTCGGCTCATTTGCGTCGCTCACACCTTGCGCACACTGCACACGGTATCGAACCACGCCTGCATCCCCACCAAGGGCGACGGATTGACCGGCAGGATGGCATTGATGTTGACCCCGTTGCCACGTCCGCCGCTGCGTTCATCCCACCAAACGCCGTTGCGCAGGTCATCGGTGCGCGCTTCCGGGCCCAGCGCGGGGCCGATCCCGCCCTGGCCTGTCGCGCCGAGCACCGCGTCGCGGCTGCCGTTGCGGCCTTGCGTCGCGCGTCCGCCAAGCTTCCAGCCCAGCGAGTTCGAGACGGCGAGCACCTTCGGATGGATGCCCTCGGTAACAAAGACGCGGATGCGCGCCCGGCCGACGATATCGTCCCGGCCTGCGGGCGCCGCCTTGAAGGCCTGGTCCCCTTCGGCGCCGGAGCGCGGGCGGTAGGTGGTCAGTTCCACCAGGTCGCCGGACTTGACGCCGATGCGCGCAGCTACGCTTGGGTGCATCCACATCGGGTTGTCGTGCACGATCTCGGCCAGGTACTTCTGCGACGCGGTCCGCCCCTGCGTGTGCACGTTCCACTTGAACGATGTCAGCACGAAGCGGTCGCTGGCCAGCTTCTCCAGGCCAGGCACATGCCGAAACACCGGCATGCCATCGTCTTTGATGCCCGCAGTGGCGGCAACCTTCGCCACTTCCGGGGCGTAGACCTCGAAGCGCCGCGACGGCGTCGCGAAGCCGCGCAGCGCCTGTCCACCCACCATCAGCCCGATCGCACGCTCCGGGCCGCCCGGCTTGTCCGCTCTCATGACGCGGCCGGTGGCCTCGTCGATGCGCGCACCGGCCATTTGCTCGGGCCCCAGCGCGCGCCGGTACACCTCGTAGGCCTTGGCCTGGCTCGTATCGACATGGACGCCGTAGTGCTTCATGTAGTCGAAGCCGCTGCCAAATTGCGTACCGTCCGGCCCTTTCGTGGGCAGCTTCGAGCATTGTTCGCGCACGTACTGCTCGTGCGTGCCGAATGCGAAGTACTTCGCCTGCGCCGGCCCCAGACGCCGGCCGATATTGAACAGCACGTCGGGGAAGGATACCGCCTCGCCAGGCGGGGGCACCATCGGCTGGCGCAGCATCACATAGTGCCGCAGCTCGAGATTGTTGCGGATGTCCATGCCCCAGCGCTCGAGGTAGGTCGCGTCGGGCAGGATCAGGTCGGCGTAATGCGCCATCTCCGAGTAGATGATGTCCGAGCAGGCGTGGAACGGAATCAGCTTTTCGTCGCACAGCACTTCGGTGGCGGTGGCGCGGCCTTCCGGCCACGTCATCGGCGAGGCGATCGTGTAGCTGATGTACACATCCAGCCGCGCCCTGCCCTGCCTCAGGAAGTCGTACACCACCTGGCCGACCTTCATTTTCTGCCAGCGGTTTGCGAGCGGCCATTCCGGAGGGTCCTCGAGGTCGGTGCGAATGGCGGCCTTCGGCGGCTCGGGCTGCGGCGCCGGATATTTCGCCGGCGAGAGTTTCTCGTCCAGGCCATAGCAGTAGCCGCCGGGCTTGCCGATGGAGCCGACCAGCGCGTTCAGCATCACGACCGCGCGCTCGCCGTTAAAGCCGTTGTAATGCGCTCCGGTGCCGCGGTTGGTGAAGGCGGCAACGGCCGGCTTGGCGGACGCGAACTCGATCGCCAGGCGTTCGATGTCTATCCTGGGCACGCCGGACAGGCGTTCAGCCCACGCCGGGGTGTAGCCGGCCAGCCAGGCACGCAGCTGCGCCTCGCCGGGCTGCACGAAGTCCTCGACAAAGCTGCGGTCGTGCAGGTTCTCGCGCAGGATCACGTGCGCCATCGCCAATGCGATCGCGCCGTCGGTGCCGGGATAGGGCTGGAACCATTCGTCGCTGCGGCCGGCGGTGTTCGACATGCGCACGTCGAAAGTTACCAGCTTGGCGCCGTGGTCGAAGCGCGCCTTCGTTACGCGCTTGACGAGGTGCAGGCCGCCCTGGTGCGCTTCGAAGAAATTGGCCCCGAAGTTGAGGAAATAGCGGCAGCGCTCCGCATCGATCGATTCCCAGTCGGTCTCGCCGAGACTGACGTAGTTCGCGGCGCGCTTGTTCGACGAGCACAGGGCGCGGTGGTTCAGCAGCACCGGCGAACCGATCGCGTTCAGGAAGCGCGATGTCTCCGATTCATAGCGCGAGCGGCCCTGGTGGATTGCCACGCGCTCGGGGTGTCCATCATCGATGCACTTGCGCACCTTCGCCGCCATCTCCGCGTACGCTTCTTCCCATGTAATGCGCTTCCACAAACCTTCGCCGCGCTTGCCCACGCGCCTGAGTGGATAAAGCAGGCGTTCCGGGTAGCTGTTGATCGTCGGGCCGCTCTGGCCCTTGGCGCAGGTCATGAAGCTGCCGAGGTTCGGGTCGAGCGGATTGCCGCGGATCTTGACGACGCGGCCGTCCTGCACGAAGCCCTCGATACCGCACACGGTGGAGCAGTTCAGGCACACGCTCTTGACCGCCTTGGCCTGGCGATAGTCCGGCCGCACCTTGCGCAGAGCGCCATCGGCGGCGCTTTGGTAGTTAAGCGTCTCTGCCACTGCGGCCGATGCCTCGGCCGCGGTAAGCAAAATGAGTTCACCGACGCCCAGGCTTGCGAGGGCGCCCAGGCCCGACTTGATGAACTGGCGGCGCTGCATCATTTGTGCCCCTTGTTGCCGCCGGCGTGAGTGCCGTAGTCGGCGCGCAACTCGGCCCAGGTATCGATCTCGTAGGTGAATGGGTCATGGTTGCGGCCTTTAGGCAGCTTGTTTTCCATCTCACGCGGTACCACGCTGCCGATGCCGCGGTAGTGCACGGCCGGACGGGTGTGCTCTTGCGGCTTCAGCACTGCCAGCTCGGTTTCGTGGCGCGACCGAAAGCGGCTGATCGCGCTGGAGGCATCGTTCACGTCACCGAACACCAGCACCTCGGTCGGACAGGCTTCCACGCAGGCAGGCTGCATGCCGGCATCGAGGCGATGGCTGCACAGGTCGCACTTGTCGGCCACCTGGCTCACCGGGTCGATGTGGATCGCACCGTACGGACAAGCGGCGATACAGTCGCGCGACCGGTCGCAGCTCGACGTATCGATGCGCACCACGCCGTCGGCGTCGCGCCGGATCGACTCGGTCGGACAGGCCTTCAGGCACGGCGCGTCCTCGCACTGCATGCACAGCGTCGGCAGGAACGCCCGCCGCATCGCACTCTTGCCGGTTGCATCCTTGCCGCGGAAGTCGTGGTAATACACCTTGGTGCGGAACATGCCGAGGTAGACGGAGTTCTCCACCTTGCAGGCGACGGAACAGGCATGGCAGCCGATACAGCGCTCGGTATCGATTGCCAGCCCCCATTGGGGATGGCCAGGGGGATGTGAAGTATGGTTGCTCATGCGGGCGCGCTCCTCGGCAATGGTTGACGAACAGAGCGGGAGGATACACCACCGCCGGGGCGCAAGCGACCGGGCGCGCACTCCGCTGCAAAGGCCCTTGCCGCATCTGCGCATCTTGTGAGGACGTCGAATGAACTGGCGTTGCACGATCCGGCCGCCATCACCGTCGTTCCGAACGGCCAGATGACGCGCGCGGCCGCTATGGGGACGGAGCGTGGAGCTGGAAGCGGAGATCAGCGTCGCGATCGACGACAAGCTTGCCGTCCTTGTAGACCAGCTCCGCTACCTGAATAACCGTGCGCTGCTTCCAGCGTGCATCCCCAGCCGCTTCATCCTCGTGCTCCTGATGGACGAAATAGTAGATGAAGGTCCGACCCGTGTTCACCCCACCGGTAGAATATGCCTGGCACGATGGTGAGCCACATGTGGTAGGTGCCGTTTTCATAGAGCACGTCCGGAGCCCATAGCGTCACGTCCGTGCACTCCTTCGGAAATTCCGCCGTGCCCTGATAGCGCCATTGCACCCCGTCCCTGGAGGTGGCAATGCCGATGGCGGTGCCATGCACCCATTCGACGTCATTCGGATCGGGCAGCTTCACCGTCGCCCTGCGATTGGTGTAGAACATTCTCCACACCTGCGCAGCCCGGTCAAACATGTGGCGGCAATTTTTTAATTCTTGCAGCTATGCTTGGCTGCGTCTGCTGACCTGTGCCGATCAGCGGTTGGGCAACAGATGCTTGAACGTCGGCTCGATGTTCTTCGAATGCAGGAAATGCACGATATCCTCCAGCGTAGCGTCCTTCAAGAGCAAACCCTGTGGCACAGCGGGTGTGTCCGCTGCGATGTCGTGCACGGGGCCGCCGCGTGCGCGCTGCATGCTATCCAGGGCGTTCTGAAATTGCCCCGAGCTCATGCTCTGCCCCCCCTCCAAAAACGCCGCTTGAGCGCTCGCGGGCGGCGCCATCTCGAGCCCGGGCTCTTCCGCGAACGACGCTCCCATGCCTGGGTGAATGAACGCAGCCCACTTGCCGGTGGCTTGGTGCAAGCACGGCGGCAGCTCCACCGGATCGCCAACGCCGCCCGGCGGCACTGGCACATCCGGGCAGTAAGCTGCGTAGATGAGATCGCGAAATTGCTGCGCCATGGCGACTGGAACCGGCTTCTCCAATGACATCCATAGGCGGTATCCAGTTGCGCCCGATACGCTGACTGCCGGCGCGGGCAAGCCCAGGTCGGCCTGTAGCGCATTGGCCACGGCGCACAAACGCTGCCATTGCTTGCCGCCAGCGTCGCCATCGTGGGGCTCGAATGGCATGACAATGGCGCGCACCAAGCCGTTCTTGGTCAAAAGGAAAGATTGTGTGGCGCTCCCGGCGAGATGCCGCGCTAGCCCATCGGGAGCGGATGCGCCGGCCGGCAGGTACAAGCGAAGCAATTGATCGATCAACTCTTGCATATTTTCGGTACACCCTTCGGACGTTAAAAACCCGCCGAAGCGGGTTTCAATTTACTAGTTGAGTTCCCTAAAAGAACCTCATTCCCACTCAATGGTCGCCGGTGGCTTGCCCGAAATGTCATACACCACCCGGTTAATGCCACGCACCTCATTGATGATCCGATTCGACACCTTGCCGAGCAGGCTGTGCGGCAGATGCGCCCATTGCGCCGTCATGAAGTCCAGGGTTTGGACGGCGCGCAGCGCCACCACATATTCATAGGTACGGCCATCGCCCATCACGCCGACGGATTTCACCGGCAGGAACACGGCAAACGCCTGGCTGGTCGCTTCATACCAGTTCTTCGGCGCTTCGCCGGCGTCGATGCTTTCCAGCGCCGGCAGTTCGCACGGCGTATTGCGCAGCTCTTCGATGAAGATTGCGTCCGCCCGGCGCAGCAGGTCGGCGAACTCCTTGTTCACCGCACCCAAAATGCGCACGCCCAGGCCCGGACCCGGGAACGGATGACGGTACACCATGTCGTGCGGCAGGCCGAGCGCCACGCCCAGCTTGCGCACTTCGTCCTTGAACAGTTCGCGCAGCGGTTCGAGCAGCTTCAGGTTCAGCGTTTCCGGCAGGCCGCCCACGTTGTGGTGGCTCTTGATGGTCTGGCCCTTTTTGCCCTTGCCAGCCGACTCGATCACGTCCGGATAAATCGTGCCCTGCGCCAGCCAGCGCGCATTGGTCAGCTTGCCCGCTTCCTGCTGGAACACTTCGACGAATTCACGGCCGATGATCTTGCGCTTGGCTTCCGGATCGGCCACACCGGCCAGATGGCCCATGAACTGCTCTTCGGCATCGATGCGCAGCACCTTCACGCCCAGGTTCTTGGCGAACATGTCCATCACCATCTTGCCTTCGTCC
>CAMLIL010000081.1 GCA_946480015.1 uncultured Oxalobacteraceae bacterium | reverse complement strand
CTTGGTATGCTGGAATCAAAATCCAGTGCCTTAACCAGCTTGGCGATTCCCCTACACAACTTGCTGCTTGCCGTCGCATTTAACGCATTTTATCGTCAAACCCAACAACAGGCCAAATTCTATTCTATAACGCTATCGGCTTGCAAGGCCGCTTTGAGCGGGTGGCGCGCCAGCGCTGCTGCTTTCCAGGCGACCCATGCGGCGGGTACTTTCGACAGTACCGCATCGGCCTCGCTTTCGCTGGAAAACGCGCAAAACACGCACGCTCCTGAGCCAGTCATCCTGGCGTCACCGTAGTGCCCCAGCCACTCGACCACCTCGGCTACCGGCGGGAATAAACGGGTCGCTACTGCTTGCAAGTCGTTCTTGCCAAACTCCCGCAAGCCTGTTCGACTGACGAGGTGTCTGGAAAAGTCCGCTATTGTGACGGGTTCCGTATCCCTTGTCAAATGCGCAGACGTAAAAATCGCGGCGGTCGGCACCGCCACTCCCGGTTCGATCACCACATACCAGCAGGCCGGGGTAGCCACCGGTACCAGGCGCTCGCCCACGCCTTCGGCAAAGGCGTTCTCGCCGAAAATAAAAAACGGGATATCCGCCCCCAGCGGCAGGGCCAGCGCCATCAGTTCCTCATCGGAGAGGCCGGCTTGCCACAGGTGGTTGGCGGCCATCAGCGCGGTGGCCGCATCCGACGAACCGCCGCCCAGTCCGCCGCCCATCGGCAAGCGCTTGACGATGGCCACGTCGATGCCGGGTGCGGCGCGGCCATGGCGGCGCGCGTACTCGGCGGCCAGCAAGTGCAGTGCGCGCACGATCAGGTCTTGCTGCTCGGGTACGCCGGGCACGTCGGTGACGCGGCGGATCAGGCCGTCGCTGCGCAGGTCGACATCGAGCGTGTCGCCGTGGCCGATCAGCTGGAACACCGTTTGCAGCAGGTGGTAGCCATCGGCGCGGCGGCCGTTGACGTGCAAGAACAGATTGAGTTTGGCCGGCGCCATGCAGCCGTGCAGCGAGGTGCGTGCCATGCTCAAGCCCGGGTATCGATGACGATGCGAATGGCCAGTTCACCGTTGTCGAGGGTGGCCGGACGGGTGGCGTCGATGCGCTTGGGCTGCGGCCTGGCGGCCTTGTCGTCCTGCCAGCTCACGAACACCAGGCGCCAGCCGTCGGCGGTGGTGACGGTATTGTTGGCCGGCGAGGCAACAAAGTGCTGGCCGCCGGCGGCGCTGGCGTAGCCCTGCAGCCAGTCGCGCAGGCCCGAGACCGGCAATTGCCAGCCCAGCGTCTGCGCGGTCAGGGTGTCGATGTCGGCGGCGGTGCGCGGGGCCTTGTCGGTCTGGGTCAGCGTGGCCGAGCCCGGCGTGACGCTGATGGTGGCCAGGGTCTGGCCCAGCGGCGAGGCCAGCGCCACGTTTACCGCGCGCGGCGTCTGCGCCCAGCTGAATTTGCCGGACAGGGATTCCGGCTGGCCGTTCTTTTCGTAGTTGACGCTGATGCGCCCGGACAGCTCGATACTGTCGCGATAGTCGGCCACGGTGGCGGTGGACAGGCTGCCGGTACTGGCGCAGGCGGTCAGCAGGATGGCAAGCGTGGCGGCGCCGGCAAGGCGCAGGGTGGTTGGTGTCGGCATTGTGTCGATTCGTGGTGTGTCGTCCTCGCCAAAGCGGCGGAGCCATAGCCGCTCAGCATGGGGCCGTCGCTTTCGCGGGGACGACAAGTCATAGATTCAGGTTCAGGCGTGTCAGCGTGCTCTTGAGCGTGTCATTCTGCGGGTCCTTGGCGCGCGCCTGGCGCAGCAGCTTTTGCGCGTCCGCCTTCAAGCCCTTTTGCCACAGCACTTCACCCAGGTGCACGGCGATCTCGACGTCGTTGCGCAGCGCGTAGGCGCGGCGCAGGTGCTTTTCGGCGTCGTCCAGGTTGCCCATGCGGTATTGAACCCAGCCCATGCTGTCCATGATAAACGGATCGTCCGGCGCCATCTGCAGCGCGCGCGTGACCAGCGCCAGCGCTTCGTCCAGCCGGACATTGCGTTCGGCCAGCGAATAGCCCAGCGCGTTGTAGGCGTGGTGATTGTCGGGCGCCTGCACCATCACTTCGCGCAAGGTCGCTTCCATGACGTCCAGGTGGCCGGTCTTTTCGGCGATCAGCGCGTAGTCGTACAGCAGGTCGGCATTGGCCGGGAAGCGCCGCGCGCCCTCGCGCAACAGCGCGTACGCTTCGTCGGCACGGCCGGCGTCGCGCAGCAGTTGCGCGTCGGCCATGACAACCTGCGCCTGCGAGGACGGTTCGGCGGGATTGAGCGCGGCCAGGAAGGCGCGCGCACCGGCCACGTCGCCGCCCTTGGCCATGAGTTCGGCGCGCTTGAGCTGGGCAGTGAACCAGGCCGCCGGTTCCTCGTCCTCGACCTTTTCGAGCCATTCGCGCGCCGCTGTCAGGTCGCCGCGCTCCTCGGCCAGCTGGGCCAGGATCATCAGCACCTTGCCGGGGTCGCGCTCGTCGTTCGGATTTTCTTCGAGCACCTTCACGAAGTGCATGAAGTACTGCTCGGCCCCGCGCGGATCGTTCAGCTGCATCGACATGATGCCCAGCGCGTACAGCGTACCGAGGTTGTCGGGCGTCTCCTTGAGGATGGTCTGGAACTGCTTGCGCGCCTGCTCGTACTGCTTCTGCCCGACCAGCACGCGCGCATGGGCGGCGCGTACTTCGTGCGCGCCGGGATGGTCGGCCAGGAAGGCGCCAAGCAGGCGCGCCACTTCATCCTGATCGGGCAATACCTGCGCCAGGGTCAGGATGGCCAGTTCGGAAGCGGGCTTGAGCGCCAGCGCGGTGCGCGCTTCGCGCTGGGCGGTCTCCAGCGCGTTGCGGGCGTACGCATCCTGGGCCAGCACCACGTGCGCCTCGACCGTGTCGAGATACGGGGCCAGCAGCTTTTGCAGCAAGGCGCCGGCCACCTCGCGGTCCTTGGCGCGGGACAGTACTTGCTGAATCTGAAACATCACCAGGCCGCGCGCTGCCGGCGCCGATTCCTCCAGGCGCTGGCGCAACAGCCGTTCCACATCGTCGAGCTTGTCGGCCATGACGGCGAAGCCCAGGTAATATTCCATCGCCTCGTCGGAATCGGGCGCCAGCTCGCGCCACAGCGCGATGGCGGCGATGGCTTCGGTGCTGTGGCGCGCGCCCAGCGCCACTTCGGCCGCGCGCCGGGCCAGGCGCGGATCGCGGGTCTGCTGCGCCACGCTCATCAAGGTGACGTAGGGACTTTCCCACTTGCCCTCCTTGACCTCCAGCTCGGCCTTCATCAGCTTGTACAGCAGATCGGGCGTCAGGGCCACGTTGGGCAGCTTTTCGTCGGGGGCGGCCGGCTCCGGCGCTTCGGCGCTGTCGGCATCGTCGGCCATCGACACGGCAAGCGGGGCTGCCGGCACGACGGCAGCCCCGGGACGCGGCGCGGTAGCGCACCCGGCCATCAGGGCGGAGAGGGTTACAATGACGAAAGCGTTTTTCAAGGCAATTCCAGAATGACAGCAATGAGTTCCGATTCTACGCCGAAGGCTGCGTTCGCGTGCGCAAGGGCGCATTCACTTTACAGCAATTTTCACCTCCGCCGGCGAGGCCAGCATGCCTGAGCTGCCGGAAGTCGAGGTAACCCGGCGCGGCGTGGCACCGCACATCGAAGGGCGCATCGTCGAACGGGTACTGCTGCGCCGCGACGGTTTGCGCTGGCCGTTTCCGCCCCACCTGGCGGAGCTGCTGCAGGGCCGGCGCATCACCCACACCGGGCGGCGCGGCAAATACCTGCTGATCGGCTTTGCGCACGGCACCTTGATCGTGCATCTCGGCATGTCGGGCCACTTGCGCGTGCTGCCGGCCGCGACCGAAGCGAAAAAACACGACCATCTCGACCTGGTGGTCAGCGGGGACGACGGTCCGCAGGCGCTGCGCATGCACGATCCGCGCCGCTTCGGCGCCGTGCTCTGGCACGGCAACGATGAGGGCGACATCAACCAGCACGTCCTGCTGCGCGGCCTGGGTGTCGAACCGCTCGAAGACGGCTTCAGCGGCGCGCTGCTGCACAAGGCCACGCGCGGCCGCTCGGCGCCGGTCAAGCAGGTGCTGCTGGCCGGCGACATCGTCGTCGGCGTGGGCAATATCTACGCCTGCGAAAGCCTGTTTCGCGCGGGGATCAATCCGAAAACCGCGGCCGGGCGCATCAGTCGTGGCAGGTATGACAAGCTGGCCGATGCCATTCGTACAATCCTTGCCGAAGCGATTGTGCAAGGGGGTAGCACTTTGCGTGACTTTCTTGCGGTTAACGGTCAATCGGGCTATTTCCAGCAGACGTATTTCGTCTATGATCGTGCAGGAGTGCCGTGCCGCAACTGTGGCGCCTTGATCCGGCAGATCAAGCAAGGTCAGCGATCAACTTTCTATTGTGTAAATTGTCAGAAATGACGAGGGCAACGTGAGCAGAATGGTGCACGATTTCGAGCAGTACAGCGCATGGCGCCAGGGTGTGGTGGCGGCGCTGGAAAACTATCAGATGTGGGTCAACGCGGCCGAACTGACCGATGCGGTGTCCGAGCAGCGCGTGGCGCGCGCGCTGCACCGCCTGGCCGACGACAAGCTGTCGGTGGCCTTCGTGGCCGAATTCTCGCGCGGCAAATCTGAATTGATCAACGCGATCTTCTTCGCCGATTACGGCCAGCGCATCTTGCCGTCGGCGGCCGGGCGCACCACCATGTGTCCGACCGAACTGATGTACGACGCCAAGTACCCGCCCTGCATCCGCCTGCTGCCGATCGAAACGCGGGCGCACAACCTCTCGACCAGCGACTACCGCGACGATCCCGATGCGTGGACCGTGCTGCCGCTGGCCCTGGATTGCGGCGAGGACATGCACGAGACCTTCAAGCAGGTCAGCAAGACGCGCATGGTCAGCGTGGAGGAAGCCAAGCGCTACGGCCTGTTCGACGATAGCGACCCGGACGTGGCGGCTACGCTGGACGAAGCCGGCCGCATCGAGATTTCGCAGTGGCGCCACGCGATCATCAACTTCCCTCACCCGCTCCTGAAGCAGGGCCTGGTCATTCTCGACACGCCGGGCCTGAACGCCATCGGCACCGAACCGGAACTGACGCTGAACCTGATCCCGAACGCGCACGCGGTGCTGTTCATCCTGGCCGCCGAAACCGGCGTGACCAAGAGCGACATCGAAGTCTGGCGCAGCCATATCGGCGCCGGGACCGGGCGCCTGGTGGTGCTCAA
Source organism: uncultured Oxalobacteraceae bacterium (assembly GCA_946480015.1). The sequence goes on along the minus strand of CAMLIL010000081.1, from coordinate 21,816 downwards.
CAAGATCGACGCCATGTGGGACGAACTGAAAAGCGATGCCGAGAACGAGGCCGAGATCGAGCGCCAGCAAGGCTCGGTGGCGCATCTGCTCGCGCTCGACAGGCAGCAGGTGTTCCCGGTGTCGGCGCAAAAGGCGCTGGTGGCCAAGATCAACGGCGACATGCCGCTGCTGGAGAAGAGCCGCCTGGGCACGCTCGAAGCGGCGCTGTTCAACGAACTCATTCCGGCCAAGCAGGACATCATCCGCAAGCAGCTCGAAGAAGACCTGAACGCGCTGGTCGCGGTTCAGCAGGGCAGCATCGGCGCGCGCATCCGCGACATCGTCGAACAGCTGGCCGAACTGAAAAGCCTGCGCGGGAAAAACCAGGGCGTGATCGCACACATGATGCGCCGCATCGACGTCGAGAAGAAGGAATTCGACGCCAGCCTGTTCAAGCTGCAGGGCACGCGTTCGGTGTTCGCGCGCCTGTCGACGGAGCTGTACACCACGCTCGGCATGGAGATCATCCAGGGCGAGATCGACAGCGTGCGCGGCGCCATGCAGGCGACCCGCTTTTCCACCGGCATGCGCGCGCCGGTCAAGCAGTTCTTCGACCAGGCGCGCGCCTACGTCGACCAGTCGAACGCCAAGATCGTCGAGATCAGCGCGATGATGGACTCGATGTACAAGAAGTTCGCCGCCGAGCACGGCCTGACGCTGGCGGCGCCGATGTCGCTGTCGCTGGATAAATACCGCGCCGAGATCGACGCCGTCGAAGAAGTCTTCCAGAAGCAGTTCGGCACCACCACCCTGCTCATGACCAGCCGCGGCGCGCTGGTCGAACGCTTCTTCGACTCGATCGCCTCGCGCGTGCGGCGCGCCTTCCGCGCCGCCAACGCCGACGTGGAAGCGTGGCTGAAAGTGATCATGGCGCCGCTCGAGGCGCAGATCCGCCAGCACAAGGAACAGCTCAAGCACCGGCTGGCGTCGATCCAGCGTATCCACGACGCGACCGACAGCCTGGAACAGAAGATCAGCCATTTCGAAGCCATCCAGGGCGACCTGGAAAAGGTCAAGGATCGCCTGCACGAACTGGCCGGCGGCGTCACCAGCGCGATGAACGCGCCCGCGGCACGGCTGGCGGCGTGAAGCGGCTGACCGAGTTCGACCCCAGCTTTTCGGCCGAGGTCATCGCCTGGCAGCGCCAGCACGGGCGCCACGCGCTACCCTGGCAAAACACCCGCGATGCTTACCGCATCTGGCTGTCGGAGATCATGCTGCAGCAGACCCAGGTGGCGGCGGTGCTGGCCTACTACGCGCGCTTCCTGGAGCGCTTCCCTACCCTGCACGAGCTGGCGGCTGCGCCATCCGAAGACGTGATGGCGCAGTGGAGCGGGCTCGGTTACTACACCCGCGCGCGCAACCTGCACGCCTGCGCAAAACGCGTGGTGGCCGAATACGGCGGAGTGTTCCCGAGCGACCCGGCGCTGCTTGCCGATTTGCCCGGCATCGGACGTTCGACGGCGGCGGCGGTCGCGGCCTTTTCCAGCGGCGCGCGCGCGGCGATTTTGGACGGCAACGTCAAGCGGGTGTTCGCGCGCGTGTTCGGCATCGACGAGTATCCCGGTGCGAAGCCGGTCGAAGATGGCTTGTGGCGGCGCGCCGAAGCGCTGCTGCCGGCCGAAGGCATCGAATCGTACACGCAGGGGCTGATGGATCTGGGCGCGACGCTGTGCACGCGCAGCAGTCCGGATTGCGCGCGCTGCCCTTTGCAGGCGCGCTGCGTGGCGTTTGCCACCGGGCGCACGGCGGATCTGCCGGTGCGCAAACCGAAGAAGGCCACGCCCGAGAAACAGGCCGCCATGCTGGTGGTGATCGATGGCGGCGAAGTGCTGCTCGAACAGCGCGCCGACAGCGGGATCTGGGGCGGCCTGCTGTCGCTGCCCGAGGTGGATGGTCATGGCGAGCGCGGCGCGGTCAGCGGGCTCGACGCGGCCGCGGCCCAATTCGGTGTCGTCGACGATGTACAGACCCTGCTGCCGCTGGTGCACGTGTTCACCCACTACAAGCTGCATATCCTGCCGTTCAGGGTGGCCCTTCGGCAGCGCGCGCCGCTGGCCGGACGGTATCAGTGGTACAAACTGCGTGATATCGGCGGCGCTCCCCTGCCCGCCCCCATCAAGAAGCTGCTGGCCGGGCTGGCCGCTCCTTCGCTCTTCAGCGTCTCCGAGGCATAGGCAAGCCGCGCCGCGATTCTTAGCGATAAGCGTTGCCGCAAGACATTGACGAGCGCTGAAGGTGACGACAATGCAGGCGGTTGCTAAGGAAACGCTGCGCTTGCGCGATGCGGCCTACGAGGAAGGCGTTTGTAAGGAACACCGTTGAATCAGTACTTCCGAATAGCGGGCGCAACCTTGTCTGATGTCCAAGCGGCACTGCCGCTGACGGAAGCTTTCGGGGCTGGCTTAGCCGCCGCCTTCTTCGCTTCAAGGTGGGACGCTGCCTTTGCGTTAGGGTTTGACGCGACGACCATGCTGGCTTCGATATCTTTGCGATGTTGCTTAAGGCTCGAAAGCAAAAGACTCTTGGCATTTTCGACGACGGCAGTCTCTGCCGGTGTCAGCCCCCGGCTACCGAGAGCAAAATTAAACCCTGTTTTACTCATGACTATGGTCCTATATCCAAATCGGTTTTTTATCAAGAAACAGCGGTAGCATGTGGCGGAGCTTCAATTGACGGGCAACTTCGTTGTCAGACCGATTATCCAGCGTTGTTTGATGTTTTTTCACCGACTCCAGAGTCAATAGTACACCAAGACTATCCTGGGGGAGCGGAATCTCTTGGGTGCGCCCGCTCGCATCGCGCCACAGCCCGATGATTCGTGCCGGTCGGGCTTGGCGCCAATTCGAACGATCCACCATGGCCGAACAGGTGAAGCTAAGAACCGCCGAACCAGGATCATCTGCCAAAACGGTCGCGTAGCGGCCGGGCCAGCGCGTTTCCAATTGTGGACCATCCATCAAGAGCGCAATGACCAGGTTAGGGCCCACGGCACGAATCACGCTCATTGCTGGATCGGCACGTGCGAGATCTTCACAGATCAGGGTCGTTACCGACATGTCTTTGCGCAAGCCAAAAAACGGGAGTTGGCGCTTACCGACGTCGATATCCTCCCACCATTGTTCGTTGTCATCGTCATCGTCAAAGTCCAAGGCGTAACCTTCTGTTTGGCTGCGGTCAAGACGCCAACGATGATGTTTGTTTTGTTCTCGCTTCACCGCACCCTCGCCTTTTCGAAGGACAAAAATTTGTGCGCGATTGTAGCTTGCCTTGGTCTTGGTATCGACATCGAGCACGCCGGTAATCAGGAACTCGATCTTTATTTCCCTCGCTTCCAGCGCTGCGACCAGTTCCATCGCGATTTCGGACGTCAGTGCGCATTCTGGTAGGACTATGCCATCAGGCATTTGGCCAGAGTGGGTATAAGCCCGCTTGACCAGAGGAATAATGAGCTCATCCGCCAACTGTTCGCCCGTTATACGCGCGTCCTTATGCTTCAACCAGAGCTGCTCAAGGCGGAAGTATGCCGCCATCTTATATCCGCCCCCACCGAATCCCGTACGGGGAAAGCTCAAACGGAAGCAGTTGCCGTCTACGGTATAAGGGAACGGGACCAGCAGCAGTCGGACATCGTACGGCAACTGAGGGTCGTGGCGGTCCGCCGCACGCTCCGTTGTAGACCAGATCCATTCTGGGGCGATGACCGTCTTGGGTGGGAGGAGGGCCACGTGATGACTCAGCGAACGGATTGTGCATCCCACTGAAGGGGTCAGCGATTTTGGAAGTACCACCGCCCGGTCAGGTGGGACAGCGACGCAAAATGACGTCGGTACATGATGCATTAATAATTCGGCCAGACTCTTGTCCGCCATTGATCCCATCGTGATGGTTGCAAAGAAACCGGAGCCTGCTCCATCACCGGTGACGTCCCACCCCATGCCAGCGCATGTTTCGTCGGCGACGGCAAAAAGCGTGAGGAGTATCGAGATTGCAGCAGGAGAATTGCACACCTGCTCCATTTCGATATCGCCATGTTTGTTGATTAGTTCGTCCCAATGGTCAACAAGTTTCTTTGGAGGCTTTCCGGGATCGGCATTCCATGCTTGCGCCGCTTTGTTAACCTTCTTTAAATGAGCAGCGTGGTTATTCAAGTTATTACGATCAGGGCTTGCTTCCGTGTAGCAGCCGGACCGGTCAATAATCGACGCGGTGATGGCAAAGAGATCGGCAGGCCAGCTCGGGCAGCCCCACCGTACGGGCGCATCCTCATCGCGTGCCTTAGCCAAGGCAGCGACGAGCCAGGCATCAGTGCCCTTCGGCGTTAGATAGCGAATGAATTCATTGATATTCAAGTCGATACTCGGCTGGTATTCGTTTGTTTGAGGAATTGATCCTAACGCAAGAGAGGCAACTTGTCAGAAAAACAGAGTTCCGCTTACAGCTCGTCCAGCGAAAAAATGCGGCGATGCTCGCGGATCGCATAGCGGTCCGTCATGCCGGCGATGTAGTCGGCAATCTGGCGCGCCTGTTTGCCCGTGTCGCCGGTGCCGTCCTGGTAGTCGGGCGGCAGCAGCGCCGGTTCGGCCATGAACGCTTGGTACAGCTCGCGCACGATGCGGCTGGCCTTCACGCGCATGCGGTTGACCTTGTAATGCCGGTACAGATTGGCGCGCAGGAAGCGCTTGAGTTCCGTGGCGTCCTTGCGCATGGGGTCGGAAAAGCGGATCAGCGGCGCACCGGCGCGCACCGCGTCCACATCGGCCGGCGCGGCCTCGGCCAGCAGCCTGCCCGAGGTGACGATCAGATCGTCGGCCAGCACCGTGATCAGGCGGCGCAGGGTTTCGTAGATGGCGCGCCGTCCGGACAGGCCGGGAAACGCCTGCTGCACCTCGCGCCAGCGCTGCGCGAAAAAATCCACCTGCTCGAGCTGTTCGATGGTGATCAGGCCCGAACGCAGGCCGTCGTCGATGTCATGGCTGTTGTACGCGATCTCGTCGGCCAGGTTGGTCAGCTGCGCTTCCAGGGTCGGCTGGGTGCGGTCGATGAAGCGCTGCGCCACCGGCCCCAGCTCGCGCGCATGGGCCAGCGAGCAGTGCTTGAGAATGCCTTCGCGCGTGTCGAACATCAGGTTCAGGCCATCGAAGGCGCCGTAGTGCTGCTCCAGGGTGTCGACCACGCGCAGGCTTTGCAGATTGTGCTCGAAGCCGCCATGCTCCTTCATGCATTCGTTGAGCACGTCCTGCCCCACGTGGCCGAAGGGCGTGTGGCCCAGGTCGTGCGCCAGCGCCAGCGCTTCGACCAGGTCTTCGTTCAGGCGCAGGTTGCGCGCGATCGAGCGGCCGATCTGCGCCACTTCCAGGCTGTGCGTCAGCCGGGTGCGGAACATGTCGCCCTCGTGATTGAGGAATACCTGGGTCTTGTATTCGAGCCGGCGGAAGGCCGAGCTGTGGATGATGCGGTCGCGGTCGCGCTGGAACTGGCTGCGCGAGGCGTGACCGGCTTCCGGATAGCGCCGCCCCCGCGCCGCGTCCGACTTTGCGGCGTAAGGGGCGAGGTGGTCTTCCGGCGTCATGCTCAGCCGATGTTGGCGGCCAGGGTGGCCAGCAGCTGCTCGTGCGGCACCGGGGTGATCAAGGGACTGCCCAGCGGCTTGAGCAGGATGAACTTGATCGCGCCGCCTTCGTTTTTCTTGTCCACTTCCATCAGCTCCAGCCAGCGCGCCGTGCCCAGGTCGGGCGCGGCGACCGGCAGGCCGGCGGCGGCCACCAGGGCTTTGACGCGCGCGGCCGTGGCCGCATCGATATAGCCCATGCGCTGCGACAGGTCGGCGGCCATGACCATGCCGCAGCCGACCGCTTCGCCATGCAGCCATTCGCCGTAACCGAGGCCCGCTTCGATGGCGTGGCCGAAGGTGTGGCCGAAATTGAGGATGGCGCGCAGGCCGCCTTCGCGTTCGTCCTGACGCACCACGTCGGCCTTGATCTCGCACGAACGCGCGATCGCATACGCCAGCGCGGCCGGATCGCGCGCCGTCAGCTTGCCGATGTTGTGCTCGATCCAGTCGAAGAACGGCGCGTCGATGATGGCGCCGTGCTTGATCACTTCGGCCAGGCCGGCCGACAGTTCGCGCGCCGGCAGGGTGTCGAGGGTGGCGGTATCGGCCAGCACGGCGCGCGGCTGGTAGAAGGCGCCGATCATGTTCTTGCCGAGCGGGTGGTTGATGCCGGTCTTGCCGCCGACCGAGGAGTCGACCTGCGAGAGCAAGGTGGTGGGAATCTGCACGAAGGGCACGCCGCGCATATAGCTGGCCGCGGCGTAGCCGGTCATGTCGCCGATCACGCCGCCGCCCAGGGCCACCAGGGTGGTCTTGCGGTCGCATTTATTGGCCAGCAGGGCATCGAACACCTGCATCAGGCTGGCCCAGTTCTTGTACTCCTCGCCGTCCGGCAGGATGATGGGCAGCACTTCGCGCCCGGCGGCGCGCAGGGGTGCCGCCACCTGCTCCAGGTACAGCGGGGCGACGGTGGTGTTGGTGACGATGGCCACCTTGCGCCCGGCAATGTGACGGTCCAGCAGGGCGGCGTCGGCCAGCAGGCCGGTGCCGATCGTGATCGGGTAGCTGCGCTCGCCCAGGTCGACGTGGAGGAGAGTGGGGGTCAGGGATAGTTGGTCGGTCATCGATGCTTCGGTATCAGGGCTGCGCGCGGGATTCGCGCGGGAATTATCCAGCGCGCCAAGCTGCGCCAGAATGGTCTGTACCATCGATTGTACGTTAGGCCGGCCGGTATCGATCACCAGGTCCGCCACTTCGCGGTACAGCGGCTCGCGGATGGTGGTCAGCTCTTCGAGTTTTTTGCGCGGATCGGCCGTTTGCAGCAGCGGCCGGTTCTTGTCGTGCGCGGTGCGCGCGAGAATGCTGCTGACGCTGGCGCGCAGGTAGACCACGCGCCCGCGCGCCTTCAGGTAGGCGCGGCTGTCGGCGTCGAGCACGGCGCCGCCGCCGGTGGCCAGCACGATGCCGTCCTGGGCCGTGAGGTCGCGGATGACCTCGGCCTCGCGCCGGCGAAAACTGGCTTCGCCTTCGATTTCAAAAATCCACGGAATCGTGGCGCCAGTGCGCGCCTCGATTTCGTGGTCGGTGTCGATGAAGCGTTTGCCGAGCTTCTTGGCGAGGATGCGGCCAATGGTTGTCTTGCCCGCCCCCATCAATCCTACCAAAAAGATGTTACCCGATTTCAAGGTGCCGACTTGAAGAGGAATGGGGTCACGGAGCCACCCGGCGTGGCGATGCGCACCGAAAAATAGCCGGGCGAGCAGGCAGTATCCGGCTTGATGCGCACCGTATGGATTGTGCCGCCGATGTACGGGGTCGACTTGACCACCGACGGGAACATGGTTTGCGGGCTGAGCTTCTCGGCATCGGAAGTGCTGACCGTGGTGTTGCTCGGCATCGGATTATTGTTCACATCGAACAGGCGGAACGTCAGGTCCTGCGCGGTGCAGCCAGTGCCTTGCAGGCCGGTAAGTTCGTCGCTCTTGCCGTCGGCCGCGGTCCAGTCGCGGCAGACGGTGCCGGTGCAATACTGGCGCACCAGATAGGCGTCCGAACCGCTGAAGGTGATTTCGATCGAGCTCGAGATGTAGTTGATGCCCCACTTGCCATTGCCCGTCGCGCTGTAGGTGGTGCGGTTGAACGGAATCGGCAGGTCGCCATTGGCGGGGTTGTAGCTGTTGTCGAGGGTATCGTAGCGGCCGCTATCCTGCAGGCCGGTAGTGGCAGTCAGCATGCCGGCGTCGAGGAAGGGGTCGCCCTGATCGGTGAACGGTTCGCCGCCGGACACGCAGGTATCGATCAGCGGACGGTAGACGGCCGGAACCTGGCCGTTGGAATCGACGTAATTGGTGCAGCTGTACTGGCCGTCGCCGTTGGTGTCGACAAAGTTTTCCACGCCCTGCACATAGGCCATCACCGTGACGCGGCCGTTGAGCGGACGGAAATTCTGGCTGCGCAGCTCCACCGAGCAGCCGCCGTCGACGGTGGTGCAGGCGCCGCGCGCGGAGGTACCGACGGCGCCGCCTTCGGTGACGAAGTTGACGGCGGTGTCGTCCGAGATCGGATTGCCGTACTGGTCGGCCAGGCGCACGGTCAGCTTGGCGACCGTGCCGTCGATTCCCATGCCTTCGATGTTATAGCTGTTGGAGCTCAGCGACATGGAGCGCTGGATCGGCAGGCCGGTCGACACGACCAGGGTATCGGACAGGCCACTGATGATCTTGCCGTTGCGCGTGGCTTCGGCAATTACCCGCACGGGGGTCGGGATGGTGCCGGACGATACGGTCGTGGTGACCTGGCCGTTGACGTCGGTCGTGCCCTTGTCAGGCTGCACGAGCAGGCCGCCGGTGTTGGTGGTGGCGCGGAACGATACGTCCACGCCGGCCAGGCCCTTGTTGTTCTGGTCGAGCACGCGGAAGGTGAGCAGCGCCGATTCCTTGCGGCCCAGGCCGCCCGATCCCTTGAGCACGATGGAGCTGCCGTCCAGGTCGGAGCCGACGAACTGGATGGTGCCGATGTTGGCAGCGTCGACCCCGATGGTGATGGTCTGCGACGAGTTGCCGATCGAAACAGTGATAGTGTCGGTGCCGCGCAGGCAGCCGTTGTTGGTGTAGGTGACCGACTGGATCCCGTTGGCCAGCGCGCCCGGCACCAGGGTGGCCGCGCCGTCGCCCACGCACAGCGAAGTCAGGGTCAGGCCGGTGACGCTGGTAGCGGGCTGTCCGCCGGAGGTGACGGGCACGGCCAGCGCGGCGGTACTGAAGGCCGGCAGCTTGCCGCTTGGCGCGGGCGAAAACGCCAGCGTGCCGACGGTCAATGGCGCAGCGCCGACGGAAATGTTCGTGGAAGCAGTAGCGGTCTTGCCCGCCACGACAGAATCGGCCTTGATTTCCACCGCGCCGGCCGAGGTGACGCTGGCCGGCTTGACATTGATGGTGGCCATGCCGGCGGCGTCGGTCAGGGCCGAGCCGGACACGGGCGTGAATTCCACCAGGTCGCCGGCGGTAAATTGCACAATGGCGTTGGCCGCGGCGGCGCCAGCGGCATTCACGAGCTTGACCTTGACGACGCCGCTCTGGCCGCCGGACAGGCTGGTGATGGCGGCGCCGGCGCCGTCGACGATGCTCATCGTCATCACCGGCTCTGCCGTCGTCGAGGAACCGGTGCCGCTGCCGCTGCCGCTGCCGGTGCCCGGGGTGCCAGGGCTACCGCCGCCGCCGCCGCAGGCGCTCAGCGCAATGGCCAGGGTGGCGCAGGCGATCAGACGCAGGCGTTGCGCGAGGACGGGTTGTAGATAATTGGGCAGCATGGCAATTTTCCTAAGCTGATACAAATGTGAAGGGGTGGATTATAGCCGCGTGTCAGCGGGTCGACAGCCGGTCGGCCACAATCTTGGGAGTAATGAACACCAGCAACTCGGTCTTGTTGTTGGCGCGTGCGGTCGTTTTGAACAGGTTGCCGATGATGGGCAGGTCGCCCAGCAGCGGTACCTTGGTCTCGTTTTTGGTTTCGGATTGCTGGTAAATGCCGCCCAACACCACCGTGCCGCCGTTTTCAACCATGACCTTGGTCATCACGTGCTGGGTGTTGATGGCAAAGCCGAAACGGGTCTCGTCGCCCTTGGAATCCTTGTTGACGTGTACTTCCAGTACGACATTGCCGTCCGGCGTGATCTGCGGCGTCACTTCCAGGCGCAGATTGGCCTTTCTCCAGGCAATCGAGGTCGCGCCGCTGCTGCTGGCGACCAGATACGGCAATTCCACCCCCTGCTCGATCACGGCGATGTTCTTGTCTTCGGTGACCACGCGCGGGCTGGAAATGATCTTGCCGCGGCCGTCAGCTTCCAGGGCCGACAGTTCCAGGTTCAGGAAACGGTTGGCGGCGGAGGAAAACAGGGTGGCGGCCAGGGAGGCGGCGGGCAGGCCGTTCAAGCCGCCGGCCGGCAGGTTCAACAAGGTCGTGTTGGTGTAGGCGTCGCCGGTGTCCGGGGTCTGGCCGGTGACTTGGCCGACGCCGACAAGGTTGCCGCCGATGGCCACGCGCTCGTTGCCTTTGACCTGGTAGCCGGCGTCGCCGCCGCGGAAACCGCGCATGTCGGCAAAGCCGAGCTTGGCGCCGAGATTGCGGGCAAAGCCGTCGTTGGCTTCCACCAGCCGTGCTTCCACCAGCACCTGCTTGGCGGCCACGTCAGTCTTCAGGATCAGCTTGCGCACTTCCTCGATTTTCGAGGCGATGTCGGTGACGAACACCTGGTTGGTGCGGGCATCGATGATGGCGCTGCCGCGCTTGGACAGCAGGCGGTTGCGGTTGTCGCCACCGCCTGCGCCGCCGGCGCCGCCGGCGCCACCAGCACCGCCGGCCCCGCCTTCGCCGCCGCCACCACCTTCGCCACCGCCACTGATACCGAACACGGTGCGGAATGCCTCGGCCTTCTGGTAATTCAACTGGAAGATTTCCGAGCGCAGCGGTTCGAGTTCGGCGATCTGGGCTTTCTGCTCCAGCTCCAGCTTTTCCTTGGTCAGCAGTTCATCCTTGGGCGCGATCCACAGCACGGTGCCGTTCTTGCGCATGTCCAGGCCCTTGGCCTGCAGGACCACGTCGAGCGCCTGGTCCCATGGCACGTCGCGCAGGCGCAGGGTCAGGTTGCCGCTGACCGAATCGCTGGTGATGATGTTCAGGCCGGAAATATCGGCAATGGCTTGCAGGGCCGCGCGCACTTCCACGTTCTGGAAATTGAACGACAGCTTTTCGCCGCGGTAACCCTGGGTGCCCTGGGTCAGCTTGTTGGGGTCTTCCTTGATCGGCTTGACGTCGATCACCAGCTGGGTATCGCTCTGGTAGACGGTCTGCTCCCACAGGCCGCGCGCTTCCACCGTCATGCGCACATTGTCGCCCTGCGGCACGGTGGTGATGAGCGACACGGGCGTGCCGAAATCGGTGACATCCAGACGGCGGCGCAGCGTTTCGGGCAGGCCGGTCTTCATGAAATCGACCACCACGCTGTTGCCGACCTGACGCACGTCGACGGCCACCTGGCTGTTGGGCAGATCGACCACGACCCGGCCTTCGCCGTTCTGGCCGCGGCGGAAATCCATGGCGCGCAGCACCTGGCGCTTGGGCGGCGGCGGCGCCGGCACGGCTTGCGCCACCGGCAGGCCGGCGCTGTCGACCGCCTGGGCCACGCCGCCCGAACCGTCGACCGTGACGATGACGGACTTGCCGTCGATGGCGGTGGCGTAGTTGAGCGCGCGCTTGAGGTTAAATACCAGCCGGGTGCGTTCGCCAGCCTGCACCAGGTTGACCGCGCGCACGTCGCCCAGGTTGACCTCCTGGGTGTTCTTGCCGGTGGCATTGCTGGTGGCGCCGAAGTCGAGCGCGATGCGGCTGGGATTGGTGATCGAAAAACCGATCGGCAATTTTTCCGGGGCATGCCGCATGGCCACGTTGATGACCACGTTCGATCCCTGCTGGTTCGCGGTGATCGATTCGATCGCGTTGGTCTCCTGCGCAGCGTGGGCGTGGGTGCCGACGGCCAGAGCAAGCAGGGCGCCCAGGCGAAGTACCGAACCCAGCAGGCCGGCGCCATTCATTCTCAGTGCGATCATTTCTTGCTCTCCTTCGTTTCTTGCAATTCCAGCTTGGACATGCGTTCGACCCAGTCGCCGCCCGCGTCCTGCACGGTTTCCTTGATGCTGATGGCGCCCTCGTCGACGTTGGTGACGAGGCCGTAATTTTGTCCCAGCCGCATGCCGCTCTTGATCTGGTACACCGCCCGGTCGATCTGCAGCAGCGCATAGGTGGTGCCGCCCTTTTGCATGGTGCCCACCATGCGCATGGTGTCGAGCGGGAACGATTCGAGAAATTCCTTGCGGCGCGCGGTATCCGGCTTGTACGGGCTGTCGCTCTTTTCGGCCGCGCGCGCCAGTTCGCCCAGCAGCTTGGTGGGATTGTAGGGATCGACCTCGTCCTTGGCCTGGTAGGCGAACGGAATGAAGGTTTTCGGCTCGACCAGCGGCACCACGTGGACCTTGGTGTCGGCCTTGACCTGGGCCATCCAGGCGTTCACTTCCTGGATGTCGCCATCGCTGCAGCCGGCCAGCAGCGCCAGCGCCAGGGCCGCCGCAGCGGTACGGATCATGTTCATTTCGCCGCTCCTTCCTTCTTGGCCTTGAGGTCGCGCTCAGCCTTGAGCTTGCGCGCCGCGCTGGCTTCCTCCTGATCCAGATAGCGGAAGGTCTTGGCCACGGCGTCGAGCGTGAGCACGCCATCCTTGCCGCCCGTCAGCGTCATGTTGTTGAGCGTGACGATGCGCGGCAGGTGCGCCATGTCGGCGGCAAAGGCGCCAATGTCGTGGTAGGAACCGGTGACCTTGAGATCGATCGGCAGTTCGGCGTAGTAATCGCGCAGCGCCACCTGGCCCGGCTTGAACAGCTCGAACTGCAGCCCGCGCCCGAGGCCGGCCTGGTTGATGTCCGACAGCAGCGCGGCCATCTCGGCTTTGCTCGGCAACTGCTTTTGCAGGCGGTCGACGTACTGGTCGACCTGCTGGCGCTGCGCCTTGAGCGCTTCGAGGTTGATCGCCTGCGCCATCTTGCTGCGGTATTCCTCTTTCAGCGTGGCTTCCTTGGCCACCAGCGCCTCCTGGGCTTCGAACTGGCCGCTCCAGTAGAGGAAATAGCCGGCCACCATCACGGCCGCCGTCACGCCCACGCCGCACAGCAGGCGCGGGGCCAGCGGCCACTGGCCGGGCGGACGCCCGGCCAGACCCTGGAACTGGGCTTGCAGGCTGGCGCTGAGTTCTTTCAGATCGATATTCATGACTTCCTCACTTGGCCGCGGCCGCTGCCCGCACCGCGCCGGCCAGTTTTGGATCCTTGGCGGCGGCGGCATCCTTGTCGCGCGGACGCTTGATCGCCACGGCCAGCGTGAACTCGACCACCTTGCGACCGGTTTTGCTTTGCTGCAGCGTGGTGGCGCGCACTTCGGTCAGGTCCGGCTTTTCCAGCCAGGGCGAATTGCCCGACAGATTGCGCAGCAGTTCAGCCACCCGCTCCTGCGACTGGGCATAGCCCGACATCACCACCCGCTGGCCATCCTGCTTGAACGATTTCAGGTACACGCCCTGGGGCGTCTGCTTGACCAGTTCGTCGAGCAGATAGACCGGCTGGTTGCGGTCGCCCTGCAAGTCTTCCACCGCCTGCTGGCGCGCTTTCAGGGCTTCGATTTCCTGCTTGAGCGTGGCGATTTCGGTGATTTTCTTGTCCAGGTCGGCGTTGGCGGTCTGGATGATGGCGTTGCGCTGTTCCTGGATCGAGATCTGGCGCGCGTTGTAGCCGCCCACCATGATCACGATGAGGACGCCGATGATGGCCGCCAGGGCCATCAGCGCGACGAAAGCCGCTTTCTTTTGCTTGCGCTTGGCTTCGCGGTGCGGCAGCAGGTTAATCTTAATCATCAGCCAAACCTCCGCAGGGCCAGCCCGCAGGCCACCAGATACGCCGGCGCCTCGGCGCGCAGCTGCTGTTCACGCACCGCCGGTCCGAGCGACATGCCCTTGAACGGCGAGACCACGGCGCTGGAAATCTTGGTACGGCTGGCGACAATGTCGAGCAGGCCTGGAACCAGCGCGCAGCCGCCGGCCAGAAACAGCTGGTCGATGCGGGTGTAAGGGGTGGAGGTGTAAAAGAACTGGATCGCGCGGGTCACTTCCAGCGCGGCGCTTTCGAGAAACGGCAGCAGCAATTCCTCGCGATAGCTGTCGGGCAGGTCGCCCGAGCGCTTCTTGTTGTCGGCCTCCTCGTAGGACATGCCGTAGGCGCGCACGATGTCCTGGGTCAGCTGGTTGCCGCCGAAGGGCTGTTCGCGCTCGTAAATGCTCTCGCCGTCGAGCATGACGGAAATATGGGTCACCTGGGCGCCGATCTGGAACAGGGCGACGATCTGGCCGTCCGGCTGGGCGCTGCCGGCCGCCTGCACGATCACGCGGTCGAGCGCGGCGCGGGCGGCATACGATTCGATATCCATGATGGTGGCGGTCAGTCCCGCCGCTTCGGCAATGGCCACGCGGTCCTCGACTTTTTCCTTGCGCGCGGCGGCCAGCATGACTTCCATGTCCTCGGGCGAGGTGGCGGCCGGGCCGATCACGTCGAAGTCCAGGCTGACCTCATCGAGGGCGAAGGGGATGTACTGGCTGGCTTCGGATTCGACCTGCACTTCCAACTGGTCTTCCGACAGGCCCGCCGGCAAAATGATTTTCTTGGTGATGACCGAGGCCGGCGGCATGCCCAGCGCGACCAGCTTGGCCTTGGTGCCGCTTTTTTTCCACACCCGCCGCACCGCTTCCGCGACCTGGTCCATATTGTCGATGTTGCCGTCGGTCACAGCGCCGCGCGGCAAGGGTTCGGCCGCGTAGCGCTCCAGGCGCAATTCGTTCTTGCCCACTTCGGCCAGTTCCACCAGGCGCACACCGGACGTGCTGATATCGATTCCCACCAACGGAGGGTTGGCTTGCCCGAACAGCGTACCGAGATTGATCACGAGCGACCTCCTTGCCTACCGTTACATCACTGCAAACTTGATTGCAGATCGACTAATGAAAATGCTGGCCCGACGCCGGGAATTTGATATAAAACCGCCATTTAGCCTCCATACATGAGGCAATACATTAAATCGTAGCAACAAGCGCGACGGGGTGTAAAGGTATTTCTGCATTGTAATATTTGGCCATTAGGCGCGGACGCCACACTATGTGAACCGGGTGCCATCACAGTTGTCGGCAGGATCACGGAACCCTTGATGCTCTGGCCACCTTGCTTGTCACCGGGGCCACGGCGTGGGTGCGCCACCCCCAAACACCCTGCCTTATAATGATTGTCGTTAATAAACTCAAATGGTTCGCAATGACATCGACTACACCGGACGCCAAGGCCAGCCGGGCGCGCCCGCGCTCGGCCCGGCGCATCCTCCTGTTAATGCTCGGTTCAGCCCTGGGCACCGCGCTGGCCGGCGTGCTGATCGTGGTGTTTGCCCTGGCGATGGCCTACCCCAACCTGCCGGCGCTCGACACGCTCACCGACTACCGTCCCAAGATGCCGCTGCGCATTTTTTCGGCCGACAATGTGCTGATCGGCGAATTCGGCGAGGAACGCCGCAATCTGGTGCGCATCAAGGACATTCCGGACGTGATGAAAAACGCCGTGCTGGCGATCGAGGATGCCGGCTTTTATCAGCACCACGGGGTCGACTACACCGGCATCCTGCGCGCCGCACTGCACAATGTGACGGGCGGCGCCAAGCAGGGCGCCTCCACCATCACCCAGCAGGTGGCGCGCAACTTCTTCCTGTCGAGCGAACAGACCTTCAAGCGCAAGGCCTATGAAATGTTGCTGGCCTGGAAAATCGAAAAGAATCTGAGCAAGGACCAGATTCTGGAGGTGTATATGAACCAGATCTATCTGGGCCAGCGCGCTTTCGGTTTTTCGTCGGCGGCCCAGATCTATTTCGGCAAACATCTCAAGGACATCAGCGTGGCCGAAGCGGCCATGCTGGCCGGCTTGCCGAAAGCGCCGTCGGCCTACAATCCGGTGGTCAATCCCAAGCGCGCGCGCACGCGCCAGCAATATATCCTGCTGCGCATGCACCAGCTCGGCTATATCACCGACGCCCAGTTCGAGGAAGCGCGCGACGAACGCCTGCACGTCAAGACCGACAGCGCCGACTTCGGCGTGCATGCCGAATACGTGGCCGAAATGGCGCGCCAGCTGGTGTACGAGCAATTCAAGGAAGAAACCTACACCCGCGGCCTGAATGTCTTCACCACCATCACCAAGGAAGACCAGGACGCCGCCTACCTGGCGCTGCGCCGCGGGGTGATGGAATATGAACGGCGCCACCCCTACCGCGGGCCGGAAGCGTATATCGACATTCCCAAGACCAAGGAAGAAGCCGACGAAGCCATCGAGGCCGAGCTGGCCGAGCATCCCGACAGCGACGACATCGTCGCCGCGATGGTGTTGTCGGCCTCGCCGAGCGCGGTGACGGCCGTGACCGCGTCCGGCGAAGAGATCAAGATCAGCGGCACCGGCCTGTCGTTCGCCTCGGCCTGGCTGTCCGAGAAGGCGGCGCCGAACCGGCGCGTCAAGCGCGGCGCGGTCATCCGCGTGACCCAGAATGGCGGCACCGAATGGAACATCACCCAGATGCCGGAAGTCGAATCGGCCTTCGTGGCGGCCAATACCGAGGACGGCGCGATCCGCGCGCTGGTGGGCGGCTTCGATTACAACCGCAACAAGTTCAACCACGTGACCCAGGCCTGGCGCCAGCCCGGTTCCTCGTTCAAGCCGTTCATTTACTCGGCATCGCTCGAGCGCGGCCTGTCGCCCGCCACGATCATCAACGACGCGCCGATTTCCTTCGATGCCGGGCAGACCGGCGGCCAGGCCTGGGAGCCGAAGAACTACGACGGCAAGTATGAAGGGCCGATGACGATGCGGCGCGGCCTGACCAAGTCGAAAAACATGATCTCGATCCGCATCCTGAACAAGATCGGCGCCAAATATGGACAGGAATACACCACCCGCTTCGGCTTCGAGCCGGAAAAGAACCCGCCCTACCTGACCCTGGCGCTGGGCGCGGGCGCGACCACGCCGCTGCAGCTGGCCGGCGCCTACGCGGTGTTCGCCAACGGCGGCTACCGGGTCAGCCCTTACCTGATTTCCAAGGTGACCGATGCCAACGGCAAGGTGCTGTCGCAAGCCATGCCGGACCGCGCCGGGGTGGAAGAAAACCGGGTGATCGACGCGCGCAACGCCTTCCTGGTCGACAGCATGCTCAAGGACGTGGTGCGCTTCGGCACGGCCACCAAGGCGCTGGCGCTCAAGCGCACCGATATCTCGGGCAAGACCGGCACCACCAACGATTCGATCGACGCCTGGTTCGCCGGCTACCAGCCCAAGCTGGTCGGCGTGGCCTGGATCGGCTACGACCAGCCCAAGAACCTGGGCAACAAGGAAACCGGCGGCGGCCTGGCCCTGCCGATCTGGATCGGCTATATGCAGAAAGCGCTGAAGAACGTACCGGTCGAGGAAAGGGCCGTGCCCGAGGGGCTGATCCACGTCGGCGACGAGTATTACTACGCCGAAAACCCGCCGGGGACCGGGGTGCAGAGCCTGGATGTGGGAGCGCACCCGCCGCCGGTGGAGGAAAGGATGAAGGAAGCGGTGAAGAACGAGCTGTTCTGAGGGCCTGTTCCCAGCGCCTGTTCCAAGCTTTTAACGCAGGCTGACCGTGGCGCCGCCCTGCGCGCTGGCCAGGGCCGACACGGCAGCGAACATTTCCGAGCCGTCGCGGGTATTGATCCACTGCCCGCCGATGCGCTTGTAGTGATAGCCGCCGGCCTTGGCGGCCACCCACAGCTCCTGCATCGGCGCCTGGCTGTTGATGATCAGCTTGGAGCCGTTGTCGATGAACTCGACTTCCAGCACATTGCCGCTGCGCTTGCACTCGACGTCGATCACGTCCTCGTCGTTGAGGCGGTCGAAGGCTTCTTCGATCCGATCGAGGGTGCTTTCGGCCAGGTCCAAAAATTCGGTTTCACTCATCATGCTACACTCCAAGGTCTCTTGACTAAATAAACCCTGATTTTAATCGTGAAGTCACCTCTTGCGTTCAAAACCGGCATCGCCGCCCTGACCCTGGCCCTGCTGGCCGGCTGCGGCCAGACCGGCGCGCTGTACCTGCCCAAGCCACCGGCCAAGGTCAGCATACCGCCGGCGCCGCCGCACACGCCGTCCCCGAGCACCCCCGCCGCCCAGTCAACCAATCAATAAGATTTTTAAGCTCACCATGTCGCAATTCTCGTTCCACGACGGCGTCCTGCACGCTGAAGCCACCTCCTTGTCCCAGATCGCCGAGCAGTTCGGCACCCCGACCTATGTGTATTCCAAGGCCGGCCTGCTGAACAACTTCCACGCCTACGCCGACGCCTGCAAGGGCCGCGATGCGCTGGTGTGCTACGCCATGAAGGCCAACTCCAACCTGGCCATTCTCGATCTGCTGGCGCGCGAAGGCGCGGGCTTCGACATCGTCTCGGGCGGCGAACTGCTGCGCGTGATCGCCGCCGGCGGCGACCCGGCCAAGGTGATTTTCTCGGGCGTGGGCAAGAGTGCCGACGAAATGCGCCTGGCGCTGCAGCATGACATCCTGTGCTTTAACGTCGAATCGATTCCCGAGCTGCACCGCCTGAACGCGGTGGCCGGCGACGTGGGCAAGCGCGCGCGCGTGTCGCTGCGCGTGAACCCCAACGTGGACGCCAAGACCCATCCCTACATCGCCACCGGCCTGAAGGCCAACAAGTTCGGCGTGGCCTACGACGACGCGCTCGACACCTACCGCGCCGCCGCCGCGCTGCCGCATCTGGACGTGGTCGGCATCGATTGCCATATCGGCTCGCAGCTGCTGGACGACGCGCCGCTGCTGGAAGCGCTGGACAAGCTGATCGTGCTGATCGACACGCTGGCGGGCGAAAACATCATCCTGCATCACCTCGACATGGGCGGCGGCATCGGCATCAATTACGGCGAAGGCGAGCCGGTAGCGGCCGGCGACTACCTGGCGCGGGTGTTCGCGCGCATCGATGCCTGGCGCGCCGAGCAACATGGCGGCCAGCCGATCAAGGTGATTTTCGAACCGGGCCGCTCGATCGTCGGCGACACCGGCGTGCTGCTCACCCGCGTGGAATACCTCAAGCCGGGCGCGGAAAAGAACTTTTGCATCGTCGACGCGGCCATGAACGACCTGATGCGCCCTACCCTGTACCAGGCCTGGATGGACGTGCAGCCGCTGCGCCAGTCGGGCGCCGCCGCGCCGGTCTACGACGTGGTCGGCCCGGTGTGCGAATCGGGCGACTGGCTGGCGCGCGACCGCAAGCTAGCCGTGCAGCCGGGCGATGTGGTGGCCATCATGCAGGCCGGCGCGTATGGTTTCGCGATGGCGTCGAACTACAACACGCGCGGCCGCGCGGCCGAGGTGATGGTCGATGGCGGCAAGGCGCAGCTGGTGCGCCAGCGCGAAAATCCGGCCGATCTGTTTGCGCTGGAAACGCGCCTGGGCTAAGCCGCCGCGCGGGAACGGCGCAACAGTCGCGAACCGAGCAGTGCCGCGACGATCATCCCGAACAGGATAGGCTGGGCGAAGTCATGTTTGCCAGCCTTCATCCACCAGAAGTGCAGAATGCCCAGTGGCGCGATCAGGTAGATCAGCCGGTGCAGCCACTGCCAGCGCTTGCCGCCCAGCCGCCTGATCATGGCATTGGTGCTGGTGACGGCCAGCGGAATCAGCAGCAGGAAGGCGATAAACCCCACCGTAATGAACGGCCGCTTGAGCACGTCCTTGAGCATGGCTTCGACATCGAAAAAGTGATCGAACCACAGGAAGGTGAGGAAATGCAGGCAGGCGTAAAAGAACGCAAACAGCCCCAGCATCCGGCGCAGCCTGATCAGCCAGTTCCAGCCGGAGAGCCTGCGCAGCGGCGTCACCGCCAGCGTGAGGCACAGGAAGTACAGCACCCAGTCGCCGGTGCCGCGCGTGATGAATTCGAGCGGCTCGACCAGCTGCCCGGTCACGGTCAGATACACCATCCTGCCAAAGGGCACCAGCCCCAGCACGAACAGCGCGGCCTTGATGGCGCCTACCATCAGTAGTATTTCTTCAGGTCCATGCCGGCGTACAGCGGCGCCACGTCGGCATAGCCGTTGAACATCAGCGTCTTGCGTTTTTTCTGGAAAAAGCCGTCTTCGCCGATGCGGCGCTCGCTCGCCTGCGACCAGCGCGGGTGGTCGACGTCCGGATTGACGTTCGAATAAAAGCCGTACTCGGACGGCGCCGAGACATTCCACGCCGTGCGCGGCTGATCCTTCACGAAGCGGATCTTGACGATCGACTTGGCCGACTTGAAGCCATACTTCCACGGCACCACGATGCGCACCGGTGCCCCGTTCTGATTGGGCAGCGCCTGCCCGTACATGCCCAGGGTGAGCAGGGTCAGCGGGTGATTGGCTTCGTCGATGCGCAAGCCTTCCACATACGGCCAGTTGAGCACCCGGCTGGCCACGCCCGGCATTTGCTTGCGGTCGGCCAGGGTGACGAATTCGACATACTTGGCGTTGCCGGTCGGCTCGACCTTCTTGATGATCTCGGAAAAGGAATAGCCGACCCACGGAATCACCATCGACCAGCCTTCCACGCAGCGCAGCCGGTACACGCGCTCTTCCAGCGGCGCCAGCTTGAGCAGGCTGTCGATGTCGAGCGTCATGGGCTTTTTGACCTCGCCTTCGATCGCCACCGTCCATGGGCGCGTCTGCAAGGTGTGGGCGTTGACGGCGGGCTCGGACTTGTCGGTGCCGAACTCGTAGAAGTTGTTGTAGCTGGTGGCGTCCTTGAAGGCGGTCTGCTTGTCCAGCGCCGAATAGGCCGGATTGAGCCTGGCAGCCAGCTTTGGCGCCGGCGCGGTCTGGGCGAACGCTGCGCGGTTGGCCATTTCCCACAGCGCGCTGCCGGCCACGGCGCCGGCCGCCATGCGTTGAATGAAGCGGCGCCGCTCCTGGTACACGTGTTGCGGCGTAATCTCGGAGGGAAACGGCATATCGATGCCGTTTGGACGACGTTTGATCAGCATGGCGGCTCCTGCGAGAAGTGTTGTATGACTTAAACCATACACCATCTACGCAGGAAAATCCGCATCGGTTTCGGGATTAAAGCTTGCCGTAAGAATGCAGGCCGGAGAGGAACATGTTTACGCCCAAAAAGGCGAAGGTGGTCACCAGCAGGCCCACCAGCGCCCACCACGCCGCCATGCGCCCGCGCAGGCCGGACATCAGGCGCATGTGCAGCCACGCGGCATAGTTCAGCCAGACGATCAGGGCCCAGGTCTCCTTCGGGTCCCAGGACCAGTAGCCGCCCCAGGCTTCGGCCGCCCACAGCGCGCCGAGGATGGTGGCCACGGTGAAAAAGGCGAAGCCGACCGAGATGGCCTTGTACATGACGTCGTCGAGCACGTCCAGCGAGGGCAGGCGGTCGGCCAGAATGCCGTGCGACTTGAGCAGGTAGGCCGAACCGACCATGGCCGCGAGGGCAAAGGTGCCGTAGCCGATGAAGTTGGCCGGGACGTGGATTTTCATCCACCAGCTTTGCAGGGCCGGCACCAGCGGCTGGATGTCGGCGGCATCGCGCGAAACGGTGTACCACAGCAGGAACCCCACCGCGGCGGCAATCACCGGCAGCACGAAGGCGCCCAGCTGGCGCGTGGCGTAGTGCTGTTCGTAGTACAGGTAGAACAGGGCCGTGATCATCGAGAACAGGATGAACACTTCGTACAGGTTGGACACGGGAATGTGGCCGACGTCGCTGCCGATCAGGTAAGACTCGTACCAGCGCACCATCATGCCGGTGAAGCCGAGCACCACCGCCGCCCAGCACAGGCGCGAGCCGACCGCGCCGCCGAAGTTGGAGCGGCCGGCCAGGCCGATCCAGTAGAACACGGTGGAGAACACGAACATGGTGCTCATCCACAGAATCGCCGACTGGCTCGACAGCATGTATTTGAGGAAGAATTTCTGGTTGGCCATGCCGAGGTCGCCGGCATACAGCTTGACGGCCCACAGCGCCAGCAGCGCCACCAGCGGCATCAGCCAGCGCACCGGTTTCCAGTGCCAGCCGAGCGCGGCGA
>CAMLIL010000080.1 GCA_946480015.1 uncultured Oxalobacteraceae bacterium | reverse complement strand
TGCTGCCCTGTGGCCGGGTCCACACTTCCCGCAAACATAGCCTTTTTATTCGAGGACGACAGGCTTTTCGCCCGCCCCCGGCTAAGCGCTGCTGACGGCAGCCGCCGTTGCCAATCAGCGGGGGAAGCATGCAGCACGGCGAAGTCCTTGTTACTCTGGAAGCGGGCCGCTACCGCCTGCTCGAACCGATCGCGGAATCGGCTTACGGGATCGTCTGGCGCGCGCGCAGCGAGGACGGACGCGGCGAACTGGCGCTCAAGCTGGTCAATGCACAGCAGATGGAGCGCGCCCTGCCGGCGCTGCGCCAGCGCTGGAGCGCGAGCGCCGCCAACGAAATCAGCTTCCTGCGCTCGCTGGCGCCGTGGGACGAGCGCCACATCGTGCGCCTGATCGACAGCGGAACGCATGACGGCCTGCCGGCCATGGCGCTGGAACTGCTCGACGGCGATCTGTCCACTCGCCATGACACCCCCTTGCAGCGCGTGCTGGCCTGGATCGGCCAGATCAATCAGGCGCTGGCCAAGGTGCACCAGTACGGCTGGCGCTATCTCGACCTGAAGCCGGCCAATGTGCTGCTGCACCGCGACGGCGGCGTCAGGCTGGCCGACTTCGGCACCAGCCGCCTGCTGCAGGACGGTCCGTCGGCCGGGTATGCCGGCACCGCCAGCTGGCAGGCGCCCGAACAGTTCTTCCCCGACCGCGACGGCGCCTACCACACCGACCAGCGCAGCGACTATTTCGCGCTCGGCGCGATGCTGTACTACCTGGTCACGGGGCGGCGCCAGCTGCGCTACTGCCACGAATGCGGCCAGGCTTACCGCGCCCACCTGGCCGGTGGAGCGGCCGCGCTGCGCGCACGCTACGGCGGCGCCCCGCCCCCCACCTTGCGCGAGGACGAAGCGGCATTGTTCGCACAGCGGGTAGCCTGGTCGGCGCCGGCGCTGGCCCTGCTGCGCGCACTGCTGGCCCCGCAGCGCCAACAGCGCCCGCGCAACGCACTGGAAATCAGCCGCATGATCGCGGCCATCGCGCCCTGCCGGAGCGCGGCATGAAGCGCCTGGCTGCCGCCGCGCTGGCCATCCTGTGCGCACTGCAGTTGCTGGCGGTGCTGCGTACGCCCGCCGCCTACCTGCCTGCCACGATCGAGCTGGCGCTGGCGCCATCGCAGTTCCTCGATCTGGGCCGGCACGAACTGGCCGCCCCGCAGGCCGAAGCGCGCCAGCTGCGCATCGGGCGCGATGCGCGCGGCCACTGGTGGATCGCCGGCCTTGGCGCGGCGCACACGCTGACGCTCGCCGATGCAAGCGGCGAACGCCGCCTCGGCAGCACGCTGCTCGCTCCCGGCGCGCAACTGCGCGTGGGCAGTGCGCAGTTCACGGTCGCCCAGCTCGGCAACGGAACGCTGACCCTGTCCGGCAATGGCTCCCGCTGGGATTACGACGGCGTTAGCGTGCGCCGCAACGGCCAGCCGCAGCCGCCCTGCGCCGCCACGCGCATGATGCCGGCCTGGCTGTCCGCCCCCAGGCCACTCAGCTTCGGCGGCAATCTGCACTGCGGCACCCGCATCGGCATCGCATTCAGCCAGCCGGGCGCCGCCACCATCACGCGCAGCGGCGCCGCGATGCGGCTTACCCCGGCCCCGCGCACGCCGGTGCTGGTCGACGGCGTCGACATCGCCAGCGCCAGCCTGCCGCTCGACGGCGTCGGCGCCATCGGTCTTGGGCGCACCCGCTATGGCGTGCATATTGACGGCAATCGCCTGTCGCTGACGCCGCAGCGCCATGTCGCGCTGTACGCCGAGGCGCAGGCCGGCCTGCCGCCGGGCGTGAGCTGGCAGTGGGCCGAACGCTCCCTGTGGACACTCGACGCCGGCCCCGCCGCCCTGCTGCTGACCAGTGCCTGCGCGGCCTTGCTGTGCGCGCGCCGCTACCGGCTTGCGCTGCCGGTGCTGGTGGCCGCCGCCGGCGTGGCCGCACTGCTGCTGCAACGCGCCGGCCATCCGCCGGCCATCGGCCTGTCGATGCTGCTCGGCTGGTCGGCCCTGTGGTGCTTTCTGCTGCTGCCCGGCCGGCTCGCGCTGGCCAGCGCGGCCGGAGTGCTGCTGCTGGCGCTCGGCCTGCTCAGCCAGCTCGAGCTGGGTCTGGGCGCCATGGCCAGCTCATGGCCGCGCCACTTCCAGAAAAGCTGCGCCCTGCTGGCCATCGGCCTGGGCGCGGCCGCCATCGCACGCCTCTGGCAGCCCCGCCCGGTGGTCTCGCCGCGCCGCATCGAATGGCTGTTCGCCGCATGCGCGCTGGGCGCGCTGGCGGCCCTGCTGCTGCAGGTGCTGTTCGGCGACGAAACCGGGGTATTCGACGTGCAGCCGGTCGAATTCGCCAAGCTGGCCCTGACGGTGCTGACGGCGCACTGCCTGGCCGTCGGCCTGGGCTGGGACCAGTCGATGCCGGCGCTGCGCTGGTTTCGCCTGGCCGCCCCGGCGCTGCTGTTCATTGCCTTGCTGGGGGTGGCGCTGATCGAGGTGGACGACTACTCCCCGCTCATCCTGCTGCTGGTGTGGAGCATGGCGATGGCGCTGGCATGGTCGCTGGCCACCGGCAGGCGCGTCCTGGCCGGACTGCTGCTGGGCTGCTGCGCGCTGACCGCGTGCGCCATCGGCCTGCTGCGCAGCGCCGGCGTGGCCGAAGTCGCCCAATGGGGCTTCTATGCCGAGCGCTTTCTGGTCTGGCTCGATCCGGCCAGCCACCCGCACACCGGCCAGCAACTGCTGATGGCGGCGCGCGCCATCGGCCAGGGCCAGTGGTGGGGTTCGGACAGCCTGCTCGGCCTGTCGACACTGGGCCAGGGCGCCGGCGGCGCGCTGGCCATCCCGGCGGTGCAGGACGATTTCGCGCCGTCGTTCTTCCTCAATCGCCACGGCCTTGCCGGCGCGC
Source organism: uncultured Oxalobacteraceae bacterium (assembly GCA_946480015.1). The sequence continues at coordinate 24,383 of CAMLIL010000080.1, read as the reverse complement.
TGGTGTTGTGGATGCTGCAGGCGGCTTTTCTCGCCGGGGTGCTGCATGCGGCGCTTCTGGCGCTGGCCGGCGGCGCGCACGCGCGCGACTTCCGGCTGGCATGGCTGGCACGCTTTCGCTGCTTCGCACTGTGCGGCGGCGCCGCCTTCGTGCTGGGCCACCTGCTGCTGTCGTGGGGGACCAACCTGGCGATCTTTCCCATCATGGGCCAGCCCATGAGTTTCCTGTCGGCGGGCGGCAGTCACCTGCTGTTTTTCATCTGCCCCCTGCTAGGTTTCAGTGCGCTCAGCGCGCCTGTCGAAGAATCCACACCTCCAAGGAGAGCCGATCATGCCGGTCTACGTCCAACATGAAGTCCTGGGCAACGTCCCCGATGTATTCAATGCCGAGGCGATCTGGCAGGCGCCCGGCCTGGCGCTGTTCTCGCGCCGCCCCAACCTGCGCGATCTGCTGGAGCGCTCGCCGCGCGAATACCGCGGACGCGCCGCCACCCGCTGCTTTTCCCACGTGACGCTGCTGCTGGCGCAAGATGAAGTCGACGACGACCGCCACCTCACCCGCGGCGCGCGGGTACGCGATCTGGCGCAAACGCTGGCGGCGCTGCACCAGAAGGATTTCGGCGACCTGCTCGGCAGCGACGACGTGCGCTACGACGTGATCGGCACCGAGGCTCTGGCGCCGGGCCAGATCGAGGTCAAGTTCGGCCACGCCGTCTATCTGCCCGGCGCGGGCGAAGCGCCTCTATATAGTGTGTCGGCCTCGAACGACGGCGTGGTATGGAGGCCGGTCTGCCCGCTCTACCCGCAGCAGCGGCTGGCGCTGATCGGCATCGATGCCGAATCGGCCAGCCATGCGGTGCCGGGCTGGCCGTTCGCGCCCGACAACGCCATCCTGCTGGTCAACGACGGCCCCGATGCTCCCATTGAGGTACAGGTAAGGCCCAAGCAGGCGCTCGAATGCACGTTCGACGCGGTCAACGGCTACTACGCCGTCAAGCCCAAGGGCGGCGACGCGCCTGCGCGCCTGCTCCTGAAAGTCGCGCGCCGGGCCGAGGCGGCGCCGGAGCGCCCGCCCGCCGTGTGGAAAGCGCGCGCCGCCGACGACGAGCAGACCGCGCTGCCGCTGCGCCCGGACGCGCCCGAGCCGGATGCCACCTATGCGCCGGTGGCGCAGCAAGGCGTGACGCTGGTGGCGCTGGCGCTACCGCGCCTGTCGCGCTACCGCGATACCGGCGCCGTGTCGCTCGACATCGGCTTTGACCGAAGCCTGGCGCTGGCGCAGCCGGGCCAGGCCGCCATCAGCTTTTGCGTGGACCGCGCCGACCAGCTGCACGCCGTGACCGGGGCCGGCCGCGAAGCCATCGGCGCGCCGGCCACCTTTACCCCAATCGACGGCGGCAGCGTGGAGATGCTGGCTTCCCCACGCGCCATGGAAGACCGCTACCGCGCCATCCTGCGCCTGCCGCATCCAGTGGCGGCAAGCGTGACGGCTGGCGCGCGCTGCGTATTCGGACGCGGCGCGCAGGCGCTGGCGGCACTGCGGGTGCTCGATTCGCCGCTGTTCCTGCACCACGACGACGGCGTCGAGGCGGCCAGCGCCGACCGTATCGGCCTGTCGCGCAATGCGTTCAGTATCGAACCGGCGTCCGGCAGCTACCGCGTCAAGCGCCTGAGCCCGACCCAGGCCCTGTATCACCTGGACGAGCAGATGCGTTTCGTGGCCATGGTCACCGACAGCACGGTGATCCCGGCCGGGCACCACCTGGTCGCGGGCCACTACGTGCTGCGTTTCGAGGGCTGAGCTTATGCCAACCCTGCCCATGCTGGCCGCCTTCGGCGCCGCCCTGGTGGCGACGCTCGTGCTGGCGGCGTTACTTACGCCGCATAGCTGGTGGCGCCGTCCCAACCTGCGTGCGCTGGCCATCGTTGTTCTCGGCACCTGGGGCATCGGCATGATGATCCTCGGCCTGCTTGAACAACCGGCGCAGGCGCGCCCGCTGACGGTCGTGGCCGGCGCGCGCTACCGCGTGGTGGACGACCTGAATCTGCGCGCCGCCACCGGCACCTCGGCGCCGCGCATCGCGGTGGTGCCCGCCGGCGCCGTCGTCACCGCCACCGGTCAACGCGAGGGCGACTGGTGGTGCCTGCGCGGGCGCGTCGACGGCAAACAGGTCGAAGGATGGTCGAGCAGCCTGTGGCTGCGCCGTGCCGACGAATAAAACTGCCATTGTGTTGTGTCGAGCGCATACGCGCCCGTGTCACGATTGACGCTCGCGCCAGGCGGCCCGTAGACTAGGCGCATGCCGAAAGATAGCCTGATCCTGCCATCGACCGCACAGCCGCGGCGTGTCCGGGTCCCGCTGTGCAAACCGCTGCGGCATGCGCGCTACCGCAATCTGTGGATTGCCAATCTGATCTCCAACCTCGGCACCTGGACCCAGACGTTCGCCTCGGCCTGGCTGATTGCTAGCCTGTCCACGAGCGCCTCCACCGCCACCCTGGTGCAGACCGCCAGCTACGTGCCGATCTTCCTGTTCGCGCTGTGCGCCGGAGTCATCGCCGACGCCGTCGAGCGCCCGCGCTTTCTGTTCTTCTGCAATCTGTTCATGGCGCTGTGCGCCTGCCTGATGGCGCTGCTGGTCGTCAGCGGACATGCCTCGGCCGGCCCGGTGCTGGCGTTGACGTTTTGCCTTGGCAGCGGCGCCGCTTTCATGTGGCCGGCCTGGCAGGCGTCCATGTCCGGCCTGATGGAGCCGGACGAAGTCGAATCGGCCGCAACGCTCAATAACCTCAGCTACAACGTGGCCGCCATTGCCGGTCCCGCCCTGGGCGGCCTGCTGTTCAACTGGGTCGGCCCGGGCGCACTCTTTTTGGTCAATGCGATCTCGTTTTCCGGCCTGCTGCTGGTGTACTGGGCCTGGTGGCGCGACGGCGACTGCGCGGCGCCCGCACCGCTGGCCTTTCGCAGCAGTCTGGCACTGGGGATGCGCAGCGCGCTCGGCTGCCCGCGCTACCGCCACATTCTGGTCAATGTCTGCACGGTGTTTTTCGCCACCATCGCCTTCGCCGCCCTGTTGCCGGTGTTCGTGCGCGACGTGCTGCGCATGGATTCGGGCGTGTTCGGCCTGCTGATGGGCAGCCTGGGCGCCGGCGCGGTGCTGGGCGCCTGCGTGCTGCCGAGCGTGCGCATGCACATCGATAAATCCGTGCTGCTGTCCGGCGCCCTGCTGGTCTACGGCCTGATGCTGGTCGGCATGCCGCTGCTGCATTCGCTGGCCCTGCTGGTGCCCCTGATCGTGGCCGGCGGCATGGCGTGGTCGGCCACCGTGTCCACCATGAACGCGGCCGCGCAATTGTCGTTTCCGCAGCACATACGCGCACGCACCCTGTCGATCTACCTGTTTGTGATGGCGGGCGGCTATACCATCGGCAGCCTGGTGTGGGGGCGCGTGGCCGACGCTGCCGGCGTGCGCGCGGCGCTGGTGGCCGCCGGGGCTTGCGTGATCGTCAACGCCATCGTCCTGGCCGGCCGAAGGCGGGAAAACGCCATCTGATCGTGGCTTTGCGTGCGCGCCGTTTCGGCTAAGCTGTCAATATCGCGACCCATTCCGCTTGCCCCGATGACTGTTTTGCAACACCCCCTCGACTTCGGTCCTGCGCTCGATGTAGCCGCGTTGTCCAGCGTGGGCATCGGCCCGCGCGCACGACTGGAGAACCAGGATAATTTTCTGCTCATCGACAATGCCGGCAGCGCCAGTTTCCTGTGCGGCGAACAGCTGCGTGCCAGTCGCCTGCCGCACTGGACACCCGGTCACGCAAGAGTGGCCGTGCTGGACGGCATGGGTGGCCACGGACGCGGACGCGAGGTGGCCGAAGCCGTCGTTGCCGGCCTGCTCGGCGTTGCGCCGTGCGCCAGCATGGGTGCCTTGTGCCACGCGCTCGACGCTCTGCATTTCCGCCTGCAGGATGAATTTTGCGACGGCGCCAGCCTCGAGCGGCGTCCCGGCACCACCTTGACGCTGCTCGAACTCCCGCCCGCGGGGCCGGCCCTGCTGTACCACGTGGGCGATTCGCGGCTGTATGAAATCGCCCCGGACACGGCGGTGCCACTGACGGTCGACCATGTTCCCGCGACCGTGCTGGCCATGGAAGGCATTCTGGGTAAAGAGTCATGGTGGCAACAGGTGCATGGCGAACATCGCCCGCAGATCGCCCAGGCTTTCATCCTCGGCAACACCTTCGAATATCCAGCCGGGCTCGCGAACGGACTGCATCCGCTGTCGGACGACAATTTGCCGCCGTTTCTGAACGGGATGGCGGACCGGCGCACGCTGCAGCTGCAACCCGGCGTCACCTATCTGCTGGCCACCGACGGCTTCTGGTCCTGCGCCGAGCCGCTGGACTGGGTGGCGCGCTGGCCCGCATTGCTTGCCCGCGAAACAAGTGCCGCCGACAAGGTTGCCGCCCTGTTCAAGGCCATGCACACCAGCCCGCCAGCGCTCACGCAGCCGGACAATCTGACCGCCATCGTGCTGTGTCCCCGGCCACCATGTGACCAAAACGTTCCAAATGGAAAATAATATTGCACGGAAATGCAGTTTGGATGCCGCGATTGGTAAAAACCGCGTAAGCTCTCGAGACCGCAACGCAGCATACATACACCGGCCACGTAATGAAAAACTGCAGTAATCCTTCGCATCCACATTGCACCCTCTGGGTCATGCCAGGGGAGGATAGCTGCGCCAACGGTCATTCACAGCAAGCGGGGGCGCCGTCGAGCTACGCTCTGCTGAGCGCGCTTCGCCAGGCAAAAACACCGGCGGCGCCCGTGTCCGCGCCGTTCGCTCTGCCGCCCGCGCGCCCGGCGGCGCCCTATATCCCCGCCGACGCCCAGCCGCATCTGCACATCAGCGGCTTCGATCCGCGCGCCGCGGGCGGACGCCAGACCATCAAGGTGGAGCTGCGCGGCATGCCCGAAGGATGCTGCGCGCTCCTGACCATGCAGCTGCAATCGGCCTTGATTCCCGGCGGCACCGCGCGGCATACCCTGGTGCGCACCCTGCGCGGCGACTGGCGCGCGCTGTTCATCGAGTTTTCCTCGCGCGGCAAGGAGCACGGCCAATACCGCATCGATGTCGAGCTGTTCAGCCAGAACGACGGCCGGGTCGACCGCAAATGGGTCTCCACCATGGTGATCCTGGTGCCGCGCCCGGACGCCTCGCTGACCGATATTCACCAGACTTTCCTGTCCACCCATAAAAACGTGCGCGTGGTGGCCGACGATGCTTCCATTGCCCGTTTCGATGCCCGGACTGGCGGCAGCCTGGATATCGACGTGCACGCGCGCAATGCGTCGATTGCCAATATTCAGCTCGACGCCCGGCCCGGCAAGATCGATCTCGGCTTTTCCAGCATCGCCTGGGATGAAGATCTGGTCGAGATCGATTTGCCGGCACAGGGGGAACCCCATCCGTTTCCCAGCAGCGCCGCCTGCCTCGTCAACGCCGCGCCGGACGCCGGCGCGCAGCGGCAGATGCGCCTGTTCGCGCTGGACGAATGCGTGCTGGGCCGCTTCGAACTGTACGACCCCGACGCCGACCTGCTGCTCAGCCACTACGGCGACGACGGCCAGGACCGCGACGGCCTGACCCGGCGCCTGTCCGCGCGGCATGCAGTCATCCGGCGCGGCCTCCTGGGCTTTGAAATTGAAGACGTGTCGCGCTACGGCCTGCTGCTCGATGGTGTGTGGCCAGGCAAGCACACGCCGGTGGCATTGCGCTTGGGCATGCGGATTGAACTCTCGGCCAGCATCAAGGGAATCGTTGTACTCAGCGTCACCGCGCTGATGCCGCACGGCGTGATTCTCCACCGCATCGACCAGGGCGCCCAGGCCGAATGCTTTTATGTGCTCGAACCCGGCAAACACCCGGGCTACCCGCTGCCCACGTTTCCCGCAGCGCCGGCAGCCGCCGTCCTTCCGGTAATCTTTCACCAGAATGGAGGCTTTTGGCACCTCGATCCCTCGACCGGCCAGGAAACCGCGCTCGAACCCGCTGCCGCCATCGAGCGCCTATGCCAGATGCCGCGCCACACGCGGTTTGCCGCCGAGTCCTATCCCGAGTGCTGGATTGTCCGCAGCACGCTCAAGCATGTGCCTGCGGCAACGGCGGATATGTTCACCGCCTGAGCGGCACTCAGTTCGGCACCAGCACCAGGAAGATGAGCGCGGCGCCCGCCAGCAGTGCGGCTTGCAGCGAAAACACGGTCACGGGAATGCGAATGTCGTCCGGGATCCTCATGATGCACCTCCACTAAAGTAGCAGTCATATCAGTTGGATCACAGGCCTGCCCGGAAGTTCGCTCAGCCGTTGGCGAAATGTTCAGCCCAGGTCTCGCGCAACGCGGAAGCCGACGATATCGTTGCTGAGCGCGGCTGAAAAGCCGTTGCGCAGGGCCGAGCGCAGATAGCGCGGCGCGTACAGCCACGATCCGCCCCGCAAGATCCGGCGTGCGCGATCGCCGCCCTGCTCCCACGCCGCACCATTGATTGGCGCACCGTCGTAATTGTCGTGCACGGTATCCTGCACCCATTCCCAGACGTTGCCGTGCATATCGAACAGGCCCCAGGCATTGGGCGGAAACATGCCGGCCGCAGTGGTGCCCTGCCGAAACACGCCACGGGGACTGCCGTTATACGTGTAGTTGCCGTCGAAATTGGCCTGATCGGTGTTGATCGTGTCGCCCACGCTGAACGCGGTCCTGGTGCCGGCGCGGCAGCAGTATTCCCATTCCGCTTCGCTCGGCAGCCGGTAAGCCTGCCCGGTTTCCTCGCTCAGCCAGCGCACGTAGCGCTGGGCGTCGTGCCAGGTCACGCCCACCACCGGATGCTCGTCGGTCTGGCGAAAGCCCGGCGCCGCCCAGTTCACATCGCCCGACGGCTGCCAGCCGGTGGCCAGCGCGAACTGGCGCCACTCGCCCACCGTCACGGGATAGCGCCCCAGCGCGATCGGCCGCTCGATCCCGACCCAGCGCTGCGGGGTTTCGCGGTCCAGCCACGACTTCTGCGAGCCGGCCGCCATGGCGATGGCGCGCTCATGTTCCGGAGAGCCCATCTGAAAACGGCCGGTGGGGATCAGCACCAGTTGCGGCGCCGTGCCGCCGCCGTCGAGAAAGCGGTCGCGCAGCACGCCCTCGGCATCGGCCACCGGGCTGGCCGGCGTGGGCAGCAGCGCTTCCAGTTCAGCCGCGGCGCGCGCCGCCAGTTCCAGGCGCGCCCGTTCCTGCTCGGCGCGATAGGCTGCCGCCGCCTTGGCCTGCAGCGCCTTGCGCGCCTGCTCCTCGCGCGCCTGGCGCGCTTTTTCGGCATCGGCCTCGCGCCGTTCGCGCAACTGCTGGCGCAGCACCTCCTTGCGCTGGGCGCGCGCCGCTTCCGCCTCGGCGCGCTCCTTCGCTTCGTGCTCCTTGCGCAGCTTGTCGCGCGCCAGTTGCGCCGCCGCGGCGGCGTCGGCTTCGGCCTTGCGCGCCATGGCCAGCTGACGCGCGCGCTGTTCCTGCTCGGCGCGCGCGGCGGCCTCGCGCGCCGCCAGTTCCTGCGGCGACGGACCGAGCGCGCTGCGCAGGTCCTCCAGCAGCGCCGCCACCGACGCCGGCCGCTCCCCTGGTGCCATCGCAAAGCCGCGCTGCAGCACCTCCCACTGGCGTTCGTTCAGCGCCTCGGGCCTGGCCGGATGGTGCTGCGCGCTGCGCGCGCCGTCGAACGGCATGCGTCCCTCGACCATCTGATAAATCATCACCGCCACCGCGTACACGTCCAGCGCCTGGCTTGGCGAGCCCTGATGGGTGCCTGCCTCCGGCGCCCGGTAGCCTGCCGTTCCGGAGCTGCCCGGCGCCTCCAGGCCGATGCTGCTGGCACTGCTGCGCGAACGGGCGGCGATCCCGAAGTCGAGCAGCTTGACTTCGCCCTTTTTTGTGACAAACACATTGCCCGGCTTGATATCGCGGTGCACCAGCCGATGCTTGTCCCAGGCATACTGCAGCGCCTCGGCCACCGGCGCCAGCAGCTCGGCGGCGCGCGCCAGCGGCAGCGGTCCTTCGCGCGCCAGCAGGCTATCGAGGTCCTCGCCTTCCAGGCATTCCATGATGATGAAATAGCTCGCCGTCGCCGGATCCTGCGCCCACTCGTACACCCGCACGATATGTTCGTGCGCCAGGCGGCGCGCCTGGGCCGCTTCTTCGATCAGCAGCTTGGCGTGGGTCGCGCTGCGTGTCAGTTGCGGCGGCAGGATCTTCAGCGCCACCGTCGCGCTATGCCCCAGTTCCGCGTGCGTGGCCAGGTCCGTGGCCTGCCATACCTGGCCCATGCCGCCGTGCGCCAGCATGCGTTCGAGCCGGTAGCGGCGATTTTGCGGACCGATCTCCTGCCCGGCCATCAGGCCGATCTCGGTGCCCTGGCGGATCCGGATCGCCGGCGCCATGGGCGTGGCGCTGCCTCCCGGCGGCGCGTACTCCGCGTCCAGGATGGCGTTCTTGCGCCGGTCGAACTCCTGCTGGCTTAACAGGCCGTCCTCATGCAGTGCACGCAGTTCGCGCAGCTTGTCGCGGGCCGTTTGCATTGATCAGTGCATCGCTCTCGTCATGGTTGAAGGAAAGCGCCGCACACGGCGCAGAATTGATCGCCCGCGCCGGCCGCGTGGCCGTTGGCGCACTGGCGCGGCGCCGGCACCGGCGCTGGCGATGCCGCCTGCGCCACCGACGTCAGCGCCGTCTTGTTCACATCGTTCTGCATGCGCAGCAGGTCGAGCTGGTGGCGCCGGTCGTCGGCGGCCTGCGCATCGCGCTCCTGCCGTTCGCGCGCCGCCTGCGCCAGCACATCGGCGGCCGTCACGCCCTGCCCGGCCGCCACCACCCCGGACAGCGCGGCCAGCTGCTGCGCGCTCATGCCCGCATGCACCTGGGTTTTCATGAAATCGGCCAGTGCCGCCGCATTCGGCGCGTCGGCCAGGGCCAGCTTGGCGGTATCGCTCATCGCGCCGATACTCTCGGCGCGCGCGATGGCAATGCGCGCCATATCGGCCGCATGATTGAGCTGGGCGAAGCGCTCCTCGCGTTCATGCTCCAGGTGGCGCAACTGCTGCTGCCATTCGGCCTCCTGCGCTTCCTGGCGCAGCGCATGGCGGCGCTCTTCGCCGTCCAGCGCGATCTGCTGCGACTGGCGCGCATGCGCGCCGTCGGCCTCGATCGTGCGCAGCAGCTTCTCGTGCTGTGCCAGGGCTTCCTGCTGGGCGCCGCCGCGCTTCAAGGCGTCGATCCCCTGCTGGACCTGTTCGGTCTCGGCGCGGTTGCCGGCCTCCTTGAGCGCGTCCGCGCGCAGCAGGTCGCGCTTGCGTTCCAGCGCCAGTTCCTCGTCCCAGGCCGCGATGCGTTCCGCCTCGCGCTTGCGCGCCGCTCGCGCCAGGGTCAGCGACTGCAGCTGGGCGCGATGCTGTTCTTCGTCGATCTCGGCCAGCCGCCGCGCCGCCGCCTGCTCGCCCTGGCGCAGGCGCACCAGCTCGGCGTGGCGCCGGCTCGCGTCCTCGATCAGCTGCGCCTGCTCGATCTTGTGGCGGATCTGCTGCTGCAGCAGCTGCTGCGAAAAGCGCTGCTGGGCCAGTTGGCGCTGTTCCAGCGCGCCTTGCTGCGCCACTTCCATTTCGGTGCGCATGTGCAGCTGCGCCAGCTGGCGCAGGTGCGCCCAGTCGGCCGCCTCGTCGGCGCGGGCGGCGCCTTTCTGGGCCAGTTCGTGCTCGAGCTCGGCCACCTTGTCGCCGGCGCCGCGCACAAGCGCCTCCTTGCGGCTGCGCGATTCGGCGATGCGGCCGTACAGGTCGATCTCACGGGCGCGCAGCGCGTGCATGCGCTCGGCGTTCTGCAGGGTCAGGCCGGCCTTGTCGATGCCCTCGTTCTGGCGCAACTCCTCGCGCCGCAGGCGCAGCCGCGCGTCCTGTTGTTCGCGCTCGATCTTCTGCCACTGCTCGTCGTTATACAACTCGTCGAGGTGCCTGGCGTGTTCGAGCTGCACATGGCGTTCGTCGGCCACCAGCCACAGGCTGCCGGTGCGGGCCCGGTTGGCGTCGAACTGGTCGTGGCGCAGCCCCATGGTGTCGACCTGCTCGGCCGCCAGGCCGAACTGCGCCAGCCGCATCTTGAGCGCGCCCTGCAGGCGCTCGTCGAACTGCGCGCGCAGGTCGGCGTTCCTGGCCATGTCGCGCAGCGACCGTGCCGCCATGAACTCGGCGGCGATCTGGCGCACCGATGGCAGCAGCAGTTCGCGCAGATCGTCCACCGTCACGGTGCCGGGCATGCTCATGAAGTGGCGCGCGAACGCGCCCACCTGCTCGATGCGCACGCTGATGCTCAGCGTGGCCGACAGCGCCAGGTGTTCGGCGCTCTTCAAGTCATCGAGCACGAACGGCACCGGCAGCGCCGACGTGCGCGTAACCAGGATTTCGGCGTGCTGATCGCGCAGCAGGTTATTCAGGCGGCTGAAAAAACCTTCGATCTCGTACTCGCCCTGCGGCACTTCGGTCGCCTTGTCGCCTTGCAAAATGTAGGCGCGGGCGGTGGCGGGCACGCGCAAGGTCTTGATGAACACGCCGGACAGTTCGCGCACACCGAAAAACACCGCCAGTTCGTCCGGGCCGGGGACCCAGCGGTTCTCGCGCAGCACCGGCTCGCTGCGCGGCGCGCCGACTATCAGGCCGCACTGCGCGCAGTACTGCGCATCTGCTGCATTCTTATGCTCGCAACGCGCACATTTGACGCCGCCAAACCCAAACATCTGGAACATATCCCACTCCTGGTTGTTCAATCGTACCGCTTGTCCGCGCCGCGCGGTCCGATCAGACCGATTCTAGCAGGGCCAAGCGCATGCTTGTTTTTCCTAACGGCAAGCGTGCTGCGGGTGTTAAATGATGCCTATCCGTTCCACCAGGGCAAAGCTGGCCCCGCGCTCTCGCAGCGCCTGCGCGAAACCCGACGGCAGCTGGCTTTCCCACGCTGCCGGCAGCAACACCCGGTCGCCGGCCAGCGCTTGCCGGGCGATCAAGGCACACTTGGGCGCGCAACCGTCGACCGCATCGACCCGCCCGGCATGCCAGGCGCCCGAACTGCCGCTGGCAATGATGCGCCCGCGCGCAATGAACTCGCGCCCGCGCGCCAGCCGGTCCGCCATGACGAGCGCCAGTTCGTAGGAACTGCCCTGAAAGCGCGCCTGGCCGAAGCGCACCACCGTGCGCCAGCGGCCCAGCCCCCGCCCATCGAAATGGCGCGCACCAGCCAGCGCCTGGCGCACCGCGCGCTGCCCCGTCACATCCAGCCCGGGCACCGCGATGCTGTCTTCTTCCTCGCCCGCTTCACCGGCCAGCGGATAGACGCTGACCTCGACCCAGCACAAGCTGTCGTTGATGCCGCCGCTGTGCAGCGGGAACCAGGCGCGAGCCGATCCCACGCTGGCCCCGGCGTCCGGCTGCCCGGTCAGCGCGCCCAGGAAGCCAAGCTCCCCGCCGAGAATGGCGCCGGCCGGTGCGCGCTCGGCGTCATGACCGTCGACGCGCCCCAGTTGCCAATGCTCGGACCATCCGTTGGCAACGACCGGCGCCGCGCTTTGCCACACGCCCCGCACCAGCCGGTCGGCCAGCACCACGGCCAGTTCCCAGTCGCGTTCATGCGGGGCCGGGGCGCGGTCCATGCTGATCAGGACCTGGTCGCGGCAATCCAGGCGCGGCTCGGTATGGCGCGCCAGCCGCACCACTTGCTGCATGCGTTCGGCCAGCGTGGCATCGCCGCCGCATTTGACGTCTGCCCGTCCCGCGCGCACCCGGCGCGTTGCCGTCACCGTCAACATGGCCCCGCCGGCCAGCACACTGCGCACCTCGACCGCGCTCATGCCGCTTCCCCATCGAGCGAATGGCGCGCCGCCAGCGCCTCTTCAAGATTGCTGGCGATACGGTCGATGTCGTCGAACAGCGCCGCCATGGCATCCTCGGAAGCGTACGACAGGCGCGCCAGCACGGCCCAGGCCTCGTCCAGGGTGGCTGCCGCCCGCAAGCTGGCGCGCGCGCGCCGGCCCTGACGCGTTTCATCCAGCGGCACATTGGGCGCGGCCAGTTCCAGTGCCGGCATGGTGCCCACTTCGACACTGGTTAGGTCGAGGCGCAGCAACAGGGCGCGGTGCCGGCGAAACAGTTCCTGTCCCGGCGGCAGCACCGCCAGCCGCAGCGCACACATGACGCTCGGCAGTTCCAGGAACAGCCGGCGCAGCGCCTGCATATCGGTGCTGGCCGCGTCGAACCGGGCCACCGGTGCCGGGGATGCTGGCGGCGCCACCTCGACGGCCGCCGCCCGTGCGCACAGCAGCGCGCAGTAATCGACCTCGTCGCCCAGGTCGACCGGCACGCAATCGTCTACCGTGACGCCGAAACGCATGTAGACCAGCTGATTTAAGCCGCCCCGGAAGGCATTCCACTCCTGCAGCGAGGTACAGGGCGGCAGTTCCAGGTTGCCTTGTGCGAGCTCGCGCCGCAGCGCCTCTTCGATCGCCGCGTGCATGGCCGTCAGCGCCAGCTCGCCCGCCGCCTCGGACGCCAGATACAGGTCGAAACGCTGCTGCGCCACGCGCGGGTCGGCCGCGTCGACCGCAAAGCTCACGCGCAGGCCGATTTCCGGCGCCGCGGCGAACGGCACCACGTCGATCCGATACGGTCCGGGATGGAAGCAGCATGCGGTTTCGCCCTTCGCCAGGGCCACGCGCGTATTGGGCGCCATGCGGCGCAGGCGGCCTGCCTGATCGAAAACAACACCGAGCGCCCCGGCCGGAACCGCGGCGCCGTCGGCCAGACGCAGCGCAATATGCTGCGTGCCCAGACCGGCGCTGGCGCATGGGGTGGCGCGTTTGAACAGGCCGATCATCATTGCGCCGGTTCGACCGCGAAGCGCGCGCCGAACAACTGGAAGTGCCGGGCCGGCGGGGTCTCGAACGGCCACACGGTTTCGCATTCGCCGTCGGCGTCCAGGCGCCCCTGCAGTGCAATCGCGCCGCCGCCATCGACCACACGCAGCAGCGGTTGCGCGCGCATCAGGGCCGAAGCGAACGGGGCGCCCGCATCGAGCGCCAGGATCACCCGCCACGCCCCGTCCTGCTCGACGAAATGCAGGCGCCAATGGCCGTCGTCGGTGACCAGTTCGGCCAGCGGCGCATGGCCGGACGCAGCGCGCAGCATGCCGGCGCTGCCAGCCCAGGCGTACTCCGACGACAGCTGGCGCAGGCGCCGCAGCGTCAGCGGCGATGCCTGCAGGGCCGCGCTTTCGGCCGGCGTGAGGCGGCGGCTGCCGTCCAGCGCCGCGCGCAAGGTCGCATCGGCAAGCACCAGATAGTCGCCATCCTTGCGCGCCGCCAGCAACAGGCGTTCGCGCAATTTGCGGTCGAGAACATCAGGCTTGGTCACGTCATTCTCCTTCTGGATTGGCCGCTTGCAGGCGCGCGATGGCTGAGTCGCGCCGCTTGCGCAGCGTCGGCAGCGACAACTGGTCCAGCGCCGCCAGCTGTTGCATGGTAGGCAGTTCGCCGGTGGCCGGGTCGCGCCATTCGTCAGGATAGGATTCGTCGTCGCCCCCCAGCAGTTTCAGGTACACCGCGAGCCGCACCGGCAGGGTTTCCCCGGCCAGCATACGGGCGCTCCAGCTGGCGCGGTCCTGCGCCGCAGCCGCCAGTTGCATGAAGCGGGGGGGCAGTGAAACCGCAGCGGCGCGTTCTTCGTCCGCAGGGTCGCTGTCCAGGACCGGTTCCGGTTCCGGCGCAGTGCCGTCATCCTCGGGCGCGCTCAGCAGCTGGTCCGGCCCCGGATTGTCGGCCTGCGCGACGATGCGCCACAGGTCCCCCATCCAGCCGGCCGCTTCGTCGGCATCGAGCAGCCAGTCACGGTCGCGATTGGACGAGAGCTCTTCGTAGTCGCCGATCTCGGCCAGCATGGCGCCGATTTTCTCCGGACTGCTCTTCAGGTTGGCGAAACGCTTCGAGCGGGTGTGCAGCGGCCCGGGCGCGCCGGCGAAGCGCTCCTGCGCGGCGCTCCAGGCCAGTACCCACTCGGGTTTGCAGCCGGCGATCGATTTCATCTGGCGCACTTCGATCGGCATGGCGGCAATGTCGCGGCCGAGGATGGCGCCGAGCTGTCCGGCATGGCGCTCCCAGTCCGCGAACACGGCGGCGATGGCGGCGTAGGCCATATCGAGCATGCGGTAGGCATACATCCTGTTCGGACTGCATGGGCGTCCACAAGCGACCTGGTAATTGTCCGCATCGACCTTGTCGCGCAGGACCGCGTACATATCGTTGACCTTTTTGCGCAGGCTGGCATCGGGCAAGGCCCCGGTCCTGGCCTGTTCGCCGGCCACCGCGGCGCACAAGGCCTCCCAGTCGGCGGGACGGGCCTGCAGCTCGTACAGGAGGCTGAGCGCCAGCTCGAAGACGCTCTCGCCGTAGCTGTTACCGGCACTGAGGGCACGGGGGGTGCGCGAGGCCGCCCGCAGCGCTTCGGCGGTCAGGTCGACATACGCGGCAAGGGTGTCGGGCGCCGGTTCCATTTGGGCGAACGCCTGCAGGGAACAGTGCCCAAGCAGCTTGCGCACCTGTTCCCAACCGTGTTCCTGATACCGGGTTCCCGGCAGACGCATACCTTCCTCGATCCCGTATTGTCGTTGTCGTTCTCTCAGCAAAATCATGCCACACAACGGCGCCGCGCAAGGCGCGCTTGAAACCCCTATTTACCCGTCTGTTCCGGCTTCGGGCGGCTCATCTCGCGCAGCAGCGCGGCGGCAATCGGCGCGGCGTGCTCGCCGCCGGTCGTGGCCGAGTGGCTGACAAAAGCGGCAATGGCCAGCCGGTGCGTCTGGCCGGGCAGGCTGCCGGGCTCCAGCCAGCCGGTGAACCAGACCGTGGACAGCGTGTCCGACGTGGGCGAGGTGCCGGTCTTGCCGAACAACCCGTGCCGCACCGCGTCCAGCGCAGGCGCGCGGAAGGCTCCTGCCGCCGTGCCGCCATCGATGACGCCTTTCATGCCGGCCCGGATGCGGTCCAGGCGCACGCCGAGCGCAGTGGTGGCGCCCGGGCGCGCATCGCGCCCGTCAAGCGCAAGCAGCAGGCGCGGCGCCACCGTCCTGCCCTCGCCCACCGCCCCGGCCACCAGCGCCATCTGCAGTGGCGTGGTCTGCATGCGCAGCCCGATCGCCATCTGGCGCAGTTCATGGCGGGTGTGGACCGGGTCGATATGCGCGGGGCTGGCCTGGAGCGCGTCCCAGGCGGACCAGTCGTAATCCGGCGGCAGCAGGCCGCCATCCAGACGGATCGCCTGTTCGAAGCCAAGCCGGTGCGCCATCGCCACGATCGGGCGCACGCCATCGAGCGCATCGGCCGCCAGCGGCTGCAAATCGGGCACGCCGCCGTCGGGCCGGCCGAACAGGCTGGCGTCGCTCAGTTCTCCCGACCAGGCGAACCAGGTATTGAGACTATAGGTCAGTGCCTGCGCCAGTCCCAGCCTGCCGTCCTGCGCCCGCCGGTCCAGCTGCTGATCCTTGTAGTTGGTGATATGCGCCAGGTGCGTGCCGACCGGGTAGCTCGCCGCCGTGGTCTGGAAGGCGAAGCCCTTGTCGCGCGCCATCCGGTTGATCGACGCCAGCGGCAGCCCGCCCAGCAGCGCGTCCAGTTGCGGGTCGCGCTGCGCCGCCAGTTCCAGCCCCAGGGCGCTGACGATCTTGAAGGTCGAGCCGGGGCTGCGGTGGGCGCCACCGTCGTGCTGCAGGGCCGGCAGGCGCAGCGGGCTGCGCGCCGGGTTGGCGCGGTCGAAGTCGCGTACTTCCTCCCAGTTGGCCGCTGTCACGCTGCCGCCCCCCGCTCCGGCGGCGGCCAGCACGTCGCCATTGACGGTATCGATGATCGCCAGGCCGGCCTGGCGCCCGGGCGGTACCGCTTCGCCGCCGCTGCACGACCTGCCGTCCCAGCGCCCATGGCGCATGCCGATGCAGTCGAGCGCCGCCTGGCTGGCCGCCTGCAGTGCCAGGTCGATCGACAGGCGCGCCTGATGTGCCTGGGCCGACTGAAGCCGGCCCAGCATGCCGGCCACGCTGGCGGCGTGCTGTTCGTGCAGCCCGAGCAGCGTTGCCAGCCCCGCGTCGGTGGCGGCGCGGGTCGGCGCGCCGGCGCTCCACAGCAGCGCGCCGTTGCGGTCGACCAGCGTGACCGGAACAGCGGCCTGTCGCCGTGCCGCGCCTGCGCCGGCGGCCAGGGCGTGCCATGCGAGTTCGCCGCCGCGCACGCGCAGGTGGCGGTACTGCTCGTCGCCGCGCGCGCCGATGCCGGCCATATCGAGCGGCAGCGCCGTCAGCGTGACGCTGCGCGCGCCGGCGTCCGGTGCCAGCGCCAGTACCCGGACCGCATCGGCCGACGGGCAGGCACGCCCGTCGCAAACGGCGCGCGATCCGGCCAGCTGCGCCCCTTCGATGCCCAGCAGGCGCCCGGCCAGCATGATCTCGACGCTGCCGGCGCTGTCCAGGTCGAGCGTGATGCGTGCCGGGGTGCCCGCCGGCGCCTCCGGCCATGACGCCAGCCGCATCCACCCGGCCCAGGCCTGCGGCAAGTCGGCAAACAGTCTGCTGCTGGAGGCGGGCAGCCCGCTGGCCGTGGCTGCCGGTGCCGACCCGACACTGGCACGCCATTGGCCCGTCCGGGCCGGCCGCACACGCCAGCCCAGCAGGCGCCGCTCGCTATTAAATACCTGGATCTGGGTGCGCACGTACTCGCCGTCGGCCTTGCGGTAGAGCCGGTCGATGAGCTTGCGGGCGTCGGCGTCAAGCACCACCGCGCGCCAGCCGGCCAGCTCGCTGGCGCGTGCGCTTTCGGGAGCGTCGCGCCAGGCCGCCAGATCGCGCGGGACCGTCTCGATCAGGCCGGACGACGACAGGCGCACCATCGCACGCGCCTTCAACGCGGTGAACAGTGCCTCGTCCTCGGCCCTGCCGCTTGCCTGAACAGGCACCTGATAACGCCCCGGCCGCAGCCGCGCGCTGGCTACCCCGCCGTGGGCGTCATACGCGCTCACCAATGCGCTGCCCGACGCGCCCGGCCTGAACAGCCAGGTTGTCAATTCGTCCCCGCACGGACCACCCCTGCCGCGCAGCAGATGCAGTGCGCCGCCCGGCCACACCAGCCAGCCGTCGCGCCGCAGGCCGGCCGGACCGCCGTCGCCAACCCAGCGCGCGCCCAGCCCTTCCCAACGCAGCGCGAGCAGGCCGCCAGCCTCGCTGACCCGCACGCGCGGCATTTCCTGCGCCCCCGCCAGCCCCACGCTTGCCGCCTGGGGCAGTTTGGCCACGTCGGCAAAGCGGTAGCCGATGCGGATTGGAGCGTGGGTGCACAGATCGATGTGCGCCGGTTCTTCGGCACGCATGCCGCTGACCACCACCAGCGCGCCGCCCGTCTGGCCGACGACGGACACACCTGGCGCCGACGGCACGTCGAACGTGGCGCCGGGCAGCAATGCCTGGAACACGGCGGCATCGTCGTGCACGGCCGGCGCCAGCGCGGCGAGCTGGCGCGCATGGGCGGCGATCAGCACCGCGCCGCCGAGCGCGGACACGCCCGCCGCGGCGGCGATCCACAAGGCCGGTCCCGGCCGCACCCGCGGCGCCGAGCGCAAATTGCGCGCGCGCCGCCACCCCACCCGGCGCTCTGCAATGCGGCGTACCGCCCTGTCGATCCAGCTGCTCATCGGTATGGCTCCTTGAAAGCGCGCCGCGTCGCGACACGCGTCCACACCTAGCGGAGGGCAGCGGAAAAACCCTTTATCGCCCGATTTTGCAGACCGCGCCGCCGAATCCACACCTCGTCGCAATCCGATGGCCGCGGCAGTGCCGAATCGCTAAAGTGATCACATCGACACCCCCCATTGAAAGGAACTATCATGAACATCCTGAGGAATATGGAAGCCGCTTTCGTCGCGACCGCCGCCATCGCCTGCACCAGCGCTTATCTGCTGAGCGCCACGCCGGACGCGCAGGCCGTAAGCACGCCGATGTTCGATGCCGGCACCCCGATGCAGGTGGTCGTGATCACCGGAAAGCGCATGAGCGCGGACGAGAAACTGCAATCGATGCGCGAGGAACGCCAGATGGCCATCGCCCGCAACAGCGCCGTCCGGCGCGGCTAAGCGCTTGTAACAAGCTGTTCCAGAAAGCTGCTCAATCTGTTTCATTTGTAAGCGCGTGCATCAGTTCTCCAAAGCCGCCGTGCAAGCCGATATATTGGCATCACAGCAGTCCAACAGGAGAACGACATGAAACGCACTCTCACCATCGCAGCATCGATTGTCCTTGGCACAGCCGCCTTGATGCCGCTGTCCTCGCAGGCGCAGACCGACTTTCGGGTCGTAATCAACTCGGCGCCGCCGGCAGCGCGTTTCGAGCACGTGCCGCCGCCGCGCCACGGCTACGTGTGGGCGCCTGGCCACTGGGAGTGGCGCCACGGCCGCTATCACTGGAGTCAAGGCGTCTGGATCCGCGAACGCAGCGGCTACAGCTACGCGCCGCCGGCCTGGGTCCAGCATGACGGCCACTGGGTGATGCAACCATCGCGCTGGGACCGTCGCGGCAACAACGATCGACGCGACCATGACCGCGACAACGACGGCATCGCCAACCGCTACGACCACGATCGCGATGGCGACGGCGTGCGCAACGTTCACGATCGCCGTCCCGACAATCCGCACCGTTACTAAGGCGGTGATATGCTGCGCGCATGATCGACGACCTTGAACTCGAGCGCGCGGCGTACCAGTCCGAACGCAGTGCCAGCCGCCGGCTGGCGGCCAGCACGGGGATCCCCCTGGCCGCTGCGCTGCGGCAGACGCTCACCGGCAAGGCTGGCGCCGGCGGATTGGCGCAGCTGCTGGCCGAGCGTGCGGCGCTGGCGGCGGCGCAGCTGGAACGCGCCCGCACGCGCGCCTTGAAGAAGCAGGCGCAAAAGCGCGCGCACGACGGCCGCCATGCCGCCCCCGACTCGCCATGGCGCGCCTGGTTCGACGGCTCGGCGCGCCCCAACCCGGGGCGCTGCGCCATCGGCGCGCTGCTGTGCGGTCCGCACGGCGAACGTATCGAAATCTCGCAGGAAGCTGGCCATGGCAATAGCAGCCAGGCCGAATACCTGGCCCTGATCGCGCTGCTGGAAGCGGCCCTCCAGGCTGGCGCCCATGGGCTGGCCGTCCATGGCGACAGCCGGGTGGTGGTCGACGATGTCTCCGGCGCGGCATCGGCGGCGGCGCCCGCGCTGGCGCCCTACCGCGCCCGCGCGCTTGTGCTGCTCGGCCAGCTCGACGGCGTCACGCTGCACTGGGTCCCGCGCCACAAAAACGCCCTGGCCGACGCGCTGTCGCAGCGGGACGGCTAACTACGGTAAGATACGCGGTCCTCTCGAATTGCGACCGCCAATGACCGCTCCATTGCCTGCCTCCGCCTCACGCGGAAACCTCAATTTCGTATTGATCTGCGTGTTCATCGACATGCTCGGCATCGGCCTGATCGTGCCGGTGCTGCCGCCGCTGGTGGGCGAATTCGTTCAGGGCCGCGACCAGCAGGCGCTGTGGTTTGGGATCATGACCACAGTGTTCGGCCTGATGCAGTTCATCTTTATGCCGATGCTGGGCGCCATCAGCGACCGCATCGGGCGCCGCCCGGTGATGCTGTACTCCATGGCCGGCATGTGCATCAACTTCCTGGCCACCGCGTGGGCGCCCAACCTGGCCTTTCTGTTCCTCGGCCGGGTGGTGGGCGGGATGTCGTCGGCCAGCATGTCGGTCGCCTCGGCCTATGCGTCGGACGTCTCGACCCACGAAAACCGCGCCAAGAGTTTCGGCAAGATCGGCGCCGCGTTCGGCCTGGGTTTTATCTGCGGCCCCATGCTCGGCGGCCTGCTTGGCAACGTCGACCTGCATCTGCCGTTCTACGTGGCGGCCGGCCTGTCGGCGGCCAACTTCATCTATGGTTACTTCGCGGTGCCGGAATCGCTGCCGCAGGCGGCCCGCAAACCGTTCGACCTGGCCCGCGTGAATCCCTTTGCCGCGCTGCTCAAGCTGGCGCGCCGTACCGACATCCGCGGTCTCGTCATCGTCTACACCCTGATGACCTTCGCGGCGATGATGCTGCAGACCACGTGGGTGCTGTACACCACCTTCCGTTTCGGCTGGACCCCGCGCGACAACGGCATCGCACTGTTCTGCGTGGGCATGTGCGCGGCGGTGGTGCAGGCCGGCCTGCTCGGCATGCTGATCAAGCGCTTCGGCGAAAAGCACCTGGCGCTGATCGGACTGAGTTCGGGCGCGATCATCTATCTGCTCTACGGCCTGGCCACGCAGGGGTGGATGATGTACGCCTTCATCCTCTGCAACCTGCTGTCGTTCGCCACCGGCCCGGCCCTGCAGGGCATTATCTCGAAACAGACCGGTGCCGGCGAACAGGGCGAACTGATGGGATCGCTGCAGTCGATCGGCAGCGTCGGCATCGTGGTCATGCCGCTGGTGGGCACCCCGATTCTCGGCGCGGTCAGCCACCTGCCGGCCCAAGACTGGCGCATCGGCAGTACCTTCTTCCTGTGCGCAGCCATGCAGAGCATCGCCATCGTGGTGGCGCGGCGCTATTTCAGGTCGCACCACACGCCTTAAAACCGCATTTCCAGCGTCATGCGCAGCGCAGGATCCACCGGATAGACCGAGCGCCGCCGCGCCCGGCTGACGACGATCTTGCTGGCCGTATCGTCGCGGCGCGCATTGTAGGCGTCGGCCGAACCCTTGATCTCCACCTTTTGAATGGCGGACCTGCCCTCCGCCTTGCTGTCGTCCGCCTTGAGCGGCGCGGCGGTCTGGGCCTGCGCGCCGACTGCGGCCACCACCGCGGCTGCCATCAAGGTCAGCCGTGCAGAGGTATGTATGTGCATGAAATTAAAAGGAAAAATTCAGAGCCAATATTGCCTACCAGAATGATTGACCAATGTTGAATTCTTGAAATTATTTCCCGGTGTTCTGCCTGCGCTGCAGCAAATTCGCCAATCTTGCCCAGTGCGGGCATAATTCGCCATTCTTTATTCGCCACAGGCAAACAACGTGTCCCGTTTAAAAGTCCTTCCGCAGTATTTGTTGCCCAAGCAGGCCCTGACGCAGTTCGCCGGACGCGTTGCCGGCGCCAAGGGAGGCAGTAACACCACCAGGCTGATCCGCTGGTTTGTCGGCAAATATGGCGTGAACATGGACGAAGCACTCAATCCGGATATCGCCGGCTACGCCAGCTTCAACGACTTTTTTACGCGGGCGCTGAAGGATGGCGCGCGCCCCCTGGCGGCCGCCGATTTCGTCTGCCCGGTCGATGGCACCATCAGCCAGTGCGGCACGATCGACGATCACCAGATTTTCCAGGCCAAGGGCCATCAGTTCACCACCACCGCCCTGGTCGGCGGCGATACCGGCCTGGCCGCACGGTTCCAGCACGGCAGTTTCGCCAATCTGTACCTGAGTCCAAAGGACTACCACCGCCTGCATATGCCATGCAACGGCCGCCTGACGCGCATGATCTATGTGCCCGGCGACCTGTTCTCGGTCAATCCGACCACGGCGCGCGGCATCCCCAATCTGTTCGCCCGCAACGAGCGCGTGGTGTGCGTGTTCGAATCGCCTGAATACGGAACGTTCGTGATGGTCCTGGTCGGTGCCACCATCGTCGGCAGCATCGCCACCGTCTGGCATGGCGTGGTCAATCCACCCCGCCCCGGCCAGCTGCGCGAATGGCGCTACGACGACCAGAACATCGTGCTCAAAAAGGGCGAGGAAATGGGCCGCTTCCTGCTGGGGTCCACCATCGTCATGCTGTTCAGGAAAGGCATGATCGGCTTTAATCCGGCCTGGCTGCCGGAGCGCCCGATCCGCCTGGGCGAAGCGATGGGCAACCGGCCGCGATGATCCTGGGCGTTCTGATCGAAGGCGCGCGCTCGCTGGCCCTGCGTCCGGTGCGCTGGGAACGCGTCGAGGCGGGCGCGATGCGCCTGGCCCTGCTTGCCGCACTTCCGGTGCTGCTCGCCATTGCCGTGCAGCGCAGCTACGCCGGTGCCGGCGCGGCCTTCGTCTGGACCGGACTGGCCTCCTGCGCTCTGGCGCTCGCGCTGCTGGCCTGGGTCAGCTACCTGGTGCGCGAGCGCGCCACCGAGGCACCGCGCGCAGCCCAGTTCATGGCGCTGATGCTGGTGCAACTGACGTGGACCGAGTCGATCGGAGAACTGATCCTGGCTGCCCTCGCAGCTGCCGGCTGGCTCGACAAGCTGAGCGACGACGCCTATCGCGCGCTCTGGCACGCGCCGATCATCCTGCCGGTGGCCGCGCAGATGTTCGTGCTGGCGCGCTCCGGCCCGCAGGGTTTTTGGCGCCAGCTGGGCGTGCGCATTCCGGTGGCGGCGGCCATCGTGGCGGCCGGCTGGCTGATTCCATCGTCGACCTGGTGGGATGAACCGGACGAGCAAGCGGCCCCGCGCGAGGCGTTCGCGCTGACGCAGGACCTGCTGGAAACGCAGCTCACGCTGCTCGACGAGCAGGCCGACGCGCTCAAGCCGCAGCGGCCAGGCGTGATCGACATGTACACCATCACCTTCGCCCCGTACGAAGGGCAGGAAGTGTTCCGCAACGAGAGCACCATGGTGTCGGAGGTCATGGCCAGCCGCTTCGACGCGGCCGGACGCGGCCTGCAACTGCTCAACCACCGCGCCACGGTCGACCAGCTGCCGTGGGCCACGCCGCTCAATCTGCATCGCGCGATCGATGCCATCGCCGAGGTCATGGACAAGAACGAAGACGTGCTGTTCATCCATCTGACCTCGCATGGCGCCGGCGACGGCGAACTGGCGGCGCAATTCGCCCCGCTCCAGGTCGAGCCGGTGATGCCGCCGGACCTGCGCAAATGGCTCGACGACGCCGGCATCCGCTACCGGGTGCTGTCGATCTCGGCCTGCTTCGCCGGGAACTGGATCAAGCCTCTCAGCGACGACAATACGCTGGTCATGACCGCGTCGGACGCCGACCATACCTCGTACGGCTGCGGCAGCAAATCGGACCTGACCTTCTTCGGCCGGGCGATGTACGACGAACAGCTGCGCGTGTCGACCCTGTCGTTCGAGCAGGCGCATGCGGCCGCGCGCACGATCATCCTGCAGCGCGAAAAGGAGGCCGGCAAGGACGACGGCTACTCCAATCCGCAGATCGCGGTGGGCAAGGCCATCGAACCGGTGCTGGCGCGCCAGCGCGCCCAGCTGGAAGGCGCGCCGCGTTAGGTCGCGGCCGCGCCGCAGGCAAAGCGCCCGTGCCCATCAAGGCGCGCGCCCTCCTCGCAACAGATTTCCTGCATCAGGTCGAGAAAGGCGCGTGTCTTGGCCGGCATCAGCCGCCGGCCGGGAAACACCGCCCACCCCGTCACCATCGGCAGCTCCCACTCGGGCAGCACGCGCACCAGGGCGCCGCTGCGCACATGCGGCTCGGCGAAAATGGCGGAACTGGCGGCGATGCCGGTACCGTTGCACGCCATGCGCGCCAGCAGATCGGGCGAATTGGCGGTCAGCCGGGCCGGCAGCTCCTTGTTCCACACGCTTTTGCCGCGCGTGAGGATCCAGGCTGCGGGACCGCCGGTCCGGTTAAGCAGGCAAAGCAGATCGTGGCCAAAGAGCTCGTCCGGCGTCTGCGGCTCGCCACGCTGGGCGATGTACGAGGGCGAGGCATATAGCGCCACCCGTTCCAGCGCCACCTTGCGCGCATTGAGCGAGGCATCGTCCGGCAGGTCGCCCATGCGAATGGCCACGTCGAAGTTTTCGCGCAGCAGATCGACCCGGCGCGGCGACAGATCCAGCTCCAGCGTCACGGCGGGATAGCGGCGCATGAATTCGCCCATCACCTCGCTCATGCCCAGATTGGCGAAGTCGGCTGGCATCGATACGCGCAGCTTGCCGCTCGGCGCTTGCTGGCGGTGCTGCGCCAGCGCGCCGGCCGCCTCCACCTCGTCGGCCACCTTGCGCGCATGCTCGAGCAGGCTGGCGCCGAACTCGGTCAGCACCAGCTTGCGCGTGGTGCGCTGAAGCAGGCGCTCGCCCAGTTGCGCTTCCAGCAGCGCGATCCGGCGCGACACGGTCGACTTGGGCAGGTCGACCCGCTCGGCCGCCATGCTGAAACTCCCCGCCTCGGCGATGCGGGCAAACAGCAGCAGGTCATTGGCTTCCACATTCATGCGATTGTCCCATCAGGCGAATAATGTTATCCATTTTAACGCCTTCCGCATGGATTT
>CAMLIL010000079.1 GCA_946480015.1 uncultured Oxalobacteraceae bacterium | reverse complement strand
TGGGCATGTTCAACATGTTCTCGGGTGGCGCGCTGCAACGCTTCACGGTGTTTGCGCTCGGTATCATGCCTTACATTTCGGCCTCGATCATCATGCAACTGGTGTCGATCGTTTCGCCGCAGATGGAAGCGTTGAAGAAGGAAGGCGAAGCAGGACGCCGCAAGATTACCCAGTACACCCGTTACTTCACGGTGATCCTGGCCCTGGTGCAAGGCACCATGGCTGCGATCGGCCTGGAAGCGATGGGCGGGGTGGTGATCGAACCGGGTCTGGTATTCCGCTTCGTTACCGTGGTGACCTTGTTGACCGGTACGATGTTCCTGATGTGGCTAGGCGAGCAGATCACCGAACGCGGCTTGGGCAATGGTATCTCCATCATCATTTTCGCCGGCATCGCGGCCGGTCTCCCAGTTGCGCTGGGCGGCCTGTTCTCGATGGTGTCGACCGGTTCGATCAGCGCCATCGGTGCGATCGTGATCGTGGCCCTGGTGGCGGTGGTGACGTTCTTCGTGGTGTTCGTTGAACGCGGCCAGCGCAAGATCCTGGTCAACTATGCCAAGCGCCAGGTCGGCAACAAGGTGTACGGTGGCCAAACCAGCCACCTGCCGCTGAAGCTGAACATGGCCGGCGTGATCCCGCCGATCTTTGCCTCGTCGATCATTCTGTTCCCGGCGACGATCGTGGACTGGTTCACCAAGGGCAAGGATGCGTCCGGCCCGGTGATCGGTTTCCTGAAGGATCTGACGGCGTCGATGTTGCCTGGTGAGCCTATTCACGCGCTCATGTATGCGGTAGCCATCGTGTTTTTCTGTTTCTTTTATACGGCGCTGGTATTCAACAGCAAAGAAACGGCGGACAACTTGAAGAAGAGCGGCGCCTTTGTCCCGGGGATTCGTCCTGGTGAACAGACCGCCCGCTACATCGACAAGATCCTGATGCGTTTGACACTGGCCGGTGCGGTGTACATCACCCTGGTGTGTCTGCTGCCGGAATTTATGCAAGCCCAATGGAAGGTACCGTTTTATTTTGGTGGTACTTCCCTGTTGATTATTGTGGTTGTCACCATGGACTTCATGGCGCAAGTACAAAACTACGTCATGTCGCAGCAATATGAATCGCTGCTGCGCAAGGCAAATTTCAAGGGCGGAATTCCGACGCGATAAGCGCCCAGGAGTGCACAGACCGAATGGCAAAAGACGACGTTATCCAAATGCAGGGCGAGATTCTTGAGAATCTGCCCAATGCAACGTTTCGAGTAAAGCTGGAAAACGGGCACGTAGTGCTCGGACACATCTCGGGTAAAATGCGGATGAACTATATCCGCATTCTTCCCGGCGACAAAGTGACGGTGGAGTTGACGCCGTACGACCTGAGCCGGGCCCGCATCGTGTTCCGGACCAAGTAACAGTAACAACAACGATCAATCAGAAAAGAGTCCAATATGAAAGTCAACGCATCAGTCAAGCGGATCTGCCGCAACTGCAAAATCATCAAGCGCAAGGGTGTGGTTCGCGTTATCTGCGTCGAACCGCGTCACAAGCAGCGTCAAGGTTAATTTAACGTTATTTATTGAGGAATAACGAATGGCACGTATTGCAGGGGTTAACATCCCAAATCATCAGCACACCGTTATCGGCCTGACCGCCATCTACGGTGTAGGCCGTCCACGCGCAAAGAAGATCTGCGCTGAAACTGGCGTTGCGACCAACAAGAAGGTCAAGGATCTGGACGACAGCGAACTGGAGAAGCTGCGCGACGCAGTGGGCACCTTCGTGGTCGAAGGCGATCTGCGCCGTGAACTGTCCATGAACATCAAGCGTTTGATGGATCTGGGTTGCTACCGCGGTATGCGCCATCGTAAGGGCCTGCCAGTTCGTGGCCAGCGCACCCGCACCAATGCGCGTACTCGCAAGGGTCCACGCAAGGCCGCACAATCGCTTAAGAAATAACTAGGAACCGACCATGGCTAAGCAACAGAGCAGCGCCGCAGCAGCGCGCGTACGCAAAAAAGTTAAAAAGAACGTCGCTGAAGGCATCGCGCATGTCCACGCATCGTTCAACAACACCATCATCACCATCACCGACCGTCAGGGCAACGCTCTGTCGTGGGCGACCTCCGGTGGCGCTGGCTTCAAGGGTTCGCGTAAATCGACCCCGTTCGCAGCCCAGGTGGCAGCGGAAGCGGCTGGCAAAGTGGCAGTGGAATGCGGTGTGAAGAACCTCGAAGTGCGTATCAAGGGCCCAGGTCCTGGTCGTGAGTCGGCTGTTCGCGCCCTGAACAACCTGGGCATCAAGATCACCGAGATCCAGGACGTGACGCCAGTGCCGCACAACGGCTGCCGTCCGCCGAAGCGTCGTCGAATTTAAGCAAACGAAAGTAGAACCCTGCTTTCGTTTGGGCTGATTGGGGAAAAATCGCTGGCAAAGCCAGACGATTTTTCAGTCAACAGCCTACGCTTAACACCGTTACGCTTCGGCCGCTGGCCGTGGTTGACGGTTGCCGTAAAAATTATTGAGTGAGGATTGCCGGCGCGGTGCCCATTGGGGTATACTGCCCGGCTGTTTGTCGCGTGGCTGTTGGCCCGCGCACTCTTTCAGCCACGTTCGGACCATCGGGTACCGGACTAGCGCCCGCAGCCCGGCTGCCGGGGCGTCATTTATTTTAAAGGAATCATTGTGGCACGTTATATTGGACCTAAAGCAAAACTGTCCCGCCGTGAAGGTACGGACCTGTTCCTCAAGAGCGCACGCCGCTCGCTCGATTCGAAGTGCAAACTGGACGTCAAGCCAGGCCAGCACGGTGTCAAATCGGGTGCTCGTACTTCGGACTACGGTAACCAGCTGCGCGAAAAGCAGAAGGTCAAGCGTATCTACGGCGTACTCGAGCGCCAGTTCCGCCGCTACTTCGCTGAAGCCGACCGTCGCAAGGGCAACACCGGCGAGACCCTGCTGCGTTTGCTGGAAGCGCGTCTCGACAACGTCTGCTACCGCATGGGCTTCGGCTCGACCCGCGCTGAAGCGCGTCAGCTGGTCAGCCACAAAGCCTTCACCGTGAACGGCAACGTGGTCAACATCGCTTCCTACGCCGTGAAAACCGGCGACGTCATCGCCGTGCGCGAAAAGGCCAAGAAGCAGACCCGCATCATCGAAGCGCTGTCGCTGGCTGAACAAGTCGGTATGCCAAGCTGGGTGTCGGTTGACTCCAAGAAAATGGAAGGCACCTTCAAGTCCTTCCCAGAGCGCAACGAGATCGCCAACGACGTCAACGAATCGCTGATCGTCGAACTGTACTCGCGTTAATCGACGCCATTCGCCCTCGCGCACGCGGGGGCCAGGTGGTGCTCAAGTTTCCCCCCGCCCGCTCCCCACGAGCGGGCGTTTTCACTAATGCCATCAGCCTTATCGGTGTAATGAGCCGAGGGTATTGAAAAGGACATTTCATGCAAAACAGTCTGTTGAAGCCCCGTATTATCGATGTTGAAGCCCTCGGTGCCGGTCACGCCAAAGTCGTGATGGAGCCGTTCGAGCGTGGCTATGGCCATACGCTGGGCAACGCGCTGCGCCGCGTTCTGCTGTCGTCGATGGTGGGCTACGCACCGACCGAAGTGACCATCGCCGGCGTCGTGCACGAATACTCGTCGCTGGACGGCGTCCAGGAAGACGTGGTCGACCTGCTGCTGAACCTCAAGGGCGTGGTCTTCAAGGTGCACAACCGCGATTCCGTCACCCTGACCCTGAAAAAGGAAGGCGAAGGCGCGATCCTGGCATCGGACATCGACCTGCCGCATGACGTGGAACTGATCAATCCGGACCACGTGATCGCTCACCTGACCGCCGGCGGCAAGCTGGACATGCAGATCAAGGTCGAAAAAGGCCGCGGCTATGTGCCGGGCAATGTGCGCCGTCTGTCGGAAGACACCAACAAGACCATCGGCCGCATCATCCTGGACGCTTCGTTCTCGCCAGTGCGCCGCGTGTCATACGCCGTCGAGTCCGCTCGTGTGGAACAGCGTACCGACCTGGACAAGCTGATCATCAACATCGAAACCAACGGCGTGATCACGCCGGAAGAAGCGATCCGCCAGTCGGCGCGCGTGCTGGTTGATCAACTGAACGTGTTCGCTGCCCTGGAAGGCACCGAAGCGGCCGCCGAAGCGCCGTCGCGCGCACCGCTGGTCGATCCGATCCTGCTGCGTCCGGTCGACGATCTGGAACTGACCGTGCGTTCGGCCAACTGCCTGAAAGCGGAAAACATCTACTACATCGGCGACCTGATCCAGCGTTCGGAAAACGAACTGCTCAAGACGCCGAACCTGGGCCGCAAGTCCCTGAACGAAATCAAGGAAGTGCTGGCATCGCGCGGCCTGACCTTGGGCATGAAACTCGAGAACTGGCCACCTGCCGGCCTCGAAAAGTAATCACGCAAAAGTACACCCCTGCTTTTGAGTGGAAACAGCCAAAAGGGACTGGCATAGCCAGATCCTTTTTGGACGACAAAACCGTTGTACAAACCAAACCCAACCGGCCCGCGTCGCAGGACGATCGAAGAGCTGGATTTTAAACACTAGAAAGGATTTACCATGCGTCACCGTCACGGCCTTCGCAAGCTGAACCGCACTTCGTCCCACCGTCTGGCCATGCTGCGCAACATGACTGTTTCCCTGCTGCGTCATGAAGCCATCAAGACCACCCTGCCAAAAGCCAAGGAACTGCGCCGCGTTGTCGAGCCAATCCTGACCCTGGGCAAGACCGACACCCTGGCCAACAAGCGTCTGGCTTTCTCCCGTCTGCGCGACCGCGAAATCGTCGGCAAGCTGTTCTCGGAACTGGGCCCACGTTACGCAGCACGTAACGGCGGCTACCTGCGCATCCTGAAAATGGGTTTCCGCGTGGGCGACAATGCGCCGATGGCTTACGTCGAACTGCTGGACCGTCCGGAAGTCAGCGACATCGAAGCGGCACCAACGGCTGAGTAATCGCAGCCTGTTGAAAAGAAAAGCCAGGCATTGCCTGGCTTTTTTGCGTTCTGCGCTATCGCGACACGGCATCGAGGCGCAGTTGCCGGGTCGGCAAACCGTCCGACGCGATCTCGACCACGATGGGGCCGGCGACCGAACCGGCCCGGACAGCCGCCACCACGCGGCCGTGGAAGCTGCGCCGCTGGCCCGCCTGCAGGCTGGCGGCATCCATCGGATTGCCGTTGCCCAGTCCCGCCAGCACCCCTGAGCCGCTGACACTGACCCTGACCGCGCGGTCGCCCTCGCGCGCATACAGCGGCACGCCATCCGCATCGGTCAGTTCCACCGTCACATACGCCAGATCCTGGCCATTCGCGCCGAGCTGCTGGCGATCGGCCGAGACCTTGAGCGCGGCCGCCGCTCCCGCGGTGCGCAGTTCCCACTGGCCGGCCGCCTTGCCATCCTTGTAGCCGACCGCCAGCAAGCGGCCCGGCGCGTACGGCACGCCGAAGCTGGCCTTGTACTCGCTGGCCAGGCCGGTGGCCTTGCGCCCCAGGCTACGGCCGTTCAGGAACAGCTCGACCTCGGGAAACTCCGAATACACGACCACGTCGAGCGTCTTGCCTTCCTGCCCGGCCCAGCTCCAGCTGGGGTGAACGTCGTCGAGCGCCCAGTCGTTATGCGGCTGCACGATGGGGAACAGGTGGCGGTCCGGCAAATCCTCGGTGCCGGGCGGCTGCGCCACAAAGGCCGCGACCGGATCGATGCCGGTCTTCCACAGCACCTGGCGGTAGTAGGCCGCCGGGCGCTTCCTGCCGGTGGCATCGATCTCGCCGCAATAGGCCAGACTCCACGGATACGGTGCCAGCTTTTGCCAGTCCTGGCTGTATCCCATCCATCCGATGCCGCTCTCGCCCAGATAGTCGAAGGCCGTCCACACGAAATCGCCTATCACCCAAGGCATGGTTTCCACCGGGCGCCAGTGTTTGAATGCATCCTTGGGCATGGATTCGGCCGTGTACATGACCCGCTTCGGGAACTTTTCGTGATCCGGGCCGTACAGATGGGCCATGTAGTTATAGCCCCCCACGTCGATCTCGGCAAACTGCGTCGCGATGGTCGGCATTTCGCTGCTGATGGCCTGGGTCAGCGGCCGGGTCGGATCGAGCGCGCGGATGTGCCGGCCCAGCTCGCGGGCAATGCGCACGCCCTCGGGCGTTCCCTGCTCGGGGATCTCGTTGCCGATGCTCCAGAACAGCACGCTGGGGTGGTTGCGTCCGCTGACCACCAGGCTGGCCGCATCCTGGCGCCAGTCGCGCGCGAAGTGGCGCGAGTAATCCTCGGCCCGTTTGCTCTTGCCCCACATGTCGAAGGCTTCATCGATGACCAGCATCCCCAGCGCGTCGGCGGCGTCCAGGGTCGCCTGGCTGGCCGGATTGTGGGCACTGCGGATGGCGTTATAGCCGGCCGCCTTCAGCAGCGCCACTTTGCGGGCGTCGGCGTCCGGCAGGCCGGCCGCGCCCAGCATGTAGTTGTCATGATGGATATTGCCGCCCCGCAGCACCACCCTCTGGCCATTGATGCGCAAGCCGTCCTGCGCATCCACGGCGAGGGTGCGGATGCCGAAACGCGTGCGCCGCACATCGGTCACGCTCCCGTTGATGCGCACTTCCTGCTGCAGCGTGTAGAGATTGGGCGCGTCCGGCCCCCACAGCCGCGGGCGCTTGAGCGCGAGCGGCTGGGTCACCTCAAGCGCGCCGTTGGGCGCGATCAGCACGCTGCGGCGTTCGCGCGCCACTGCCGTGCCGTCGGCGCCGAGCACGCTCGAGGTCAGCTCGGCGCGCTGGCGCCTGGCGCTGCGGTTGCGGATCGTGGCGCGGGTGCTGAGCGCGGCCATGTCGGCGTCCGCGCTCACGGTGGCGACCACCACGCTGTCGGGGGCGATATGCACCGGATCGAGCAGGTCGAGCGTCACCGGACGGATCAGGCCGGAACCGGCGTACCAGCGCGACGAGGGATCGGCGTGGTGCGCGCGCACCGCGATGACATTGTCGCCGGCGCGCACCTTGCCGGTCAGGTCCAGGCTGAACGCGGAGTAGCCATAATGATGGGTTCCGACCTGGACCCCGTTCAGCCAGATGTCGGCATCGCCGTAGATGGCTTCGAAATTGAGCCGCACCACGCGGGCCGCCTCGTGCGCGCTGAGCGGCAGGTGCAGCCGGTACCAGCCGGTGCCGCCGGCCAGGTAGCCGGAATCCTGGCCGGCCGTCGCGTTGCGGTCGAACGGCGGCGAACCGTCGGGCTTGTCATCGATCGAGAAATCGTGCGGCACCACCACGCGGCGCCACGCCGCATCGGCAAAATCGGCCGCTTGCGCCCCCTGGACAGTCCCGGCCATGAAACGCCAGTCCTGCGCAAGGCTGCGCTGTTCGGCGCCCGCCATCGTGCTCACGGCAAGCAGTAGCGCACCCGCGCAGTGTCCGTAATTCACCATCGTTTTTCTCCTTCTTTAAGTGTTGCAATCAGCGGATCCTGAAACCCACCGCTGTCGAGAATGGCATGCGCGCCGGCGCGCGAATGACCAGTGCGTCCGCTTCCTGGCGCCACTGCAGCGGCTTGCCGCGGTGGCCGAGCAGCGTCACCGACCTGACCGGCTTACCCGGCAGCATGGCGGTCTTGCCCAGCGCCGGCAGACGGACCTCGCTGCCGGCGGCCGGTACCGCCATGGTGTAGGCATAGACCGAACCGTCGCGGCCCTCGGTATAGCGAACGTCTTGCGCACTGAAGCTGAAGTTGGCCTGGCGCTCGTCCAGTTTACCGCCGGGCAGGGTGCGCTGTTGTTCGCCTTCGCCCAGGCGCTTCCAGGCGCGGCTGCCATAAATACCCTGGCCGTTGATGCGCATCCAGGCGCCGACCTGGGCCAGCATGCTGCGGCTGCCCTGGTCCAGCGAGCCGTCCGGCAGCGGCGAGACGCAGATGGCGACATTGCCGTCACGCGCCACCTGTTCCAGCAGATAGCGGATCACGCCGTCCGCACTGTAGGTAAAACCCGGCCCGTAGTACCAGTCGCCCACCGGCGTTTCGGCAATCCAGGCCTGATCGGTCTTGATCCCGGCGGGAATGCTGCCTTCCTCGGTATTGACCGTGCCGTTGGTATTGGGGCGGAACTTGATGATGCTGAAGGTATCGACCTTGCCGCGCCGTTGCAGGGTACGGTTGTAGTAATCGGCGATCACGCGCTGGGTGGCATCGGCCTTGATGCCGGTGCCGGTGTTGTCGCCGCTGAACGGCTGGCTGCCGGTGCCGTCGGTATAGATGAAATCCGGATCGTACTGCTCGACCGCGTCCATGATGCGCGCGGCCCAGCGGGTGGCGTACCACGCGGCATATTTCTGATGGCGGCCGAACAGGCCGGCCGGCGGCGGATTCCAATCGGTCTTTGCGGCCGCGACGACCCCCTGATACTCGCGCAGGTCGACGTTATACAACAGCTGGGGGTCCAGGCCCTCCCACCACTTGCCCTTGCCGTCGGCAAGCGTCAGGCCGCCGTCATAGGGCTGCCCGGCCAGCGCGCCGTGCTGATCGCTGCCGAACGCGGTCTGCCACCACCACCACGAATATTCATGGTGAAACGCCAGTCCGTAGTGCATCCCGGTGCTGCGCGCGGCGCGCGCCCACTCGCCCACCAGGTCGCGCCTGGGGCCCATGCGGACCGAATTCCACGGCTGGTAGCGCGAATTCCACAAGTCGAAATTATCGTGATGCACCGCCTGCACGATCAGAAAGCGCGCGCCGGCATCCTTGTAGATCGCCGTCAGTTTGGCCGGATCGAGCTTGGCGGGATTCCAGTCGCGCAGCACTTCCTTGTAGCCCGACACGCTCGGATGGCCGAACTGTGCAAGATGATTTTTGTAGGCAGGCGTTCCCTCGGTGTACATCCTGCGCGCATACCAGTCGCCGCTCATCCCGGCCGCCTGCGGGCCGAAGTGCACCCAGATGCCGAACTTCGCCTCGCGCAGCCACGCCGGCGTGCCGGGATACTGGCGCTCGATCGAGGCCCAGTCGGGCTGGTACGGACCGGGGGTGATGGGAAGATCAAGCTTGAGTTCGGGGGCGCCAGCCGAGTCGCTCATGGGAACGCTGCCGGGCGCGAGTGCCGGCAGCGGCGCCGGTGGCGGCGGCAAGACCGGCAGTGCCTTGCCGCATGCGGGATACAGCAGCCACGCGCTGCCTGCACATGCGAGCAGCCAGCGCCGCGACGAAGGAATGAGGGTGAATGCCATAAATAGCCTGACTGGAAAGTGAACGCTGTCACGGATTGTCCGCTATATATAGTGAGCAATGCAAAACATTTCGCACCGGACCTTTAGATGGCAGCCTAATCGTTTGCTTGCCGCTGCGTACCCGGACCTGTCCGGTGTACCATGCGCCATTGCCTTCACCCATTCTACCCATCATGTTCCGATCCCTCGTCTCATGCTTGTGCCTGGCCCTCGCCATGCTGGCCGGAGCAGGCGCGCAGGCTGCCGACGAATTCCTCCCGCCCGAGCAAGCCTTCAAATTCTCGGCCGCCATGCGTGACCCGCACACCGTGGCGGTCACCTATGACATCGCTCCCGGCTACTACATGTACCGCGAGCGCTTCGCCTTCAAGGCCAGCGGCGCCACCCTGGGACAGCCGGTGTACCCGCACGGCAAGGTCAAATTCGACGACACTTTCCAGAAAGACGTGGAAACCTACCGCCAGAGCGTCACGGTGGCCATTCCCGTCCAGGCGGCCGGCGCCTTCACCCTGAGCGCCACCAGCCAGGGCTGCGCCGACAAGGGGCTGTGCTATGCGCCCCAGGAAG
This sequence comes from uncultured Oxalobacteraceae bacterium, assembly GCA_946480015.1. The sequence continues at coordinate 17,729 of CAMLIL010000079.1, read as the reverse complement.
CCCAGGCGCAGCTGCACGGCGCCCCGGGCGGCGCAACGGCGGGCGACGGCGGCGCCATCGCCACCGTGCTCGGCAGCGGCAAGCTGCTGGCCATCATTCCGGCCTTCCTGCTGCTCGGCCTGGGCCTGGCCTTCACGCCCTGCGTGCTGCCGATGGTGCCCATCCTGTCCTCGATCATTGTGGGCGAGGGGGCCCAGCTCAAACGCACCCGCGGCCTGCTGTTATCCAGCGCCTATGCGCTCGGCATGGCCATCGTCTACACCGCGCTGGGCGTGGCCGCCGGGCTGGCCGGCGAAGGCCTGGCCGCGGCATTGCAGCAGCCCTGGGTGCTGGGCAGCTTCGGCCTGCTGATCGCCGTCATGGCGCTGTCCATGTTCGATGTGTTCCAGCTGCAAGTGCCCGCCGCCCTGCAAAGCCGCCTGGCCAGCGCTTCCGGCAGGCAAGCGGGCGGCAAACTGGCCGGGGTCTTTCTCATGGGAGCCATTTCCGCGCTGATCGTCGGTCCCTGCGTGGCCGCGCCGCTGGCCGGCGCCCTGGTCTACATCAGCCAGACCCGCGACGTCGTCACCGGCGGCAGCGCCCTGTTCGCGATGGCGGCCGGCATGAGCATTCCGCTGCTGCTGGTGGGCGTATCGGCCGGCGCCCTGCTGCCGCGCGCGGGCGCGTGGATGGACGCGGTCAAGAAATTCTTCGGCGTGCTCATGCTGGGCATGGCGATCTGGCTGGTGTCGCCGGTCATCCCGGCGGCGCTGCAGATGGCGTTGTGGAGCGCCTTGCTGACCGGGTACGGCGCCTATCTGCTGCTGCATGGCAAACGCCACTGGGCCGCGATGGCGCTGGGAGCCGCGTTCGGCACGCTCGGCCTGATCCAGCTGCTCGGGGTGGCCAGCGGGGGCCGCGATGCGCTGGCGCCGCTGGCCCATCTGCGCGGCGGCGCGGCCGAAGGCTTGCACTTCAAGCGCATCAAGACCGTCGCCGAACTGGACGCCGCGCTGGCCGGCAACAGCGGCAAGACCGCCATGCTCGACTTCTATGCCGACTGGTGTGTTTCGTGCAAGGAAATGGAAAAGCTGACCTTCGTCGACCCGGGCATCAAGGCGGCCCTGGCCGGCACCTTGCTGCTGCAGGTGGACGTGACCGCCAACGATGCCGACGACAAGGCCATGCTCAAGCGCTTCGGCCTGTTCGGCCCGCCCGGCATCATCCTGTTCGACCGCAACGGCGCGGAAATTGCCGATGGCCGCGTGATCGGCTACCAGAACGCCGAACGCTTCAGCGCTTCGCTGGCCCGGCTGAAATAATCAGTCCGGATCGAAAGCATCGCTGGGGGGCTTGCCGCCCAGCAGATGGTCGAGGCGGTCGCGCAGGCTGAGCGCCATTTCGCGGCCCTTGGCCTTGAGCACGCCTTCCAGGTAGGCCAGGCGCAGCTCGCGGAAGTCGGCCACGCTGGCGCACTTTTCCACTTTCAGCTGCAGCATCACGCCGCGCAGGCCGATCGTGCTCTTGATGGTTTGATTGTAAAAATCGTACAGGGCCGCGATGCGCTCCTGTTCGCTCAGCAGCGGTGCGCTGATCACCGGCTCGGGCAGGGTGGCTTCATGCAGCGCATCGATGACCGGCGCGCGCGCCGGCGGGGCAGGGCGGGGCGCGGGCGGGGCGGCCGTGCCCACCACGGCGATATACTCGTCGCGCAGCAATTCGTTGACGCTCTCCTCGGTCACCCCGATGGCGCTGAAATTGCTCAGCAGCGAATCGAGCGAACGGCGCCCGTCGATCATGACCAGCAGCGAACGCAGCCGGGGCGGGATGTGATACTTGCGCGTTGCAATTTCCTCGCGCCCCTTGTCGGTCTTGTCGTATACACAGGTGTTCACGTCATCCTCCCGATGCCCCATACGGCAAAAATATTGCCGTATGGATATATCTCAAGGAGGATACACGAACTTCCGGTGCGGGTGTCGCGTTCTGCAGCCGGTGTTGCGTGCCAGCCTAATGCGCCGTTTGGGATTCGATCTTGGCTTGCAGATCGCGTCCGTTGAGCTGGGTGTAATCCTTATTGATTTCCTGTGCGATTGCCGGGCCCAGCCGGGGTTCGACAAAGCGCCTCAGCAAGCCCAAAAATTCCGGCGATGCCGCCAGGGTCAGCTGGTCGAAGCGCTGCTCCTGATGGGCCCGCACCAGATACTCGTTGACGCTGCGCGCGAACAATTCGGCCTGATGCTCGGCCGGCAGCTGATTGGGCTCATAGCCGCTCGGCTGGGTCGGCGCGCCGCTGCCGTTGATGCTTTTCGACGCGGCGCGCTGGCCAAGCTGGTCGGATTCGGTATCGACGGTGCGCAAACGCGTTGCCTCGTTGACCATATCCTCGATCTCTTCATACGGCCCGGAAGGTTTTCGCTGGCAAAAAATCCTTGCTCGGCCGGCATTTGCCGTCACGATCCAATTGGTATTCATAGCGCCTCCTTATGCCAAGTCATAAAACTTAGACACACGGCAAGCCTCCCTGTTCGGAATAAATTGTCCGACGCGGCGGGGGCACCGGCCGCCCCCGCGCCTGTGGGTGGCTCTTAGCCGTGCTGAAAGCCGCCGCGCATCCCGCGGTGGCCACGGTGCCCCTTCTTGACGGTGTCGTCGAACACCTTCTTCTGCTCAGGGGTGAGCTGGGCATAGAAGGTTTTCAGGGCGGCCAGGTGGGCTTCCATCTTGACCGAACGCTCCTTCTGCATGGCGATCATCTTTTCCATGCGCTCCGGCGCCGTCAGCTTGGCGAAGGCGGCGCGCTCGCGTGGTGCGTGCGCGGCCGGCTTGGTGGCGTTGACGAAGGCGGTCCAGGCGCCTTCCTGGGCCGCGCTGAGCTTGAGTGCGTCGTGCAGGGCGGCCTGGCGCTTGGCCAGGTGCTCGGCAAAGCGCGCCTGATGCTCTTCCACCGAGGCGGCATGGGCGTGGCGGCCCGGCTGTACGGCGGCGGTCTGGGCCTGCGCCGTGACAGCGCCCAGGGCAAGCATGCCGACCAGCAGGGTTTGACGAATGTGGTTCATGGCGTTCATGGTGTTCCTTTCAGTGACAAACGGGATGTGCTACAGGATGCATCTTGGGCTTCCTGTGTTTCGCTCCCGTGTCTGTGGCGGAACAGTTTGTATCAATGTGTTGCATCCGGAGGGGGGCGAAGTGTGTCCGTGCCAACACTTTGTATCACTATGTATCGATCCCCCGGGTATATACAGAGGGATACAAAAACGCTGTCCACAGTCGCGCTAACTGCGGATAATTGCGGTCATGGATACTCCATCTACCATACTCATTGTCGACGACGACCGCGACATCCGCAGTTTGCTGGCCGAATACCTGGAAGGAAACGGTTACCGGGCGCTGGTGGCCGCCGATGGCACCGGCATGTGGAAAACGCTCGACGAAGCCCGTCCCGACCTGATCGTGCTCGACCTGAACCTGCCGGGCGACGACGGCCTGACCCTGTGCCGCAAGCTGCGCGCCAGTTCGGCCCTGCCGGTGATCATGCTGACCGCCCGCAACGAGCCGCTCGACCGCATTCTCGGCCTGGAAATGGGCGCCGACGATTACCTGCCCAAGCCGTTCGAGCCGCGCGAACTGCTGGCGCGCATCCGCAGCGTGCTGCGGCGCAGCCATGCCATGCCGTCCAACGCCCCGGCCGACAACCTCCAGCGCATGCGCTTCGCCGGCTGGACCCTGGACCTGACCGCGCGCCACCTGGTCAATCCGGATGGCGTGGTGATCATGCTCTCGGGCGCCGAATTCCGCCTGCTGCGGGTGTTTCTCGAGCATCCCAACCGGGTCCTCAACCGCGACCAGCTGCTCAACCTCACCCAGGGCCGCGACGCCGACCCCTTCGACCGCTCGATCGACATCCAGATCAGCCGCCTGCGCCAGAAACTGGGCGAAGACGCGCGCGTGCCGCAAATCATCAAGACCGTGCGCAACGGCGGCTATGTGCTGGCCGGCCAGGTCAGCGTGGAGCCCGGCGCTTGAAGAATTTTTTCCGTTCCATGACCGGGCGCGTGTTCCTCACGCTGTTCATCGGCACCGTGGTCTCGGCCGTCACCACCCAGCTGCTGGCCGAGAACGAGCGCCGCAGCGTGATCGAAGACTTCCGCGACCTGCACGCGCTGGACCGCTCCGAGCAGCTCATCACCGCCGCCGAGACCGTGCCGGCCTCGGCCCGCATGGCCTATCTGAACGCCGCCAACCGGCCCGGCATCCGCCTGGAACCGATCAGCGGCCCCCAGGCCATCAGCGCCAAACCCTCGAACTTCGCGCTGAAGCTGGCCGCGCGCATGGGCAAGGGCTACGCGGTCGAATCGGTCGCCGCCAGGCCGTCGGTGTGCGACGCGCCGCGCGTCGATTCCAGCATCTTCGGTGCGTCCAGGGTGAAGTGGAGCGGGGTGTGCGAAGCGCTCAACGTGCGCCTGCGCGACGGCGAGCAGCTGCGCCTCCTGGTGCTGCCGCCGCCGCCGTCGAACATCGCCGAGCACACCGACTACACCCTGATCCTGGCCCTGTTCCTGCTGTGTATCGGGGCACTGGCCTACGCGGTGGCGCGCATGACCACCGGCCCGCTGATGCAGCTGGCCCAGGCCGCCACCGACCTCGGCAACGACATCAACCATCCGCCCCTCAAGCTGTCCGGCGCCAGCGAGATCCGCCAGGCCAGCGCCGCCTTCAATGCCATGCAGGCGCGGGTGCGCCAGTACATCTTCCAGCGCACCCAGATGCTGGCGGCCATCACGCACGACCTGCAAACCCCGCTCACGCGCATGCGCCTGCGCCTGGAAAAGGTCGGCGACCCGGAGCTGCGCGAGCGTCTGGTGGACGACCTGTCGGCCATGCAGGCCATGGTGCGCGAAGGACTGGACCTGGCGCGCAGCACCGACACCACCAGCGAGACGATGCAAAAGCTCGACCTCGATTCGCTGCTGGCGTCGGTCTGCTGCGACGCCACCGACGCCGGCCAGAAGGTCCAGGTCGAGGGCAACGCCGGCATGGCGCTGATGGGCCGTCCGATGGCGCTGCGGCGCTGCTTCGTCAACCTGATCGACAACGCCGTCAAGTACGGCCACCAGGCGCGGGTGCTGGTCGAAGGCTTCAACGGCACCGCGCGCATCCGCATCCGCGACAAGGGGCCGGGCATCGCCCAGGCCGAGCTGGCGCGCGTGTTCGAACCGTTTTACCGGATCGAGAGCTCGCGTTCGCGCGAGTCCGGCGGCACCGGCCTGGGGCTGACCATCGCCCGCAACATCGCCGAGCAGCATGGCGGCAGCATCGCCCTGGCCAACGTCCCCGAGGGCGGGCTGGAAGTCACCCTGATCCTGCCTGAGCATTATCAGGGCAAGCGTTAAGCCTAATTTGAGCAGCCAATGAAAACCAAGAATATCGCAGTGTGGGGAGCGGCGGTGGCCATCGTCGGTGGCGCCGCCTGGTACGTGGGCCATGGCCACGAGGCATCGGCCCCGGCGAAGGCCGGCGCCAAGGGCGCGGGCCAGGCGCCGACCGTGGTCAACGTGGTGGCGCCGCAGCGCCAGGACGTGCCGGTGGTGCTGCAGTCGAACGGCACCGTCACGCCGCTGTCGACGGTCGACCTGCACCCGCAGACCACCAGCACGATCCGCAAGGTGCACGTCAAGGAGGGGCAGTTCGTCAAGGCCGGGCAATTGATGTTCACCCTGGACGACCGCAGCGACCAGGCCAATGTCGACAAATCGCAGGCCCAGGTGGCGCGCAGCCAGGCCGCGCTGGCCGACCTGGAGCGCCAGCTCAAACGCAGCGAGGAACTGGTGGCGCAGAAATTCATCGCCCAGAGCGCGGTCGACACCCTGCGCAGCCAGCTCGACTCGGCCCGTGCCCAGCTGGCCGCCGACCGCGCCGCGCTCAAGGCGCAAAGCGTGGCCGCCAGCTACGGCACCATCCGCGCCCCGATGGCCGGCCGGGTCGGCGCCATCGACGTCTATCCGGGCAGCCTGGTGCAGCTGTCGACCTCGCTGACCACCATCACCCGGCTCGATCCGGTCAACGTCTCGTTCACCCTGCCGGAATCGGCGCTGCCGGCGCTGCTGGCGGCCAGCAAGGCCGGCCCGGTCACGGTCGATGCCGGCGCCGGCGAGCGCCAGGTGCGCGGCACCCTGGGCTTCATCGATAACACCGTCAACGCCCAGGCCGGCACCATCCGCGTCAAGGCGCAGTTCGACAACCGCGACACCGCCCTGTGGCCGGGCCAGTACGTCAACACCCGCGTGACCGTGCAGACCCTGAAGGACGCGGTGGTGATCCCGCAGGCGGCCATCATCACCAACACGCGCGGCACTTTCGTGTACGTAATCGACAGCGACCGGAATGCGCGCCAGGTGGCCGTCACGCGCCTGCACGGCTTCGGCGTGAATGCGGCGGTGGCCGGCCTCACCGGCGACGAGCGCGTCATCACCGAGGGCAAGCAGAACCTGCGTCCGGGCGCCAAGGTGCGCCTGGCCGACGCCGGTCCGGGCGCGCGCAAGGACCAGCCGACCGCGGTGGCGACGCGATGAACCTGTCCGAGCTGTGTATCCGCCGCCCGGTGATGGTGGTGCTGCTGTCGCTCAGCGTGATCCTGGTCGGCCTGCTGGCGTATTCCTCGATTCCCGTGGCCGCGCTGCCCAGCTATAACACCCCGGTCATCAACGTCCAGGCCAACCTGCCCGGCGCCAGTCCCGAAACCATGGCCTCGTCGGTGGCGCTGCCGCTGGAAAAGCAGTTCTCCACGATTGCCGGCATCAGCCTGATCACCTCGACCAGCACCCAGGGGGCGACTTCCCTGACCCTGGAATTCGATCCCAGCATCGACGTCAACGCCGCCGCCGTGGACGTGCAGGCGGCCCTGCTGGGCGCGCAGCGCCAGCTGCCGCAGGAAATGACGGATTTGCCGTCCTACCGCAAGGTCAACCCGGCCGATGCGCCGGTGCTGTTCATGACCATGAATTCGCCCTCGATGAGTTTGTCGGAGGTGAACGACTACGCCGAAAACCTGGTCGCGCCCAGCCTGTCGACCCTGCCCGGCGTGGCCCAGGTGACGGTCAACGGCCAGAAGCGCTTCGCCGTGCGCGTGCACGCCCGCGCCGAGCTGATGGCCGCGCGCGACCTGTCGATGGACGAACTGGCCAGCGCCCTGCGCGCGGCCAATTCCAACTCCCCGCTGGGCGTGCTCGACGGCCCCAGCCAGACCCTGACCATCCAGGGCAGCGGCCAGATGATGAACGCGGCCGCCTTCTCCGATCTGATCGTGGCCAACCGCAATGGCCAGCCGGTGCGCCTGAAGGACGTCGCCACCGTCGAGGACAGCTTCCAGTCGGTCAAGACGTCCGGCTTTTACAACGGCGAGCGCTCGATCGTGCTGCTGGTGCAGCGCCAGCCCAACGCCAACACCGTGCAGGTGGTCGACGCGGTGAGGAAACTGCTGCCGCGCTTCCAGGCCCAGCTGCCGGCCTCGATCAAGATCAACCTGGTCAACGACCGCTCGGTCTCGATCCGCGAAGCCATCCACGACGTCAACCTGACCCTGGCCCTGACGGTCGGCCTGGTGGTGCTGGTGATCTTCCTGTTCCTGCACCGCGCCAGCGCCACCTTCATCCCGGCGGTAACGATGCCGATCTCGCTGCTGGGCGCGCTGGCGCTGCTCAACTGGCTCGGCTACAGCCTCGACAACGTCTCCCTGCTCGGCATCACCCTGGCGGTGGGCCTGGTGGTCGACGACGCCATCGTGGTGCTGGAAAATATCGTGCGCCACATCGAAATGGGCAAGAGCCCGCTGCAGGCCTCCCTGGTCGGCTCGCGCGAAATGGGCTTTACCATCGTCTCGATCTCGATCTCGCTGGTGGCGGTGTTCATTCCGATCTTCTTCATGCCGGGCGTGATCGGCCTGCTGTTCCATGAATTCGCGGTGGTGGTGGGACTGTCGATCCTGGTGTCGGCGCTGGTGTCGCTGACCCTGGTGCCGATGATGGCCAGCCGCCTGCTGCCGCCCCATGCCGACAGCGGCGAAGGCGAAAAGAGCTTCATCGGGCGCCATTTCGAAGCCGGTTTCGCCAAGGTGCGCAACGCTTACGAAAAATCGCTCGACGTGGCGCTGGCGCACCGCCCGGCGGTGCTGCTGGTGGCCCTGGGCACCTTCGCGCTGACGGTGGTGCTGTACCTGACCATCCCCAAGGGCTTCTTCCCCGAGGAAGACCTGGGCCAGATCCGGGTCAGCATGGAAGCGTCGGAAGATACGTCCAGCGACGCCTTCCTCGCGCTGCAGCAGAAAGCCGGCGACATCATCCGCAAGGACCCGAACGTGCAGGACGTGACGATGTTTGCCAATGGCGGCAGTACCGGGCGCATGTTCCTGGTGCTCAAGCCGCGCGGCCAGCGCAAGAGCATGCCCGAGGTGCTCGACGGGCTGCGCAAGGCCACCCGCGCGGTGGCCGGCATCCAGGTGTTCCTGAGCCCGACCCAGAACCTGCAGCTGGGCGGGCGTCCCAGCAAGAGCCGCTACCAGTACACCCTGCAAAGCGTCAGCGGCGACGCGCTGGGCGAGTGGGCCAATACATACCTGGAGCGCCTGCGCGCCGATCCGCAATTCCGCGACGTCACCAGCGACTCGCAGAACCGCGGCCTGCAGGCCACCTTGCGAATCGACCGCGACAAGGCCAATGTGCTGGGCGTGCAGATGGCCGACGTGCGCACCGCGCTCTACACCGCCTTCGGCGAGCGCCAGGTCTCGACCATCTACGCCTCGGCCGCCAGCTACAACGTGATCCTCGAAGCCGACGCCGCCGACCGCCAGTTCGAAGACGCCCTCACGCGCGTGTCGGTGCGCAGCAAGAGCGGGCAGCTGGTGCAGCTGTCGGCCTTCGCCAGCGTCGAACGCACCATGGGGCCGACCTCGGTCAACCATCAGGGCCAGCTGCAGGCCATCACGCTGTCGTTCAACCTGGCGCCGGACGTGCCGCTGGGCGTGGCCACCGCCAAGATCGACCGCATGGCGTCGGAGATGAAGCTGCCGGCCTCGATCATCACCAAATACGGCGGCGACGCGGCGGTGTTCCGGGATTCGCAATCGAGCCAGATCATCCTGATCGTGGCGGCGCTGGGCGTGATCTACGTGCTGCTGGGCGTGCTGTACGAAAGCTATATCCACCCGCTGACGATTCTGGCGGGCCTGCCGTCGGCCGCGGTGGGCGCGCTGCTGACCCTGCGCCTGTTCAATCTGGATCTGACCATGATCGCCATCATCGGCATCCTGATGCTGATCGGCATCGTCAAGAAGAACGCCATCATGATGATCGACTTCGCCCTGGACGCCCAGCGCAACCGCGGCATGGCCCCGCTTGAGGCGATCCGCGAAGCCTGCGTGCTGCGCCTGCGCCCGATCCTGATGACCACCCTGGCCGCGCTGATGGGCGCGCTGCCGATCGCCCTGGGCCTGGGCGCCGGCGCCGAACTGCGCCAGCCGCTCGGCCTGGCGGTGGTGGGCGGCTTGCTGTTCTCGCAAGTGATCACCCTGTACATCACCCCGGTGATCTATCTCGCGCTCGACAAGTACAGCGGCAGCGGCCCGATGGACGACGCCATGCTGGCCGCGTGCGCGCCGCCGGAACACCCGCCGGCGAGCGCCCGCTTGGCCTGCGTTCCACTTATCGCAAAGAATCAATTGACTACGAACAACGCTTTGATCTGATCGCCTGCCACCATGGGAAATGTTTCCTACGGACAGGTGATCAACCATGAAGCGAGCCAGTATTACGATAATCGGCATGGGGCCGCGCGGGCTGTCGGTGTTCGAGCGCCTTGCCGCGCACGCGCGCACCTGCCGCTACCCTTTGCAAGTGAATCTGATCGACCCGTCGGCGTGCGGACCGGGCGTGCACATGGTGTGCCAGCCGCAGCATCTCTTGATCAATACCGTGGCCAGCCAGGTGACCCTGTTTCCCAGCCCGGGGACGGTGGAGCTGGCGCCGGCCTGCGTCACGCCCAGCCTGACCGACTGGGCGCGCTCCCAGGGCTACCGCCGCTTCGGCAGCGAGTACTACCGCGCCGGCGCCGAGGGCGGGGCGGAAATCACCGACAGCGACTATCTGCCGCGCCAGCTGCTGGGGCGCTACCTGGCCTGGGCCTTTGGCGCGGTCGCCGCCTCGCTGCCGCCCGCGGTCGCGCTGACCCATCTGCGCCACCGCGCCGTCGACATGTACCAGCAGCCCGACGGCAGCTTCGTGGTCGAGCTCGAAAGCGGCTTTTCGGTGCCCAGCGACTATGTGTTCCTCACCACCGGCCACGGCAGCAATCATCTGACCGACGAGGAAGCCTGGCTGCGCAAGTTCGCCCAGGACCACGGGCGCTACAACAGCAAGCTGCGCTACGTGCGCCACGTCTATCCGATGGACAGATTGCACGCCATCGGCCACGACGCCGAGGTCGGCATCCAGGGCCTGGGCCTGTCGGCCCACGATGTGCTGGCCGAATTGACGGTCGGCCGCGGCGGGCGCTTCGAGCCGGCCGGCGACGCCGTGCGCTATCTGCCCTCGGGCCAGGAACCGAAGCTGACTTTGTTCTCGCGCAACTGCCTGCCCGCCGCGGCGCGCGGCGTCAACCAGAAAGGCGTGGCGGGCCGCCATCAAGCCCGCTTCTTTACCCGCGAGGCGGTGCGCGATCTGCGCATACAGGCCCAGCGCGAGCGCGCCAGCGCCCAGCTCGACTTCGACCGCGACCTGCTGCCGCTGCTGCTCAAGGAAATGGGCTTCGCCTACCGCTGCGCGCAGGACGCGCAAGCGCCCGATCCGGTCTGGTACCAGCTTGGCGGAGAGGAAAGGAAGGCCATCGACGCCATGCTGTTTCCGCTGCGCGGGCGCAGCTTCGAGTCGAGCGCCGAGTTCGCTGAATTCTTCAATACCTTGCTCAAAACCGACCTGGACGAGGCGGCGCGCGGCAACGCCGGCAGCCCGCTCAAGGCCGCGGCCGACGTGCTGCGCGACGCCCGCGCGGTGCTGCAGGATTGCATCGAACACAGCGGCCTGCTGCCGGCCTCGCACCGCAAATTTCTCAGCGTCTACAACCCGGCCATCAACCGCGTGACCTTCGGCCCGCCGATGCTGCGCAACCAGCAGCTGCGCGCCCTGATCGCCGCCGGCGTGCTGCGCGTGGCCGACGGCCCCAATCCGGTCGTGCGCATCGACGAGGACCGCTCGCAGTTCGCCCTGCACACGCGCTTTGCCAACAGCTCCACGGTGCAGTACCTGGACGCGCTGCTGGTGGCGCGGCTGGATGTGTTTTCGCCCGAAACCGACGACAGCGTGTTCGTGCGCAATCTGCTCAAGCGCGGCACCGTTCGCCCTTACTACAACGGCACCTTCCATCCGGGCGGACTGGACATCGACAGCGGCAACCATCCGCTCAACAGCGCCGGACGCCAGTTTCCCAACCTGTGGGCGCTGGGTTACCTGACGGAAGGGGCCCAGTATTACACCCACGCCTTGCCGCGCCCGCTGCTGGCCTCGCGCCAGGTCAGCGATGCCGACCGCTGCGTCAAAGCCATGTTCGAGTTGCTCGAGGCCGCCCAGCCGGCACGCACCCGCCAGCGCGCCCGCAGCGTTTCCGGCGAACGCGAACCGCTGGCTTTCCTGCCTTAATTCCCTCCCGATCCTGTTTGCGCCGCGTCCAGCCCCGGCTGGACGCGGTCCCGCCTTGCGCGCTTTGCCCGCCAAAAATGGTAGCGCAATCGTTCGCTTGCCACCCCCCCGCATTTCCTGCATGGCTGAAGCTTGTGTCTTAATGACAACGGCTGTCATGACGACGGTTGACGCTCTGTGAGAAAACAGGGAATATCCCAAATGGTAGCGCTTATCAAAGAGGCCGGTTTGCCAAAGGGGGAAATTGCGCGATAACGATCAAAACCGTCTAAATGGCAGAGATATGGGTTGCGCTACCAAATTCAATTTTTGCACAACAAACAACAAAAGCACGGCCATGACGGTCGTCGATGGAGGAGACAAGCATGACAAGCAAATTGAAAGGCGCCGGTCGGCGTCCACTGGTAACGCGCGGCGACGTGCTCGCGCTGAGCGTGATCGCCGGCCTGATTTCAAGCGCGTACGCGCAAACGGCGCCCGCAGCGGCAAGCCCGGCGGAGGAAAAAGCGGTCGTGCCGACCGTCACCGTCAGCGGCTACCGCAGCTCCCTGGCCTTGTCGGCCAACGAAAAGCGCGAAAACATCGGCCTGTCCGACACCGTCTTTTCGGAAGACATGGGTAAATTCCCCGATCCCAACATCGCCGACGCCCTGGCCCGGATTCCCGGCGTCACCGTCAAGCGCGCCGAAATCGACGGCGAAGGCTTGAATATTTCCATCCGCGGCATGGGCGCCGCCTTTACCCGCGTGCTGCTCAACGGTGCGCCGATGGCATCGGCCTCGGCCGGCAGCTGGGGCGGCTCGATCAGCGCCAACCGCGAAGTCGACATGGACTTCCTGCCCTCGGAACTGTTCCGCAGCGCCAGCGTCTACAAAAGCCAGCAGGCCAGCCTGATCGAAGGCGGCATCGCCGGCACGGTCAATATGCGCAGCGTGCGCCCGTTCGACAAGAGCGGCTTGCGCTCGGCCTTCACCCTCAGCGGCAACTACCGCGAGCAGAACGGCCAGTGGGGGACCACCGGTTCCGGCCTGATCAGCAACACCTGGACCAGCCCGGGCTGGGGCAAATTCGGGATCCTCGGCGGCGTGGCCTTCGGCGACACCAAGTACAAGACCGAAGGCTTCCAGACCGTCGACATGCGCAACTTCCAGCTCAAGTCCTTCCAGGCCACCGCGGCGGACAAACCCAACAGCATCGGCGGCGGTAACCAGTCCTCTCCGGATACCGTCCCGTCCGGCCTGGCGCTGAACGACCTGCCGGCCTATGCCCGTTCGATCCTGGTGCCCGGCAAACAGATCGACCGTGCCATGCTGCTTGCACTGAACCCTGGCATGACCATCAACCAGCTCGACAACGCCCTGTTCGGCCGTCTCGGCCGTCACCTGATCTATGAGGGCGAGCGCAAGCGCGCCGGCGAAGTCATCAGCATGCAATGGCAGCCCAACGACCGGCTCGACGTCTACCTGGACCTGATGGCGGCCCAAAAGAACAACAAGATGATCTACGAGGGCATGAACGCCGGCACCCGCGCCAACACGGTCATCCCGGTCGGCTTCGAGGCCGACCGCAGCGATTGCACCATCGGTTGCGTGCTGAACAAAGGCATCTTCGCCAACACCTTCTGGTCGCTGGAATTCCGCCCGATGGAAGAGAAGACCAAGTTCCGCAGCATCAATCCCGGCTTCGAATTCCGTCCGAACGACAAGTGGACCATCGACGGCCACTTCAACGCCACCAACAGCACCTTCTTCCGCGACATGCCGACCGTGCTGCTGGCCACCAAGGCGCCCAATTCGGTCATCACCTACGACAACACCACCCCGGGCCAGCCGCCCGCCTACACCGGCAACCTGGACGTCAACGATCCCGCCAATTTCGGCTGGTACCAGGCCGGGCAGGGCCTGTCGGGCCTGCGCATGGACCTGTACGAGCGCACCAACAAGACCAAGGGTTCGCGCCTGAACGTCAACTGGGGCGACAGCGACTTCAGCATCAAGGCCGGCGGTTCGTGGGACGACATCGAGCGCCGCTACCGCAGCTATGCCGTGGCCGACGCCTGGATGAACGTCACCTGCGGCAATAACGTCAACGTACGCTTTTTCCAGCCCAACACCCAGATCCGCCAGCCAGGCTGTGACGGCCGCTCGGCCCCGGGTCCCGTCAGCGACGCCGCCACCGCCTACCCTGGCTACGGCACCGGCTCGACCGCCGGCATGACCACGCCGCTGGCGTACCAGGGCTCGGTGGTCACCAACGCCCTGGTGCCCGATTATGCCCACGCGAGCGACCACGGCTTCATCACGGTCGACTGGGACAAGTTCGCCAAGGACACCGATTACCAGTACTTCCGCGACAACATCAAACGCGGCTTCAGCAACGCCAGCGGCGGCTACATCCGCGAGGTGGTCAGCTCGCTGTACACCGAAGTGAACGGCCGCAACCAGGTGTTCGGCCGCACCCTGCGCTACAACGCCGGCGTGCGCTACGCCCAGACCAGGCAGACCATCGGCGTGATGACCTCGGTGGCCGATCCGCGCAATGCCACGCTGAAAAACGGCGGCCTGTACGACAACCTGACGCAGTGGGCATACGAGAGCACCACCTACAGCAACGTGCTGCCATCGTTCACCGCTGCCTACAACCTCACGCCGGCGCTGATCGCGCGGGCCTCCGGCTCCAAGTCGCTCACCCGCGCCAGCCCGGCCGACCTGCGCCAGACCGTGCTGACCATTGGCGACCAGGGCGCACGCCAGGGCACCCTGACCAATCCCAAGCTCAAGCCGTTCGAAGCGAACAATCTGGACCTGGCGCTCGAGTACTACATGAGCCGCGAAGCGTATGTGTCGCTGAGCGCGTTTGCCAAGGACATCATCAGCCGTCCCGGCCAGCACACCACCCAGTACACCCTGGCCCAGCTCGATGCGATGTTCGGCACCATCGGCCTGACCGCGGCACAGCAGGTCGCGGTCGAGGCCAGCGGCGGGCGCGACAAGCATTTGATCGAAATCACCGAACCGTTCAATATCGACACCAAGCTGAAAGTGCGCGGTCTTGAAGCCACCTGGCAGCAACCGCTGGACATGCTGCCGGTCAAGGGTTTCGGGTTCACGGCCAACTTCACCTACGCCAGGCAGAAGGATGAGGCGGTGGACGCCCCGCCGGTCGCCGGCGTGCCGCCACGCACCAGCAACCTGACCGTCTACTACGAGCGCAACGGCCTGAACATGCGGATATCGCGCTCGTACACCGCCGCGCACGTGGTCAACACCAGCACCGCCCTGACCGTGCCTGGCGGCGCCTATGCCTACACCACCGAGCGCGCCCAGGTCGATGCCTCGGTCGGCGTCAACCTCAAGCGCATGTTCGGTTTCCGCTACAACGCCGACCTGACTTTCAGCGTGTGGAACGCCACCAAGGCGATCAGCCAGACCTACACCCAGTTCAGCAACGCCATCTTCGACGAGTACAAGCCTGGCGCCAGCTACACGCTGTCGCTGCGCACCACGTTCTGATGCGCTGACCGTTCCGAAGGCCCGGCGGAGTCCATCCTGCCGGGCTTTTTTGCATTTTTAAGCGTCCTTTAATCGCCTCGATACATTCTGTAACATCCGTCAAGAAGGTCATCTTGTAAGCTGTACAAGATCCATTTCTTTCCCGTGCGCAAAGCCGGCAAAAAGGATAGACTGCGGCACTCCGGCCGATGTATGTTGACCTTGTTCCCTGAAGGCTGTACCTATTTTGCGCGACCACTACCACCATTCGCCCGACGACACCGGGTTTTGCGAGCATTGCGGCCAGCCTCTGCCGACTGCTGGCGTGGTGAGCTATGGGGAAAAAAAGCCGGTCAACCGCATTGGTATCGCCATCACGGTGGCGCTGCACGTGATTTTGCTGCTGGCCTTCATGTTCCAGAAGCGCGAAGAGCAGAAAAAGGCCGCGCCGCCGGAGGGCAACATCACCTATGTGTCGCCGCTGCCCGGCAAGCCCAAGCCGAAACAGGCCGCTGCCGCGCCGAAAACCCGGAAGCAGGTGCACAAGCCCAGGCCGACGCCGCCGGTGCTGGTGCGGCGTTTGCCCAACACGATTACCTTGCCGAACGAAAAGCCGGTCAAGGTGGAGCCCGAGCCGCCCAAACCCAAGGCCGCACCGCCGGAGATGGACATGGCGGCGGCCATCGAAGCGCGTCGCCGTGCGCGCGGGCAAGACACGACGGACCAGCCGGCCGAGGAAAGCGAGGCCGACCGCGGCATGCGCATCGCCAAGGCCAACATCGCCGCCGCCAACGGGCGCAGCCAGGGGCAGGACCCGAACGATACCGGCGGTGTATTCAGCGTGACGGACAAGAGTTTTGCGTCGGCCCAGCTCAAGTTCCGCGGCTGGAACCAGAACTTCAAGCGGCGCTGGCTGCAGCAGGTGACGGTCGAACGCGGCGGCGAGCCGGATATCGAAACGGCGATCGTGAAGAAGATGATCGAATTGATCCGCAAGGAAAAAACCGGCGATTTCGAGTGGGATTCGCACCGCCTGCAACGGGTGGTGACGATGAGCGCGCGCCCGGCCGATCAGGCCGAGCTGGAAGCTTTCCTGTTCAAGGAAATGTTCCCCGAGTACAAGCGCTACCCGGGGCGCTGAAAAAAATTGCTCGTCCTCGCGAACGCGGGGGGGGGGCGACAATCAGGCGCGGGTTTTGAGCAAGCGCGCGATATCCAGGGCGAAATACGTCAACACCCCGTCGGCGCCGGCCCGCTTGAACGCCATCATGGCTTCCATCATGACCTTGTCGTGGTCGAGCCAGCCATTGGCCGCTGCCGCTTTCAGCATCGCGTACTCGCCGCTGACCTGGTACGCGAACGTCGGCACCCTGAATTCATCCTTCACCCGGCGCACGATGTCCAGGTAAGGCATGCCCGGCTTGACCATCACCATGTCGGCGCCCTCGGCCAGGTCCAGCCCCACTTCGCGCAGCGCTTCGTCGCTGTTGGCCGGGTCCATCTGATAGGTATTCTTGTCGCTCTTGCCCAGGTTGCCGCTTGATCCCACCGCATCGCGGAACGGCCCGTAAAACGCCGATGCGTACTTGGCCGAATACGCCATGATGCGCGTGTGAATGAATCTGTTCACTTCCAGCGCGCCGCGAATGGCGCCGATGCGCCCATCCATCATGTCCGACGGCGCCACCACGTCCACGCCGGCTTCGGCCTGGCACAGCGACTGGCGGATCAGCATGGCGATGGTCTCGTCGTTGAGCACATAGCCGTTTTCGTCGATCAGCCCATCCTGGCCGTGGGTGGTGAACGGGTCGAGCGCCACGTCGGTCAGCACCCCCAGTTCCGGAAAGCGGCTCTTGAGCGCACGCACCGCGCGCGGCACCAGCCCGTCCGGATTGGCCGCCTCGATCCCGTCGGCGGTCTTGAGCGCCGCATCGATCACCGGAAACAGCGCCATCACCGGGATGCCCAGCTTGACGCAGTTGTCCGCCACGCCCAGCAGCAGATCCACCGACACCCGCTCCACGCCCGGCATCGAGGCCACGCTCTGGCGCTGGTTGACGCCGTCGAGGATGAACACTGGATAGATCAGGTCCGAGGCCGTGATGGTGTTTTCGCGCATCAGTGCGCGCGAGAAGGGATCGCGCCGCATGCGCCGCATGCGCACCGCCGGGTAGAGAGGATGGGACATCGTGGAGCGTTCCTTCGCTTCGAGGAGGTTAGTCGTCGCTGTCGACCGGGTCGACCAGGGTGGCGTTGGGATCGACCGGGCTGGGCGCCAGTCCCAGCAGGTCGATGATCTTGTCGTTGGCCTCTTCGATGCCGATGCGTTTCAGGGCCGAGAACAGCTGCACGGTGAAAGGAAAGCCTGCGCCGTCTTCGTCGACATAGCTGTCGAGCATGGCCTTGGCCTTGCGCAGGGCGTTGGTCGATTCGTTGCGGTTGAGCTTATCGGCCTTGGTCAGGATGCAGTGAATCGGCTTGCCGGTCGGCGCAAACCACTCCAGCATCTGCACGTCGAGTTCGGTGAACGGGCGGCGCGAATCCATGATCAGCACCAGCGCGGCCAGCTGCTCGC